>NZ_JBFUAE010000003.1:0-429941 GCF_056406435.1 Pseudomonas sp. P1_C12 | reverse complement strand
TGAATCAGACGAACAACGACAACAACAGAATAAAGCCCAGGCCGACCACGGAGAGGATGGTCTCCATCGCCGTCCAGGTCTTGAAGGTTTCCGCCACGGTCATGTTGAAGTACTGCTTCACCAGCCAGAAACCGGCGTCGTTGACGTGGGACAGGATCAACGAACCTGCACCAGTGGCCAGCACCAGCAACTCACGGTTCACACCCGGAATCATCCCCACCACCGGCACTACGATACCGGCACCGGTAATGGTCGCCACGGTCGCCGAACCGGTCGCGATACGAATCACCGCTGCCACCAGCCAGGCCAGCAGGATCGGCGATATCTGTGCAGCCACCGCCATGTGACCGATCACATCACCTACACCACTGGTTACCAGCATCTGCTTGAAGCCACCACCGGCACCGATGATCAGGATGATCGCGGCGGTCGGTGCAAGGCTCGCATCCAGCCATTTGAGCATCTGTTGCGAACCGATGCCCTGCTTGTAGCCGAAGGTGTACAGCGACAGCAGCAACGCCAGCAGGAGGGCCGAGATCGGGTGACCGATCAGGTCCATGAAAGTGCGGAAGAAGTTGCCGTCCGGCAGCACCACATCGGCAAAGGTCTTGAGCAACATCAGGAACACGGGTGACAGCACAGTGATCAGGGTAATGCCGAAGCTAGGCAGATCGCCTGCATCCTCATCGCGCACCAGTTGATCCACCAGTTCCTGATTCGGATGACCGGGAATGTGCTTGGCAATGAACGTACCGAAGATCGGGCCAGCGATGATGGCGGTTGGCAGCGCAACGATCAGGCCGTACAGAATGGTTTTGCCGATGTCGGCACCGAACACACCGATGGCCAGCAGCGGACCCGGGTGCGGTGGCACCAGGCCGTGCACGGCGGACAGACCGGCCAGCAACGGGATACCGATCTTGATGATCGACACGCCGGTGCGGCGGGCCACGATGAACACCAACGGGATCAGCAGCACGAAGCCGATCTCGAAGAACAGCGGAATACCGACCAGGAACGCAGCGAACATCATCGCCCACTGCACCTTGTCCTTGCCGAAGGCGCGGATCAATGTCTGCGCAATCTGATCCGCACCACCCGATTCGGCCATCATTTTGCCGAGCATCGTGCCCAGCGCGAGGATGATGCCGACAAAGCCAAGCACGCCACCGAAGCCGTCCTGGAACGCCTTGATGATGGTGCCGATCGGCATGCCGGAGGTCAGCCCGAGGAAAGCGGCGGCAATGATCAGGGCAATGAACGGGTGCAACTTGAACTTGGTAATCAGGACGATAAGCCCGATCACCGTGACAACTGCATCGAGCAGCAGGAACGTCTCGTGGGACATGCCAAACATTAGGGGTGTCTCCTGGTTGTTGTTGTTATTAAAGCGGGAAATTCGAAAGCCATAAGGACAGCGCTATCTCTGCAAGCAAAATTAACCGGCACGCTTCAAGCCATGCTCAAGCCACCAGTGGTGAGCCTGAACGGCCAGTTCATCGACGCTATGGGTCGAAGCATCCAGCGCCAGGGTCAACGGCTCGCCGACGGGCGATTCGAGGGTGGCGAACTGGCTGTCGATCAGGGTCGACGGCATGAAGTGGCCTGGCCGATGGGAGACGCGGTCGGTGGCCACTTCGGGGGTCAGTTCAAGGAACACGAAGCCCAGGCCCGGCAAGGCACTGCGCAAACGTTCGCGATAGATGTGTTTGAGCGCCGAACACGTCAGCACCGGGCGCTGGCCCTTGGCGTCGACACGGCGCAGTTCATCGCACAGGCTGTCGAGCCAGCCGGCGCGGTCTTCATCGTTCAGGGGGATCCCCGCGCTCATCTTTTCGATATTGGCGGCAGGGTGGAAAGAGTCGCCTTCAATGGCCGTGGCGCCGCTCAAATGGCACAGGGCCTCGCTGACGCACGTCTTGCCGCAACCGGCAACGCCCATGATGACCAGGGCGGTGATGGGATGATTCATGTAACACCTCAGCGCGCAGACAGCGCTACCTTTGCCAGTTATGACACTAGATCAAAAGCAGAAGTTGCCGACGCCTTTCTTGTCATTTTATGGGTTGCAGCAGGTTAGGTCCCGACACCAAAAAGCGAGGATCAGGCGAACCCTCGCTCACGCATTTGCAGCTGCATCGAGACAGCGCTACCTTAGTGCCTTGAATTTTGTTTGGCAAGCCGTCGATGAACACAACCAAGAACGATAAAAATACCCGCACCACTGGCCGCCCTACCCTGAACGAAGTTGCCCGACTGGCCGGCGTCAGCCCGATCACCGCCTCCCGCGCCCTGCGGGGCGTCAGCACCGTGGCCACTGAACTGGTGGAAAAGGTGCAGAAAGCGGCGCTGGAACTCAACTATGTGGTCAACCCTGCCGCCCGTGCTCTGGCCTCGGCCCAGAGCCAGTCGGTGGTGGTATTGGTGCCGTCGCTGTCCAACCTGCTGTTCATCGACACCCTGGAAGCCATTCATCGGGTCTTGCGCCCCAAGGGCTTCGAAGTGCTGATCGGCAACTTCCACTACTCCCGCGATGAAGAAGAAAACCTGCTGCGAAATTACATGGCCTATCAACCCCGAGGCCTGCTGCTGACCGGTTTCGATCGCACCGAAAGTTCGCGGCGGATGATCGAAGCCAGCAACATTCCTTGCGTGTACATGATGGAGCTGGACAGTGCGGCCGGGCTCAATTGCGTCGGCTTCTCGCAACTGGCCGCCGGTGAAACCGCGGCCGAGCATTTGTTGTCCCGGGGTCGCAAACGTCTGGCCTACATCGGCGCGCAACTCGACCAGCGCACCTTGCTCCGTGGCGAAGGCTTCCGCAAAGCCCTGCAAAAGGCCGGTTTGTATGACCCGGACCTGGAAGTGCTGACGCCCCGCTCATCCTCCGTCGGCCTCGGCGGCGAACTGTTCCTGCAACTGCTGGCCAGTCATCCGGATGTCGATGCGATCTTCTTCGGTAACGACGACCTGGCCCAGGGCGCCTTGCTTGAAGCCATGCGACACGGAATCAAGATCCCCGAGCAAGTGGCGATCCTCGGCTTCAACGACTTGCCCATGTCCGAACACATGGTTCCGCGCCTGAGCAGCATCAACACCCCACGCGAAGCCATCGGCCGCCGCGCGGCGGAGCAGATGCTGACGCTGATGGCCGGCAACACCGTGGCCAAACCGGTGCAGGACATGGGGTTTGAGTTGAAGGTGCGCGAGAGTACTTAAAGACACGTTCGGCGACACGGTTCAAGGAGTTTGCCGTGTCTGCCGTGTCGGGATCAGTTCCCATAAGAACGGGTCACAGTTTTGGCTGCAGGATCACGGCAACCAACCCAGAAAGACGAACCATCCGTAATTGATGGGAACCAATACAACATACGTAATGAATGCAAGCGCAAGACTCAATCGTAACGCTGCCATGAAAGGGATTCTTCCCATTTCAATAGCGAGAACAATCGGAGAGGCTTGGTAAGGCAGGAGCGGTGTTGAAAACCCGATGACCTGAATCATTAGAACACTAAGTAACGGCAGTCCGGATGCGGTGGCTAACGACTGTGCCAAGGGAGTAAATAGCGCTGGTACTCCGTTCGCTGTAACCACAAAATTTAGCAGCGTGGAAAGACCTACGATTGAGGTGTAGCTGCCGAACGGTGAAGCCGGATCCAACGGTGCGAGGGTAAGTACTTCATTACCAATTAATGTTCCAAGTCCGCTTTGTCCTACAAGTGCGGCGAGTCCGAGGATTGCTGCGACATAGACTGCCGTCCGATGGTTTACCTCTTGACCAAACTCTTCACTGGATACAAAGCCGACTTGTGGAAGGAGGCATACGCAAGCTGCCACGAGACCGACCCATGCAGGGGAAATGCCGTGTAAGGAGTCAGTAAGCCAGAGTCCCAGAGTCATCAAAAGAAGGATACCCAACCTCTTTTCCTTAGGACTCAAAGGGCGAGCAGGTTCCACCTCTGTGCTTTTTCCCGCTTTATCTGGAAACAACCAGACGATACATGCACATAGTGCAAGCCCCTTGAGAATGCCAAGTACGGGTGCATGCAATATCAAATAGGGCAGATAGGATAACTGCAACCCGTACGTGGTATCGATGGCCCCCGCCATGACAAGATTTGGAACGTTCGCCGGCAGAATGGATGCCGAAAGCTGGAAGGTTCCAAAGCCGACAGCAAGTGAAAGACCAATACGCCCTGGACTTTTCTCCCTGAAACCCACTCGATCAGCAAGCGCCAGGACAATCGGCATCAGTAGCGCAATACGCCCCATATTGGAAGGCATAACAAAAGCGAGCGCGTAAGTGAGGCCGACAATTCCAAGGACCATTTGTGGATATGATCTGGAAAGATGAACCGCGAGCACCCTCGCACATCGAGAAGCCAATCCTGTCTTGCGGATAGCGATTCCAATGACATAGCCACTGATAACGAGCCAGAATGCGGCGGAGGTAAACCCAGAGAAAATCAAGGAAGCAGGAGCGACATGGAGGATCATCGCGGTCGCGAAGAACATAAGTGCAGTCAAGTACTCAGGAAGTCTACGTGTTGCCCATAACGCGATTGTCACAGTTACCAAACCGGCCACTGTTATGAGTTGAACATCCATATCACTTTCCTATGTTCCGAGGACTCGGTTTACATCTTGAACTTTCTCAGTTCCTGAGGCCCGACTTCATAGCTGGGTTTATAACAAGTCCAAGGCAAGATACCGGCTGGTCTGAACGATTTTTTCGCGCTCCTCGAAACTCGTCAATTGTGCTGCCATGGCGCTGCTATCCCCTGTGCGTTTGATCTCAGTCAGAACGACTTGCATCGCGTGTATTGCAGCGCGCTGCATATCCGAAGGAATAATGACGAGCTGGTAGCCAAGAGAGGACAGTTCTTCAATGGGCATTAAGGGAGTCTTGCCACCGTAGAACATATTCATCAGTTTTGGCCCTGGGATGCGCCGGGCAATCGTGCGAATTTGATCCAGTGTCTCCGGGGCTTCTACGAAAATCATGTCTGCACCTGCCTTCACATACTGCTCGGCTCGGCTTAACGCAGACTCAAAACCTTCTGTCGCAATTGCATCGGTACGGGCAATAATCATGCAGTCCTGATCGATCAGCGTATGGCGTGCAATCCGAATTTTTAGGCACATCTCGCTTACATCTATTAATTTTTTGTTGTCCAGATGGCCGCAGCGCTTGGGAAACGATTGATCCTCAAGGTGGAAGGCGGCGACACCGGCACGCTCAAGAGCTCGAACCGTGCGCTGAACATTGGCTGATCCCCCAAATCCCGTATCGGCGTCTGCAATCACTGGCAAGCCACTTGCTTCAACAATTTTCTCGATCCGTTCTAATACTTCGCTGAAGCTCAGTAGACCGATGTCCGGGTATCCAGCAGCACGCGCAATCGCACCACCGCTGGCATAGACCGCGTCGAAACCCGCCATGGCAACCAGTCGAGCGGATATACCGTCATAAGCGCCTGGTGCTATCACAGGAGAACCTGAGGATAGTTTTTCACGCAGATATCGAGTTGGTTTCATATGAAGCTCTCCTAATTCTCGGACCGTAAACGTTCTGACCGAAGCACTGACGGTATTTTTGACGCAGAAGAAGCATGGCGGCAGACAAATAAAATGTCTAATATTTAGAAAATACAGAATTAGTATCTTTGGAGTCCTAATTGGAACTCAGGCATCTACGTTATTTCGTAGTCACGGCCCAAGCGGAGAATTTCACACGAGCCGCCGAACAACTTGGGATCGCCCAACCCCCGCTTGGACAGCAAATACGTGATTTGGAGGATGAAATTGGTACGCCGCTTTTTCACCGGGTAGGACGCGGCGTCATACTCAGTGATGCTGGCAGGGTATTTCTGGTCTCGGCACAAGATATTCTTGCGCGTGCCGAGGACGCCCAAAAAAATGCGCGGCGCGCTGCACGAGGAGAGATCGGCTCGTTGAACCTGGGGTTCACCGAATCCGCTTCGTTCAATGATACCGTCACCGGTTTGATCAGCCGTTACCAGCGACAACACCCCAAGGTGGAGGTAAACCTTGAGGAGAACGATAGCGAATCTCTTATTTCCAGGCTCGGCCGTGGAGAAATTGACGCTGCGTTTGTCAGGCCTCCGTTTGCTATGGGCGGCGACATTGACTTCATCACCTTATCCGAAGAACCACTTATTGTTGTCCTGCCTGACGGCCACCCATTAACGTCACGCAAGCGTCTGTCGCTTGCTGATTTACGGCAGGAGAATTTCATCCTGTATTCACGCAAATCCGGTTATGGGCTGAGTGCGGATATCGTGGCCGCTTGCCGGCAATCCGGGTTCAATCCGACCATCCGTCAGCAGGCCCCCCAACTATCTTCCGCTGTAAACCTGGTATCTGCCGGGATGGGTATTGCGGTAGTACCCGCATCGATGCAACGAATTCAACGCGCTGACCTGCACTACAGAGCACTTCAGCTTGATTGGCCGAAGGCGATACTTGGATTGGCCACGCGAAAATCGAATCAGTCAACTGTAGTCAAAGACCTGATCAGTTCGACGAGAATCGAAACTCCGTAGTTGATCCTCCGGATACAGACCATATTATTCCCGGGCTGCAACTGCCTGCCCAAGACCCGCAACGCGAAAAAAATATGGGGTTTAAGTTGAAGGTTCTCCAGAGCACCTGAATCAACACTGTCCATTGTGGCCAGCATTATGATCTGTGCGATCGCCAGCGCCGTATTGCGCTGACTGCCTTCCAGAAAAGCAGCAAAGTCATTGGTCATGACGCTCGCCGAGGCCAACGATTCGCAGGCGTGCGCCAACAGAGTTTCGTTATTGATACCGGGTGAGATGGAGAACATTGGGCTGGGATTGCGTGGGGGGTTCGGCGTGGGTTTGAACATGGTGATGCTCCTAGAGTAATGGAGCTGCCACGTCTCGCTGCGATACGAAGGGTGGCAGCTGTACGCGGGTCGCAGACCGGGACTCTAGAACCCGGTAGACCCGAAGGTCTCCCACACACAGCCGCCATAACGTGAACTGCCAGGCACAAAATCACCTGATCACGAACGGTGGACGCCATGCGTCTAGAGATACCCGGGCTGCGAAACCCGATCGCTGAATTTGCAGCGACGCGGAACGATAGAGTCCGGATACCAGGCGCACAAGCCGGCGGATTCTGGCGTAGTTGTAGGCAATGACGCAATAAATCGTAGGCAGCGGAAACCTGTCGAAACGCCTTTCCTACAGACCACTCCTACAATTACACCTACGCCTTTCGCGATGGAGTAGCTCAAATGGAACACACATTGAAGATTCTCGGCAAAGCCTCGTCCATCAACGTCCGAAAAGTCCTGTGGACCTGTGAGGAGCTGGGCATAACCTACGAACGCGAGGACTGGGGCAGTGGCTTCGCGTCCACCCACAGCCCCGAGTTCCTGCGCTTCAATCCCAACGCACAGGTGCCGGTGATCATCGATGAAGCCGGCGTGTTGTGGGAATCCAATACCATCTGCCGCTATCTGGCCGGCAAACACCAACACCACCACGAGCTGCTGCCTGGCGAACCCGCGGCACGCGCCCGGGTGGAACAGTGGATGGACTGGCAAGCCACCGAGCTCAATCCATCGTGGAGTTATGCGTTCATGGCACTGGTGCGCAAGGACCCGGAGTTCCAGGACGCGCATCGCATCGACGTCGGCATCCGCGGCTGGAACCAGAAGATGGGCATCCTCGAACATCAACTCGCGACCACCAAGGCGTATGTCGCCGGACCACAGTTTACTCTCGCCGACGTTGTCATCGGTTTGTCGGTCAATCGCTGGCTGATGACGCCGATCGACCGTCCCGACTACCCCGCCGTCGATGAATATTTCAAACGCCTGGCGCAACACCCCGGTTTCCTGAAGCATTGCTGCAATGGCTTGCCTTGAATGGCCGCAGGTTGCCGCCTGGATCGCCACACAGCGAGGCAACCTTGGGCTTTCAAGGCCACTAGTCGGCCAGCATTGAGGACAAAATCGGTTCAGCAGCTTGTCGGGGGTTACCGTCCGTCGAGCATGTCCAGCAGCGCCTGCACCGCCGCCGACGGCGGTTTGTTCGCCGCGACCACCAAGGCAAACTCGCGCTCGATCCGCGGCAACACCGGTACGACGCGCAAACCTTGCCGATTGCCCGGCAGCGTCATCTCCGGCACCAGGCTCACGCCGAGGTTTTCCCGCACCAGGGTGAACGCACTGCTCCACTCACGGACCTCGACGCGCACATCCTGCAGTTGCAGCCCCGCATCGGCAGCCAGGCTTCGCGCATTGGTCGAACAACCGCCCGTGGCCAGTACAAAAGGTTGCGTCACCAACTCTTCGAGGCAGACGCCTTCTTCATGGGAACGCCGCGCCAGCGGATGGCCCCCGGGCAATACCGCCATCCAGGCATCGCGTCCCAAAGGACTGGCCTTGCGCTCGGCAGACGGATTGAGCACCACGCCGACATCCACCAGCCCCGCGCCGAGCAGGGTTTCCACTTCGTCATCGCTGACTTCCAGGGCGACCACCTCGATGCCGGGGTAAAGCCGGTTGAACTGACGCAGCAACGGCGGCAGAAAGGTCGCCAGTACCATGGGAAAACTGGCCAGGCGAATCGTCCCGCGTTCAACACCTTTTGCGGCCTCGACGGTGCTGCGAATGGCCTGCAGCGCGCCGAGCATGGTCCGTGCCTGCTCGATGACCGGCAGGCCGATGGCTGTCGGCAATGTCTGGCGGTTTTCCCGGGTGAACAATTGAACACCGAGGTTTTCCTCGATCAATGCCAGGGCCTGGCTGGCGCCTGACTGGGTCATGCCGACCCGTTCGGCGGCCCGGGTGATGTTGCCGGTGTCTGCCACGGCCACCACCATTCGCCAGTGCATCAGGTTCATCATGGCAGTAGCTTTCCTTATGGTAGTTTTCTGAAAAATTAATTTTACCGGGGGCACTGGGCACTATGACACTGGCGTAAATCCACATCCAGAGCCCGTCCCATGAAGCTGTATTACGCCCCACAAGCCTGCTCGCTGGCGCCGCATATCGTGCTGCGTGAACTGGAACTGCCTTTCCATTTGATCCGTGTCGACAACATCAGCAAAACCACGGCCGACGGCGACGACTTTCTCGCCATCAACCCCAAGGGTTACGTCGCTGCCTTGCAACTGGATAACGGCGAAGTGCTGACCGAAGGGCCGGCGATTCTGCAATACCTGGCTGATCTACAGCCGCAAGCGAAACTGGCCGCAGCGCAGGGGACATTCGAGCGAGTACGGTTGCAGGAATGCCTGAACTTCATCTCGACGGAGATTCATGGCGGGCTCGGTTGGCTGTTTAACGCACGGTTTCCGGATGAAGTGAAAGCGTTGATCAAGGAGAAACTGTTCAAGCGTTTGGCCGTGTTGAACCAGACGTTGGAGCGGCAGGATTACTTGATGGCGGGCGGGTTCAGCATTGCTGATGCGTATTTGTTTACGGTGCTGCGTTGGGCTCGGTTGTTCGACATTGAATTGAATGAATGGCCGGCGTTGGCAAGATTTCAAGCCAGGGTGGATCAGCGGCCGGCGGTGAAAGCGGCACTGGTCGCCGAGTTGGCGTAAGGCTTCAAATCGCATCGCGAGCAAGCTCGCGATGGCTACCTTCCAGACACTACAAAACTACAAGCTGGCACTCACCTTGGTGGCCACCTCCCCCGGCACCCAGCCCTTCCACACCTGCGGCTGCTCACGCAAAAACGCTTCGGCGACTTCGCGGGGTTTCTGCCGCTTTTCACTCATCTGGCCCAAGGTCTGGTTCAACAGATCGATCGGCAAATCGACCTTTTCAAAGAACGTCACCAGGTCCGGGTATTGCGCCTTGAACGGTGCCGATACGCCGATGGCCAGGCTCGCCGGCATCGAGCGCGTGCCTTTGGGGTTCGGGTTGTTGGCGTCGGCCAGGGTTTTCCAGGCTTCGGCATCGAACGGCGGTTCGTCGAGTTTCACCAGTTTGAAACGCCCCAATAGCGGTGTCGGCGACCAGTAGTAGAACAGCACCGGTTTGCCACGGCGGATCGACGACGCCACCTCGGCATCCAGTGCGGCACCGGACCCGGTGCGGAAGTTGACGTAGCTGGCGGTCAGGTCATAGGCCTTGAGTTTCTGGCTGTTGACGATTTCCGAGGTCCAACCGGTCGGGCTGTTGAGGAAGCGCCCGCGGCTCGGGTCTTCAGGGTCGCGGAACACGTCCTTGTACTTCGCCAGATCAGCAACGGATTTCAGCTCCGGAGCCAAGGGCTTGATGCCGCGCTCGGGATCGCCCTTGATCACGTACTCCGGCACCCACCAGCCTTCAGTGGCGCCTTTGACCGTATCGCCGAGGCCAAACACCTTGCCCTCCGCCGCCGCCTTGACCCAGGCGGGACTGCGTCCGGCCCACTCTTCACCGATGACCTGGATATCGTTTTTGGCCAGCGCCGCTTCAAGGCTGACGGTGCTGCCCGGGAGCGTGTCGGTCGGGTAGCCGTAACCTTTTTCAACGATCAGGCGCAGGATTTCGGTGATGAGGCTGCCGCTTTCCCAGGTGATGTCGCCAAAGTGGATAGGCGCGGCTTTTTCCGTGGCCGAGGCCGGGTGGGACAACAGGCTCAGGGCCAGCAACGAACTGCCGAGCAGGGTTTTGATCGATCTCATGCGGACCTCTTGTTCTGGAGTGGACGGTTCAGGGATTGGTTGGCGCTGTGCCGGTCGCACAGGGCCTGGGAACGGGTCATGTAGTCGCTGACTGAACGCAACGAGATGCCCAGCGCAGCGGCAATTTGCGGATAGGTCAGGCCGTCGATCCGCGACAGCAGGAAGGTCGAACGCACTTTGCCTGGCAGCCGCTGAAGACTGCGATCCACACGGGTCAGGGTCTGGGACATCTGAGCCAGTGCCTCCGGCGATTCGGCGTGTATCGGCTCGGCCTGTTGCAGTTGCTGAAGATACTGGCGCTCCAGATCACCTCGACGCCAACGCTGATAGAGCAGGCGCCGGGCGATGGTGGTGAGCAAGGCACGGGGTTCACGGATGGCCGTCAGGCCAGGGGCCTGGAGCAATTGCACGAAGGTTTCGCAGGCAATGTCTTCGACAGCGGCGGCATCGTTCAGAGACTGACGCAGGCGCGTGCAGAGCCAGTGGTAGTGAGCACGGAACAATCCGTCCACGTGTTTGCGATGAAGAATATCGGCGCCGGACATAGGGGCTCCTGGGTTAGGGGTCGCTGAATGTCCGGTGGTCCGGTGAGGCGAATCCTAGCAAGGAGCCTTATTCATTAATAATATTTAAAACTTATTTTTATATTCGTTTATAGAATTAAACAAAGGTGTGCCTGATAGGCCGCTTTCGTCGGAACGCCGCCCGGAGCAAGCTCGCTCCTACAGCGAAAATGGACCTATCACCTCAATCGTCCATAACCCAATGTTTCGGCCTCACGTTGATAGTCGAGCACAACCTGATAGTCGATTTCGCTGGCGGGCAGTACCTCCGGTAAACCGAGGGTTTGGGCAACGTCCGGCAACTCGCGCAACGCCAGGTTCATCACCCGCAAGAGCTCAACGGCCTGCTCATCGCTGACCGTCGCGGCGGTAATGAACGGTAAGGCAGGACTGAGCGCACTGCGGGCAATCACGCGCAAACCGGCCACTTCCTCTGCAGCGTGGCGCGCCAGATAGGCAAAGGTCACGCTGTCGATGGCCGCCAGATCGGCAAGGTCTTCGCGTAACCAGCGCAGGCTTTCGCGATGACTGCCGCTGATTCCGACCTGAGCAAAAAACCGCCCGTCACGTTGCAGCGGCGCCAACCGGTGGCGCAGCAAATTCATGCCGCTGTTGGAGTCCTGGCCATTGATCACGCCTCGGCTGCCGCGAAAATCCGCCAGGGTTGGCCGTGCATCATCAAGGCGTCCCAGAATCAGGCTGCAATGATTGCCGCCACTGCTGTCCGGCAGTTCGTAACGAGGGCGGCCCAGCACCCGGACCTTGCCGCGCAATGCCGTCATCAGCGGATAGCCGCAGGTTTGTGTGAGCAGCAAGTGCGGCGACAGCCACAGGTCCAGCAGTGACAGGCCTTCGGCATCACTGCGGGTGTCGCCCAGGTGCTCGAGGATTCGCGCCAGCCAGCGTTCGTTGGCCTGGTGGATGGGTTCGGGGGCGGTGTACATCAGCAGTTCGGCGATGTGTTGGGTCATCGAAATGTTCCAGAGCAGCGTGAATCCAATGTGGGAGCGGGCTTGCTCGCGAAAGCGTTCTGCCTGGCAACATTGATGCTGGGTGTGCCGGCCTCTTCGCGGGCAAGCCCGCTCCTACAGGGCTCGTTGGTGATCAGGCATCAGTAAAACGGATGCCTCGGGCTGTCGATGGCCTTCACTCCATGTTCACGCCACAACTGCCCATAACCCCGCACCAGAAACCCGCCGCTACGCACCAGCCATTGCTCGCGGCGGGCCCGGTAAGCGCGGGGCAAGTCGTACCAGGGCAACCCCGGCAACTCGTGATGCACCAGATGAAAATTGAGGTTCAGGAACAGCCAGCGCCACGGCCACGCCGCTTCATTGAGCACCGTGCGTTGCTCCGGCGACGCGTGAGGTCGATGTTCATAGTAGGAGCGAATCATGGCGATCGACAGCGCCGGTACACTGATCAAAAACAGGTAATGCCAAACCGGCAATACGCTGAGGTTCGCGATGAACAGCAGCATCAACCCGGTCATCGAGCCGTGACTCAACCACATCAGCCAGGCCTGGCGCTCGCCCGCTCTCAGACGTTGCAGCTCTTCACGGGCCAACGCCAGCAAGGCCAACGGTGCACCCAGGGCAAAGCGGCCGAGCACGGTTTTGTTCAGCCGGTGCAGGCTGCGCACCGGCAGTGAACTGCCCTGCCACTGTTCGGCGCTCAGGTAACGGCTTTCCGGGTCGCGACCGGGGATAGTCAGGTCCTCGTCGCGGTGATGCAGCAAATGGCTATCGCGATACAGGGTGTACGGATACCAGACGGCAAACGGCGCATAGCCAAAGATTTTGTTCAGGGTTGGCCAGCGCGTGGGATGACCGTGCAGCAGTTCGTGTTGCACGGATAACCACAGCACCAGCAACGGAATCAACCACAGGGTGCTCCACCACAATCCCAGCCGATGGCTGTTCAATACAATGCCAAACCAGCCGCCATACACACCGACCAACAGACACCAGGTCGGCCATTCGGTGCGCGCGGTGAAGCGTCGACGCAGGGTTTCGATTTCTTCTTGGTGGGCGCTATCAAAGTAGTGGGGCATGGCGTTGCTCAGATCGGGGACCAGTCCCCTTCTGTGCAATGGCCTTGGGAAATCCTGCAGATTAATTTCTGGAGGATCGCTCCCATGTTGCATGGGAGCGATCAATCAACGCGGAATCAGTGACCGAACACGCCGACCTTCTTGGCTTTCTTGTCCGCACGCTTTTCAATGGCGGTTTTCACCGGTTTCTTTTTCGCCGATTTCTTTGAATCCATACCTTTGGACATGATGCGTACTCCACTCACAGGGATGTGAGATCAGGTATACACCTATCCCGGCGCGCGCGTTCTTTTATAATCGCCCGCTTTGCATACCGACAGTCCGAGACCATGCCCGATACCCAATTCACCCTGCTCGACGAGCCGTTATGGCCATTGATAAACAAGTTCTACCGCGCTCACCAGTCGTCGATGAAAGCCGTGCGCGACGCGCAGCTGTGGGTGGCCCGGCGTGAGCGGATTGTTGCCGCGCTGTGTTTGCGTCCGGTGTCCGGTGGGCATTGGCTGACCGGGTTGTTTGTCGATCCGGGGTGTCGCGAACAAGGGATTGCCGCCGGGTTGATTGCGGCCGCGGTAAAGGATTGCGAACTGCCGGTGTGGTTGTTCTGTCATCCGGATTTGCGCGGGTTTTATGAGCGTCGCGGGTTTACGTTCGATCCGCCGATGCCTTACGCAATGGTAGAACGCTTGAGCCGATATGCGCGCAGCAAGCCGATGATTGCGATGGGGTCGGAGCCAAACGTTTAACTTACTCAAGCCAGTTGGAGATCCAATGTGGGAGCGGCGGTGGCTTTAGTCGTCCGCGAAGGGATCCAGATCCGGGAACATCACCTCGGTGAAGCCGAACTTGCTGAAGTCGGTAATGCGCGACGGGTACAGGCGGCCGATCAGGTGATCACACTCATGTTGCACCACCCGTGCGTGGAACCCTGAGGCAATGCGTACGATAGGCTCGCCCTTGGGGTCGACGCCGTCGTAGCGAATCTGTTGGTAACGCTGCACCGCGCCGCGCAGGCCCGGTACGGACAAACAGCCTTCGAAACCCTCTTCCAGGATCGGACTCAGTGGTGTGATCAACGGGTTGATCAGGATCGTCTGCGGTACGGCCTCCGCATCCGGATAACGCTCACTGTGCTCGAAACCGAAGATCACCAGTTGCAGGTCAACACCGATCTGCGGAGCCGCGAGGCCAACGCCCCCCACACTTTCCATGGTCTGGAACATGTCATCGATCAGTTGCCACAACTCGGGGCTGTCGAACATCTCGGCTGGCACTGGCGGGGCAATGCGCAGCAGGCGCTCATCGCCCATTTTCAGAATTTCACGAATCATGATCAGGTTTCATCCATGGTCGGTTTGTGTGAGTGATCGCGGCCCAGTCCCGACACGTGGTGCTTTTCCTCATGGACGGGACCATGCTCGCCAGCCACTTTTTCGCCAGGGTCCTTGCCCTCTCGCGACATGTGCTCGATCACCGCGTTCATCTCCGCGCCCAGCAGCAGTACCGCGGCGGAAATGTAGAAGTACAGCAACAGCACGATGATCGCACCGATACTGCCATACATGGCGTTGTAGTTGGCGAACTCCTTGACGTACAAACCGAAGCCCAGGGAAGCGATGATCCACACCACCACCGCCAGCACTGAGCCTGGGGTGATGAAGCGGAATTCCTGTTTGACGTCGGGCATGACGTAGTAGATCAACGCCACCGCGACCATCATCAGAATCACGATCACCGGCCAGCGCGCGATGGTCCAGAGCGTGACGATGAAGTACTCAAGGCCGACTTGCGCAGCGATCCAGCTCATCACCTGCGGACCGAGCACCATCAGCGCTGCGGCGATCAGCAGCATGCCGGCAATGCCGACGGTGTAGATGACCGACAACGGAAAGCGTTTCCACAGCGGACGCCCTTCAACCACGTCGTAGGCAGCGTTCATCGCGCTCATCATCAGCCGCACGCCGGCGGAGGCGGTATACAGCGCAATCACGATACCCACCGAGAGCAAGCCACCCTTGGACTGCTGAAGCTGGTCGATCACCGGGTTGACCTGCTCCAGTGCCTGGGGCGGCAATACGAGTTCCGATTGCAGGCGCAGCCAGGAGAAAAAGTCGGGCAGGTGCAGGAAGCCGATCAGGGCAATCAGAAACAGAATGAACGGAAACAGCGAAAACAGCATTTGATAAGCCAGCGCCGAGGCATAGGTCGACATTTCGTCGGCAATGAACTCGGTGACCGTGCGCATCATCACACGGTGCAGGGGCAAGCCTCTCATGTCCGGAAAAATCATTAGCGTCTCCATTCGCCGCATACGCATTTGGGTTGAAGTCGTGGCGACTCAGGGGCCGTTTCCTTCATCAAGGTAGCCCAGTTGGCGACTTTGAAACAATTTCAGAGTGCAAGTTCAGGCTGACACAAAAACGGCCATCCGAAGATGGCCGCGTCCTGTTTTCATTCAAGGCCTGATCATGCCTTGTCGATACCTTTTTTCAGCGCATCCTTGGCCTTGCCGACTGCTTGCTGGGCCTCGCCCTTTCTTTCCTGCCTCACGCCCTCGGCACGCATTTTATCGCTGCCGGTGACCTTGCCAACACCCTGCTTGATGTTGCCGGCGGCTTCATTGGCCACGCCTTTGATTTTATCGCTTGTGCTGCTCATGGTAATTCTCCTGTGAATCGAAGGAAAAGTCGTTACACAAGGTTGACCGGGGGCTTTTGCAGGGAGTTTCATTTATTTTCACCACGACATTTCATCGTTCAGTGCAGGTTGCGCTTTATGTTTGCCGGCCAACCCCCGAGAATGCGCAACACGTTCAGGCCATGGCGCTGAAGATCCAATCCCGTAGGAATGTTATGAAACTCGATAAAAAGCAGGCCATTGCCCGCAGAAACCAGGAACTCGGCGGTGCTGTGCTTGGCGTCAACAACTGCCACTTCGCCGAACTGAACCGTAACCGTAACATCTGGTGGTTCGACCTCCCGGTGACGCGCCTTGCAATCGGTCAGTACGAGTGGATTCACCTGCTGATGCACACGCCGGACACTGACGAACTGCTGCACCTGAAAGTGCCGACCGTGTTCCTGCGCGAGAAGCTCGAAGGCCTGGTGGTGCGCAATGAAGGCAAGCGCAAGGCTGCATTGAGCCTGGAACTGAGCGCCGACAAGGACTCCTTCCTGCAGGACATGCGCCCGACGGGCACCAACGTCAACTTTGCGCCATTCCGCCAGTAAAAAGAAAAGATCGCAGCCTTCGGCAGCTCCTACAGGTGACCGCAATCCCATGTAGGAGCTGCCGAAGGCTGCGATCTTTTGATCTTCAACAAAAAAGCCCCGCATCTGCGGGGCTTTTTTGTGTTGATTACGCGGTGGCTTTCTTCCCGTTGATCTTCTTCAGCTCTTCATCGCGCAATTCACGACGCAGGATCTTGCCGACGTTGGTGGTCGGCAGTGCATCGCGGAACTCCACGGAGCGCGGGACCTTGTAGCCAGTGACGTTGGCGCGCATGTGCTCCATCACCTGTTCCTTGGTCAGGGTCACGCCCGGCTTGGCAACGATGAAAATCTTGATCGCCTCGCCCGACTTCTCGTCCGGTACACCGATGGCCGCGCATTGCAGCACGCCCGGCAGGGTCGCCAGCACGTCTTCGAGCTCGTTCGGGTACACATTGAAACCGGACACCAGGATCATGTCTTTCTTGCGATCGACAATGCGCATGTAGCCATCGGGCTGGATCAGCGCGATGTCACCGGTCTTCAACCAGCCTTCGCTGTCGAGGATTTCATCGGTGGCTTCCTGGCGCTGCCAGTAGCCTTTCATGACCTGCGGGCCTTTCACGCACAGCTCGCCGATTTCGCCCAGCGGCTGCTCGACACCGGCATCGTTGATGACTTTGCACAGGGTCGACGGCACCGGAATGCCGATGGTGCCGACCTGGATGTGCTGGATCGGGTTCACCGTGGCCACCGGGCTGGTTTCGGTCATGCCGTAGCCTTCGCAGATGGCGCAACCGGTCACCGCTTTCCAGCGTTCGGCCGCCGCCAGTTGCAGGGCCATGCCTCCCGACAAGGTGACTTTCAGCGCGGAGAAATCCAGCTTGCGGAAGCCTTCGTTGTTGCACAGGGCCACGAACAGCGTGTTCAGGCCGACGAAGCCGCTGAACTTCCACTTCGACAATTCCTTGACCATCGCCGGCAGGTCACGCGGGTTGCTGATCAGGATGTTGTGGTTGCCCGCCAGCAGCATCGCCATGCAGTGAAAGGTGAACGCATAGATGTGGTACAGCGGCAGCGGCGTGATCAGGATCTCGCAACCTTCATTGAGGTTGGAACCCATCAGCGCCTTGCACTGCAGCATGTTCGCCACCAGGTTGCGGTGGGTCAGCATCGCGCCCTTGGCCACGCCGGTGGTGCCGCCGGTGTATTGCAGTACCGCGACATCACCGCTGGCCGGGTTGGCTTCCGCCACTGGCTGGCCCAGGCCTTTGCTCAGCACGTCGTTGAACTTGACGGCCTTGGGCAAGTGATAGGCCGGCACCATCTTCTTCACATACTTGATGACGCTGTTGATCAGCAGACGCTTGAGCGGCGGCAGCAGGTCGGCGACTTCGGTGACGATCACGTGCTTGACGCCGGTTTTCGGCACCACGGTTTGGGCCAGGTGCGCCATGTTGGCCAGGCAGACCAGGGCCTTGGCACCGGAGTCGTTGAATTGGTGTTCCATTTCCCGCGCGGTGTACAGCGGGTTGGTGTTGACCACGATCAGCCCGGCGCGGATGGCCCCGAAGACGGCAACCGGGTACTGCAACACATTGGGCAGTTGCACGGCGATTCGATCGCCGGGCTGCAAGTCGGTATGCTGTTGCAGGTAAGCGGCAAACGCACCGGACAATTCGTACAGTTCACCGTAGGTGAGTGTCTTGCCCAGGTTGCTGAATGCCGGCTTGTTGGCGAAGCGTTGGCAGGATTGCTTCAACACTGCCTGAATATTCGGATACTCGTCTGGATTGATGTCGACAGCAATCCCAGCTGGGTACTTATCCTTCCAAAAGTCTTCGATCATGGAAGCCCACTCCTCAGCAACGCGAATTCAGCACCGCATTTGATGCGATTATTATTGGTGTTTGGTCATTGGTGAATCTGGCTGATAGAAGGCCGAGAAGTCACAAAGCGCGCCGAGAGTAGCAGCTTTGCCAAGGGTCGACTAGAGCCAAAAGAGGCCTCTACGGTCACATTTGTGACTCAAGACTTTCAGGCAGTCATTTTAGAGCAAAAGACCTATAAAGCCCTGTGGCCCGCTAAAACCGGGGCTAAAAGCAAAAGATCGCAGCCTTCGGCAGCTCCTGCAAGGATATGCGATCCCTGTAGGAGCTGCCGAAGGCTGCGATCTTTTGGAATCGCGCCGGCCTCTATGTCCTGCTACGCGATATCACGCAACTCCCGCCGCAGGATCTTGCCCACCGGCGTCATCGGCAGCGACTCACGCAGCACGATGTGCTTCGGTACTTTGTACGCCGTGAAGTTTTCCTTGCAGTAAGCCTTCAACTCTTCAAGGCTGACCCCTGCTTCACGGGCCACCACGAACAACTTCACCGCCTCCCCCGACCGCTCGTCGGGCACACCGATGACCGCGCAGTTGGCGACTTTCGGGTGTGCCATCACCACGTCTTCGATCTCGTTCGGGTACACGTTGAACCCCGAAACAATGATCATGTCCTTCTTGCGATCGACGATGCGCACGAAACCGTCCGGGTCGATCACCGCGATATCACCGGACTTGAACCAGCCCTCGGCATCCAGCACTTCGGCGGTGGCATCGGGTTTTTGCCAGTAGCCCTTCATGATCTGCGGGCCTTTGATGCACAACTCGCCGCGTTCTCCCAAAGGTTGCTCGACGCCGTCATCATTGATGACTTTCAGCGTGGTACCCGGCACCGGCATGCCGACCGTGCCAATCCGCGATTGATCGCCGTAGGGGTTGGCGCAGGCAACCGGCGAAGTTTCGGTCAGGCCGTAACCTTCGGTGATGCGACATCCAGTCAGTTGTTCCCAACGCTCGGCAGTGGCCTTGACCAGCGCAGTACCGCCGGAGTTGGTGAGCTTGAGGCTGGAGAAGTCCAGGGTCTTGAAGTCCGGGTGATCCATCAGCGCTACGAACAGCGTGTTGAGCCCCAGCAACGCCGAGAACCGCCAGTTCTTCAGCTCCTTGATGAAGCCGCCGATGTCACGCGGGTTGGTGATCAGCACGTTGTGGTTGCCCGTCACCATCATGCACATGCAGTTCGCCGTGAAAGCATAGATGTGGTACAGCGGCAGCGGCGCGATCATCACCTCCTGGCCTTCGCGCAACAGCGGCTGGCCGTCGCTGGCCGACTGGCTGAGACAGGCCCGCGCCTGTTGCATGTTCGCCACCAGATTGCCGTGCGTCAGCATCGCACCCTTGGCCAGACCGGTGGTGCCGCCGGTGTATTGCAGCACGGCGATGTCGTCGAGGCCGACGCTCAGCGGCTTGATGCCCAGGCCACGGCCCATGTGCAATGCACTCTTGAAAGAAATGGCCTGGGGCAAGGAATAGTCCGGGACCATCTTCTTGACCTTGCTCACTACAGTGTTGACCAGCCACCCCTTGGCAGTGGGCATCAGGTCGCCCATCTTCGCTTCGATCAGGTACTGGATATCGGTGTCGGGGAGCACTTCCTGGACTTTCTGGCCGAACATATTCAGGTACACCAGTGCCCGGGCACCGGAATCCTTGAACTGGTGACGCATTTCCCGCGCGGTGTACAGCGGGTTGGTGTTGACCACGATCAACCCGGCGCGCAAGGCACCGAACACGGCAATCGGATAATGCAGGACGTTGGGCATCTGCACCGCGATGCGGTCGCCCGGCACCAGGTCGGTGTGGGCTTGCAGGTAACCGGCGAAGGCAGCGCTCTGGCGTTCCAGTTCGGCGTAGGTCAGGGTCACGCCCATGTTGCTGAACGCCGGGCGATCAGCAAACTTCTTGCAGGAACGCTCGAACACCTCGATTACCGACTTGTAGGCTCCCAGATCGATATCCATGGGCACGCCGGCCGGGCGTTTGTCATTCCAGAAATCAGGTTGCATTGTTGTTGTCCTCTTTACCTGAATCTATCCGGGGCCACTTTTCTGTCACTTTTCAAAAAAAATGCAAAAAGCGGAGCTTCACGGACACTAGCAGTTATGACGTAGCAGGCAAATATGCCCACAGCCGTCATTGACCGTATGAATCTACTCGCCGTGGCGTAGGCTGATCAGACGCCCAGCCAAGGATGCGCTATAAACTGCAACGAGCTGTTTGCGACCAGGCAGCCTCATGCAAAGGAACCGCCATGATCCATGACACTTTCTGGCTGACCACGAGCGACCACAGCCGCCTCTTCGTCAACCAGTGGCTACCCGACGGCAGCTTCAAGGCAATGATTCTGCTGGCCCACGGCATGGCCGAACACAGCGGTCGCTACGGCCCCCTTGCGCAAAAGCTCTGTGACCAGGGCTATGGCGTGTGCGCGCCGGACCTGCGTGGACATGGCAAAACTGCCGAAAACGGGACACTCGGGCATTTCGCCGATGACGATGGCTGGTGCAAGGTCGTGAGCGACCTGGCCTGCCTCAACCAGCACATCGGCCAGCAGCACCCTGGCGTCCCGATCGTGCTGCTCGGTCACAGCATGGGCAGTTACATCGCCCAGGCCTATCTGCTGCACCACAGTGCCAGCCTGCACGGGGCAATCCTCAGCGGCTCGAACTTCCAGCCTGTGGCGCTTTATCGCGCGGCACGGCAAATCGCCCGTCTCGAACGCCTGCGCCAGGGCGGCAAAGGACGCAGCGCTTTGATCGAATGGCTGTCGTTCGGCTCGTTCAACAACAAATTCAAACCGGCACGCACGCCGTTCGACTGGCTCAGCCGTGATCCGGCGCAGGTCGATCTGTACGTCAACGACCCGCTCTGTGGTTTTCGCTGCACCAATCAACTGTGGATCGATTTGCTCGGTGGCTTGCAGCAAATCAGCAAAGCGTCCAATCTCGCCCAGATCGACCGGGGCCTGCCGCTGCTGGTGATTGGCGGTGAATGTGATCCGGTGAGCGAAGGCAAACGTCTCAAGGATCTGGCCGACGCACTACGGGCGGCCGGCAGCCAACACCTGCAACTGACCGTTTACCCGCAGGCGCGGCACGAACTGTTCAACGAGAGCAACCGCGATGAAATCATCGCCGATGTGTTGAACTGGATCGCACAGGCCTTGAGCACTCCTCGGCCGCACCGATCCGAATAGCGTTTTGTGAATTTTCTAATTCGTCACAGGAATTGAGACAGATGACCCAGGTTACCAACACCCCTTACGAAGCCCTCGAAGTCGGCCAGACCGCCAGTTTCAGCAAGACCGTCGAAGAGCGCGACATCCAGTTGTTCGCCGCGATGTCCGGCGATCACAACCCGGTGCACCTGGATGCCGACTACGCCGCCAGCACCATGTTCAAGGAGCGCATCGCCCATGGCATGTTCAGCGGCGCGTTGATCAGCGCGGCGGTCGCCTGCGAATTGCCTGGACCGGGGACCATCTACATCGGCCAGCAAATGAGCTTTCAGAAACCGGTGAAGATCGGCGACACCCTGACCGTGCGCCTGGAAATCCTGGAAAAACTGCCGAAATTTCGCGTACGCATTGCCACCCGCGTGTTCAACCAGCGCGATGAACTGGTGGTGGATGGCGAAGCTGAAATCCTCGCACCACGCAAACAACAGAGCGTGACCTTGACCACGCTGCCAGCGATTAGCATCGGCTAACCCTCTGTGGCGAGGGGGCTTGTCGGAATGCCTGTATTTTTCAGACTGACCAAATCAAGACGACCGATCGATGAATCCTGAAAAGCTCGAACTGCTGATCACCCGCGAAATGCCCTTCGGCAAGTACAAGGGCCGAATCATTGCCGACCTGCCCGGCCCTTACCTGAACTGGTTCGCCCGGGAGGGTTTCCCCCATGGCGAGTTGGGTGGCCTGCTGGCCCTGATGCAGGAGATCGATCACAACGGTTTGTCGGACTTGCTCGAACCGCTGCGCGCCAAACACGGCAAACCGGCCCCGCGCCACTGAACACCTACCGAGTAGCCCATGCCCGACAACACCCGCCGCGCCCGTGATGAAGCCTTCTGGCAAACCTTTGCCGACCGCTACGATGTCGAACCCGGCCCGCTCAACCTGGAGAACGGTTACTTTGGACGCATGTCGCGCACGGTGGTCGAGGAATACCAGCGCAACATCGAGCTGATCAACCGCAGCAATTCGGTCTATGTGCGCCAGCGCTTCGAACAGGGCGACAGCCTGAAGATCCGCGCGCAACTGGCCCGGTTGATAGGCGTACCCGCCGACAGCATCGCCCTGACCCGCAACGCGTCGGAAGGTTTGCAGTCGCTGATCCGCAACTACAACCGGCTCCAGCCCGGCGATCAGGTACTGGTTTGCGATCTGGAATACGACACGGTCAAAGGCGCCATGCGCTGGCTGGCGCGTAATCGCGGTGTTGAAGTGATCGAGATCGAACACACCCACCCCGCAACCTTCGACAGCCTGCTCAATACCTACCGCGAAACCTTCGCGCGGCACCCACGGCTGAAGCTGATGGCCCTGACCCACGTCACCCATCGCACGGGCCTGGTGATGCCGGTGCAGGCGATTGCAGCCGCGGCAAAGGAACACGGCATCGACGTCATCCTCGACGGTGCCCATGCCCTCGGTCAGTTCGAATTCGACCTGGCCGAGTTCGGTATCGCCTTCGCCGGCTACAACCTGCACAAGTGGATCGGTGCACCGCTGACGCTCGGCTTTATCTACATTGCACCCGAACACCTGGCCGACATCGACCCGGACATGGGCGAGATGCATTTTCCGGTCACTGACATTCGTGCCCGTATGCCGTACAGCACACCGAACATTCCGGCGTTGCTGACCTTGCCGCTGGTACTCGAGGAGCATCACGCCATGGGCGGCGCGGCGGCCAAGGGTTCTCGGCTCAACTACCTGCGCAACCTGTGGGTCCGCCCCGTGCGCGAACTACCGGGCATCGAAGTCCTGACCCCGGACGACCCGCGACTGTACTGCGGCATCACGTCCATGCGTTTCATCGCACAGACCGATCAGCAGGCGATGGTCGAGCGGCTGCTCAAGGACTACAACCTGTTCACCGTGGTACGCACTGGCGCGGCGTGCGGCCCGTGCATCCGCATCACCCCGGGGCTGACCACCACCGCCGAGCACATGACGCGGCTGACCACGGCGCTGGCGCAATTGTGCTGACCTGCAGGAGCGAGCCTGCTCCGGGCGGCGTTCCGACGATGGTCGTGAACGATAACGCGGGAACCCGATAGCCAGCGGTGGCTGGAAGTTTTTCGCGAGCGAGCTCGCTCCTACAGGTATTAATTGCCTCAACTTTTCGCGGGCAAAAAAAAACGGTGCACCGACCAAGCGCACCGTAAAGCCGTAGAACACACAACGAGGTGTAGGGTGAAGCGATCAGTCCAGCAGCGCCAAGGCCTCGGCGGTGCATTCCTGAATGCGGGCCCAGTCGCCGTTCTTGATCCACTCCGGATCGAGCATCCAGCTACCGCCCACGCACATGACGTTTTTCAACGCCATGTAGCTCTTGATATTGGCAGGTCCCACGCCGCCGGTCGGGCAGAATTTCACTTCGCCGAACGGACCGCCCAAAGCCTTGATGGCTGCAACGCCGCCGCTGACTTCGGCCGGGAACAGCTTGAAGCGGCGATACCCCAGACCGTAGCCTTCCATGATGCCCGAGGCATTGCTGATGCCCGGCAACAGTGGAATCGGGCTGGCGACGCTGGCTTCCAGCAGGTCGCGGGTGATACCCGGCGTGACGATGAATTGCGAGCCGGCCGCTTCCGCCGCCGCCAGCATGTGGCGATCGAGCACGGTGCCGGCACCGGTCACCAGTTCCGGACGCTGCTCGCGCAGAATCTGGATGGCCTTGAGGCCGAATTGCGAACGCAAGGTCACTTCCAGGGCCGTCAGGCCACCGGCCGCCAGGGCGTCGGCCAGCGGCAGAACGTCTTGCTCGCGGGCGATGGTGATCACCGGCAGAATCCGCGCTTTCGCGCAGATGCTGTCGATCAGGGCAACTTTGTCCGCCATGGAAACGGTCGGGGATGGGTTTGTCATAGCGGCTGTTCCTTGGCTCATGGGCACCAGTAAATCTCTAACGTGGGTTGCAGAAACGCGCGAATCGGCAGTGCGGCGACATCGTCACCGGCCAGTGCGGTACTCAGGGTGGTCAGCTTGGACTGACCGGAAATCGATAGAACCTTATGCTTGGCCGAGGCCAGCAACGCCCGGCTCATGGTCAGGCGCTGATGCGGCACGGTCGGCGCCAGCATCGGCCAGCAGCGACGGACGCCATCGGCCTGCAATGCCTCGGCAAGGTTCGGGCTGTTGGGGAACAGCGACGCGGTGTGGCCGTCATCGCCCATGCCGAGAATCAGCACGTCGATCACCGGCAACTCGGACAACAAACGGTCGGCCTGCTCGGCCGCCTGTTCCAGGTTGGCGCTGGCGCTGTACAGGCTCAGGAATTGCGCCTTGGCCGCCGGGCCTTGCAGCAGGTAACGCTTGATCAGACCGGCGTTGCTGTCGGCGTGTTCCACCGGCACCCAGCGCTCGTCGGCCAGGCTGACCACCACGTTCGACCAGTCCAGCGTCTGCCTGGCCAGGTGCTGGAAAAACGCCACCGGGCTGCGGCCACCGGAAACCACCAGGGTCGCAGCGCCCTGGGCTTCGATCGCGTCGCTCAGTTGTTTCGCCACGTTCAGTGCCAGGCTTTCAGCCAGCAGCACCGGGCTCTTGTATGCATGGGCGCTGACGCCCTGCGGCAGTTTCAAATCAGATATCGCCATACCACGACCTCCCGTCCCGCGTGATCAGAGCAATGGAGCTCATCGGCCCCCAGGACCCGGCCGCGTACGGCTTGGGCGCATCACCGGATTTTTTCCACCCGGCGATCAACTGGTCACACCACTTCCACGCGGCTTCGATTTCATCTTTACGGACAAACAGGTTCTGATTGCCGCGCATCACTTCCAGCAACAACCGCTCGTAGGCATCGGGAATCCGTGCGCTGCTCCAGGTGTCGGAAAAATTCAGCTGCAACGGACCGCTGCGCAGCTGCATGCCTTTGTCCAGGCCTTGATCTTTGGTCATGACACGCAAGGAAATACCTTCGTCCGGCTGCAGGCGGATAATCAGCTTGTTGCTGATTTGCAGGCGCTGCTCGGGGGCGAAGATGTAGTGCGACGGTTCCTTGAAGTGGATGACGATCTGCGACAGCTTCTGCGGCATGCGCTTGCCGGTACGCAGGTAAAACGGCACGCCGGCCCAGCGCCAGTTGCGGATGTCGGCACGCAGGGCGACGAAGGTTTCGGTATCGCTCTGGGTGTTGGAATTGGGTTCTTCCAAGTACCCCGGCACCGCTTTGCCTTCGCTGTAGCCGGCGATGTACTGGCCGCGCACCACTTGAGTGGTCAGGCCTTCCGGGCTGATCGGCGCCAGGGCCTTGAGCACTTTGACTTTCTCGTCGCGAATGCTGTCGGCGGACAGGTCGGCCGGCGGGTCCATGGCGATCAGGCAGAGCAGTTGCAGCAGGTGATTCTGGATCATGTCCCGCAGCTGGCCGGCTTTGTCGAAGTAACCCCAGCGGCCTTCGATGCCGACCTTCTCGGCCACGGTGATTTCCACGTGGGAAATGTAATTCTGGTTCCACTGGGTTTCGAACAGGCTGTTGGCGAAACGCAGGGCGATCAGGTTCTGGACGGTTTCCTTGCCCAGATAATGGTCGATGCGGTAGGTGCGGTTCTCCGGGAAGAACTGCGCCACCGCGTCGTTGACCTTGCGCGAGGATTCCAGGTCCGAACCGATGGGTTTTTCCAGCACCACGCGGGTGTTTTCTGCCAGACCGACCTTGGCCAGGTTCTCGCAAATCGCGCCGTATACGGCGGCAGGGGTCGCAAAGTAGGCGATGACTCGCTGTGCGGTGCCGGCGACTTCGGCCAGGGTCACATAATCCTCGGGCTTGAGGAAGTCGACGTGCAGATAGCTCAGGCGCGCCAGAAAACGCTCGACCACGGCTTCATCCAGCTCTTTGGCGCCGACATAACGGCGTAGCTCGGAGGCGATGAACGTCAGGTGTTCCTGCTCGCTGCCCGGTTCACGGGCCAACGCGATGATCCGCGTGTCCTCGTGCAACAGGCCTGCGCCGTCGAGTTGATAAAGGGCAGGAAACAGCTTGCGCAAGGCCAGATCGCCCAGGCCGCCGAACAAGGTAAAGGTGCACGGTTCAACCGTAATCGAGAGCATGATGTTTGTTCTTTTATCAAGTTAAGCTACAAATACCTTTTTTCAAGGCATCACTCAAGGGAAAATGTAGTAATAACCACAACATTTTCGCAAAATACAGATTCCGAGTGGTGGTCGGTCGGAGCCATCAGTAGGATAGGCCACCGTGATGGGCCTCACCAAAGGCCCTTTTTGCATTAACCGCGCGCTTATCGGTGCCGGTGAATCAAGGATACTTATATGGACCGCGTGCGAAATTTACTGGAGCAAATCCAGAATCGCCTTGAAGAGCTGAACAAGGCCGAACGCAAAGTCGCCGAGGTGATTCTGCTCAACCCGCAGCAGGCCACCCGCTTCAGCATCGCCGCCCTCGCCCAGGCCGCTTCGGTCAGCGAACCGACGGTCAACCGTTTCTGCCGTTCGTTCGGCGTCAGCGGCTACCCTGAGCTCAAACTGCAACTGGCCCAGAGCCTGGCCAGTGGCGCCGCCTATGTCAGCCGTGCGGTGGAGGCCGATGACAATCCGGAGGCCTACACCCAGAAGATCTTCGGCAGCGCCATCGCCTCGCTGGACAGCGCTTGCCAGGCACTCGACCCGAACCTGATCAGCCGCGCCGTCGACCTGCTGATCCAGGCGCGGCAGATCCACTTCTTCGGCCTCGGCGCCTCGGCCCCGGTGGCACTGGATGCGCAGCACAAGTTCTTCCGCTTCAACCTCGCCGTCACGGCCCACGCGGATGTGCTGATGCAGCGCATGATTGCCTCGGTGGCCCACACCGGCGAGTTGTTCGTGATCATTTCCTACACCGGTCGCACCCGCGAACTGGTGGAAGTGGCGCGCATCGCCCGGGAAAACGGCGCCTCGGTGCTTGGCCTGACCGCCGAGAACTCGCCACTGGCCAAGGCCAGCACCCTGAGCCTGAACATTCCGCTGCCGGAAGACACCGACATCTACATGCCGATGACGTCGCGGATCATCCAGCTGACCGTGCTGGACGTGCTCGCCACCGGCATGACGTTGCGCCGGGGCGTGGATTTCCAGCCGCATTTGCGCAAGATCAAGGAGAGCTTGAATGCCAGCCGGTATCCGGTTGGGGATGAGTTTAATTAGGACGCTTCGCGTAAAAGATCGCAGCCTCGTTTCACTCGACAGCTCCTACAGGTATACGCGCTTGCGTAGGAGCTGCCGAAGGCTCGGGCCGCGTTCGGACGATCTTTTGATCTTCTTTACACCCCCACCCGCGCCTGCAAACTCAAATGCGCCCGCTCCCCAGGCGCAAGGCACAGGCTATCGGTACCGCCGCTCGCCGCTTCCACACAGACAAACTCGGATATCTCGTTCCAGGTCACGCCGAGCAACGGCCGCGAGCCGGGATGCCACACCACCGTGTCGGCCGTATCCCCCGTATCGATGCACAAAGCCCGCTGCCAGGCGTGGTCATTGAGCTGCAATTCACCGTCATGCTGGAACACTCGCTGGCATCCGCCGTCCACCCGTAATTCGCCTTCCTGCTGACAGACCTGCCGGCTCAACTGGTCGTAACCCTGCGCGCCTTCGAGCCCAGACAGCGCTATCTCACTGACATCGCCAATACGCCAGTAAGCATGCAAAGCCTGGCTCAGCTGGCACGGCATGTCGTCCTGATGCTCGGTGCTCAGACGCAACTCCATACGCTCACCCAAGTGGGCGTGCAAGTCCACCTGCCAGTCGCACAACTTCAGCTGCCAGTGCAATCGCACGCCGTCGTCGTCACTGCTGCTGTCGAGCAGCTTCCAGTCGAGCAACCGTGCCCAGCCATGGGACGGCCAGGCGTTTTCGCTCGGATGCCGGCCATACCACGGCCAACACACCGGCACGCCACCGCGAATGGCGCCGACCTGCGGCCACTTCGCCGCGCACCACAGCCAGGGTTTCTGGCCCTTGGGCTGGAAGTGCAACAACTGCGCGCCCTGCCGACTGAACACCGCCTGACACAACGGATGATCGATCACCAGCACATCGCGCATCTGATAGCGCTCCCACGCGAACACCGGACGCTCGCGCAAGGATTTGAAGAAGCGTTGTAGCGGATGCTCAAGCATGTGCCACGGTCCTGAAATCAACTGTCACCGGGGTGCGCGACCCGCAAAAAAAAGCGGACAGCCATGGCTGTCCGCAAATATGCGCACATGGAGAGAAGCTTATCGCAGACGCGTTAGAACACCGACTGAATTTTCAGGCCAGCCACCAGCGCGTTGTCGACTTCATCCACACCACCCGGGTGCGTGACGTATTGCAGGTTGGGGCGTACGGTCAGCCAGTTGGTCACGTGGAAGCCGTAGTTGATCTCGTAGTTGTATTCGGTTTCACGAATGGGCGAGAACAGCGGATTGTCGTATTCCGAAACGCCGTTGGCCGCGTTGGTCAGCTCGGCGTTTTTCTTCACGTCATCGTTGACATGGATACGGGCGAAACCGATGCCCACGTCATCCTTCGGACGCGCGTCGAACGGGCCCTTGTACACGAACATCAGCGACTGGTAGTTGTCGACGACGTTAGTGTCCTTGTCGTGGAAGGTGGCGTTGGCCGCGATGTTCAGACCGCGAGAAGCGTCACCGTTGTGAGTGGTGAGTTGCTGCTGCGCGACGAACCAGTAGCCGTGCTTGCTATCGTGGACGCGAAAAGGCTTGCCGGTGGTCGCGGCGTCCTGGCCGTTGTCGTCCTTGAGAACGTCATCGGCAGGCGCAGTGCTTTTGTAGTAACCGACACGGTATTCGCCCGGCAGGTTGTTGACCTTCGGCGACCAGACCAGCTCGACCGGCAGTACGGTGCCATTGGTACCACTGCCGCTGAGCTTGAAGCCGTTACCGTGTTCCAGTTGCGACGTGTTCTGGTTGTACGCGCCAATCTGGGCGTAGAGCTCGTCATTGATGTTGTACTTCACGCGGATCGCCGCCTGCATCACCGGCCAGTTGTACCAGATGTTGGTGGCCCAGTTACCCACCTGGGATCCGCAGAACGCCAGGTTCTGGAATTCGCACGGGAAGGTGTTGAAGTCTTCACCTTCACCGAAGTAACCGGCTTTGACGTCCAGTTTGTTGTCGAGGAACTGGTGCTGAATCCACAACTGGGTCAGACGCACCATATGGCCACGACCGAAGACTTCCTGCGAGGAACTCAAGGTGCCGGCACGCGGATCGCCGATACGGTCGTTGGAGATGTTCTCACCGTTACGGTTGGTGAGCTGGATCTTGGCCTGGGTGTTATCCCAGCCGAACAGTTTCTCCAGGTCCAGCGCCGCGCCCAGGCCAAACTGGTCGGCGTAGCGCGCGGTCTTGTCATCGTTGAAACCGCCATGCAGGTTGCCGCCGACTTCACCGACGTAGTCCATCTTGATGTCGATGCCTTGCTCGATCAGCTTGGTACGCTCGCCACCCCAGTCGCCCGTCATCCACTTGGAATCGGAGCTGAACGCTTCATCGGCCATCGCATTGCCGGCCAGAACCAGTGCTGCCGCTGCTGAAACCTGGCAGATCAACCGGGCCTTGTTCTTCATCTTCATCCCTACTTCCTCGTTTTATTGTTATTAACTTTTCTTCTTTAACGCGGTTACATCGGTTGCGACGGATGTCTCCACCCAACGCATATCCCCCCCTGTAGGAGCAAGCTCGCTCCTACAGCTTTGTTCTTCAGCGGCCTTTGAATTGGGCCACGTTGTCAGCATGCGCCTCGGCTTTCGGCACGCCGGCAACCCCCAGCCGCTCCCCGCTCTTGGCATCGAACAGCAGCACTTTCGCCGGGTCGAATTGCAGGGTCAGGGTCTCGCCCACTGCCGGCGCCACGTCTGGCGCCAGGCGGCAGCAGACCTTGGTGTCGTTGAGGTTGACGAAGACCAGGGTGTCGGGACCGGTCGGTTCGGTGACCTGGACTTCGGCACGAATGGTCGGCAAACCGTTCGCTTCGCCGTTGGCCAGGATGATCTGCTCAGGGCGCATGCCGAGGATCACTTCGCGATCTTCGAGACCGGCGTCCTGCATGCCCAAAGGCAACTCGCAACGGGCCTGGCCGCTGTCGAGCAGCGCCAGCAGTCGACCGTCCTTGCGCTGCAGGCGCAGCGGGATGAAGTTCATCGGCGGCGAACCGATGAAGCTCGCCACGAACAGGTTGGCCGGGTTGTTGTAGATGTCTTTCGGCGTGCCGAACTGCTGGATGATTCCGTCCTTCATCACCGCCACTTTGTCGCCCAGGGTCATGGCTTCGATCTGGTCGTGGGTCACGTAGACCGTGGTGGTTTTCAGGCGCTGGTGCATCAGTTTCATTTCGGTGCGCATCTCGACCCGCAGCTTGGCGTCGAGGTTGGACAGCGGTTCGTCGAACAGATAAATCTTCGGCCGCCGCGCCAGGGCACGGCCCATCGCCACACGCTGTTGCTGGCCACCGGAGAGCTGGCCGGGCTTGCGGCTGAGCAGGTGCTCGATCTGCAACAGCTTGGAAACCCGAGCGACTTCTTCGTCGATTTCGGCGGTCGGCATTTTGCGGATCTTCAGGCCGAACGCGATGTTGTCGCGCACACTCATGGTCGGGTACAGCGCGTAGGACTGGAACACCATGGCGATGTCGCGATCCTTGGGGCTCATGCCGCTGATGTCGGCGTCATCCACCAGGATCGCGCCGCCGCTGATGGTTTCCAGGCCGGCGATGCAGTTCATCAGCGTGGATTTGCCGCAGCCCGACGGGCCGACCAGGATCAGGAATTCCCCGTCATCGATTTTCAGTTCGATGTTTTTCAGGGTGTCCGGCAAACCGGCGCCGTAGGTCTTGTTGACGTTGCGTAATTCGAGAGTTGCCATGTTCTACCCCTTGACCGCGCCGGACGTCAGCCCACGCAGGAAATACTTGCCAGCGAATATGTAGACCAGCAGTGTCGGCAGCCCGGCGATCATCGCGGCGGCCATATCAACGTTGTATTCCTTGGCCCCGGTGCTGGTGTTGACCAGGTTGTTCAGGGCCACGGTAATTGGCTGGGCATCGCCACTGGCGAAGACCACGCCGAACAGGAAGTCATTCCAGATCTGGGTGAACTGCCAGATCAGGCAAACCATCACGATCGGGATCGACATCGGCAGCAGGATTTTCAGGAAGATCGTGAAGAAGCCCGCGCCATCGAGCCGCGCCGCTTTGACCAGCGCATCCGGAATGCTCACGTAGTAGTTGCGAAAGAACAGCGTGGTGAACGCCAGGCCGTAGACCACGTGCACCAGCACCAGGCCGGTGGTGGTGTTGGCCAGGCCGATCTTGCCGAGGGTGAACGAGGCTGGCAGCAGCACGGTCTGGAACGGCAGGAAGCAGCCGAACAACAACAGGCCGAAGAACAGTTGCGAACCACGGAAACGCCACATCGACAACACATAGCCGTTCATGGCACCGATGAACGTAGAGATCAGTACCGCCGGCACGGTGATTTTCACCGAGTTCCAGAAGTAGCTGCCGACACTGTCCCAGGCCTTGATCCAGCCGATGCCGTCGATCACGGTCGGCCAGCTCAACAGGTTGCCGGTACGGATGTCTTCCGGGGATTTGAAACTGGTCAGCAGCATCACCACCAACGGGATCAGGTAGATCGCAGCGGCCAGCAACAAGGTTGCGTAGATCGCGATACGGCTGAAGCTGAGCGATGGTTTGCCGAGTTGATTAGTCATGACGTTTGCCTCGCAGCTCGGAGTACAGGTACGGCACGAGGATGGTCAGCACGGCGCCGAGCATCAGCATGGCGCTGGCCGAACCGATGCCCATCTGGCCACGGCTGAACGTGAAGGAATACATGAACATCGCCGGCAGGTCGGAGGAGTAACCCGGACCGCCCGCGGTCATCGCCGCGACCAGGTCGAAGCTCTTGATCGCGATGTGCGCCAGGATCATGAAGGCACTGAAGAACACCGGGCGCAGGCTCGGCAGGACGATCTTCAGGTAGATGGTCGGCAGGCTCGCCCCGTCGACTTGCGCGGCACGGATGATCGACTGATCGACACCGCGCAGGCCGGCGAGGAACATCGCCATAACAAACCCGGAGGCTTGCCATACGGCGGCGATCACCAGGCAGTAAACCACGCGATCCTGATCCACCAGCCAGTCGAGGCGGAAGCCTTCCCAGCCCCAATCCCGCAGCATCTTGTCCAGGCCCAGGCCAGGGTTGAGCAGCCATTTCCACGCGGTACCGGTGACGATCATCGACAGCGCCATCGGGTACAGGTAGACGGTGCGGATGAAGCCTTCCTTGCGAATGCGCTGGTCCAGCAGCACGGCGAGGAACACGCCCAGCACCAGGCTGATGCCGATGAACATGCCGCCGAACAGCGCGAGGTTCTTGCTCGCGACCCACCAGCGGTCGTTGTCCATCAGGCGCATGTATTGCTGCAGGCCGACCCACTTGTAGCTCGGCATGAAGCTGGAGTTGGTGAAGGACAGAATGAACGTCCAGATGATGTAACCGTAGAAGCCAACCAACACGATCAGCATGCTCGGCGCGAGTACCAACTTGGGTAGCCAGCGTTGCAGCGCATCGAACGGTGAGGCTTTGCTGAAAACCGCCACAGAGCTCATCGGGATAATCCAGGTTTAGATAAAAGGATCGGAGTGCGATCCCTTGTAGGAGCTGCCGCAGGCTGCGATCTTTTGATTTTGTTTTTGAAAATCAAGATCAAAAGATCGCAGCCTGCGGCAGCTCCTACAGGGGGGATGCCAAGGGATTACTGGGCCGCTTTGACAGCCGAGGCCAGTTGGGCGCTGGCCTTGGCCGGGTCTGCGTCCTTGTCGTTCATGAAGTTGGTGACCACGTCGAAGATCGCGCCCTGCACGGCCAGGGAAGTGGCCATGTTGTGCGCCATGCTCGGTTGCAGACCGCCGGTCTTGTCGTCCGCGACAAAGTCCTTCGCCGATTTCTGGGCGCACTCGTCGAAGCCGAGCTTGTCCATTTCGTTCAGCATGTCGTTACGCACCGGGATCGAACCCTTGTTCATGCTGAAGACTTTCTGGAAGTCGGTACCCAATGCGACCTTGGCCAGGTCTTGCTGGGCGGCGATGTCACCCTTGCGATCGGCCTTGAGCTTGAACACCGCCAGGGAGTCGATGTTGTAGGTGAAGGCTTTTTCAGTGCCCGGGAACGCTACGCACTGGTAGTCCTTGCCGGCGACTTTCTTCGCCGCAGTCCACTCGCTTTTTGCCCAGTCGCCCATCATCTGCATGCCGGCCTTGCCGTTGATGACGTCGGCGGCGGCGATGTTCCAGTCACGACCGGCGCGGTTCGGGTCCATGTAGCCGGTGATCTTTTTCAGCTCGGCGAACGACTGGGTCATCTGCGGGCCGGACAGGGTTTTCTGGTCCAGGTCGACCAGGGCTTTCTTGTAACCGTCGGCGCCCATGACCGAGAGCACCACGTCTTCGAACACGGTGCTGTCCTGCCAAGGCTGACCGCCGTGGGCGAGCGCGATGAAGCCGGCGGCTTTGAGCTTGTCGCCGGCGGCATAGAATTCTTCGAGGGTGGTCGGGGCTTTTTCGATCCCGGCTTTCTTGAATACTTGCGGGTTGATCCACAGCCAGTTGACGCGGTGGATGTTCACCGGCACGGCCACGTAATCGCCTTCGTACTTGACGGTGTCGGAGACTTTCTTCGACAGCAGGCCATCCCAGTTTTCCGACTTGGATACTTCTTTCAACGCGTCGGTGCTGAGCAGGCCAGTGCTACCCCACTCCTGGATATCCGGACCTTTGATTTGCGCGACGCCCGGCGGGTTGCCGGCTACGGCGCGACTTTTGAGTACGGTCATGGCCGTGGAACCGCCGCCACCGGCGACTGCGCCGTCCTTCCAGGTGAAGCCGTCTTTTTCGACTTGAGCCTTCAGGACATCGACTGCTGCTTTTTCACCACCGGAGGTCCACCAGTGAACGACTTCAACGGAACCTTTGGATTCAGCGGCAAGAACACTGAGGGGGAGCGCAGACAGGGAAGCGAGAGAAATGACAGTAGCGAGGCGAGAAATCGCATTCATCCAGGAGCACCTTTCTTGTTGTTATGCATGCAAGTCTATTGCTTGCGCTGCATAGGAGTTTAAACAGGGGATATCCCCTCGCAGGTAACGAAGGGATGCGCAAATGTCACCGCATGGTTACATAGAACCGCTCTGGGACAACTGCGCCAGCGCCGTGGCCATGCTCGGCGCCAGCGCCAGGCGCGGAATCAATACGGCTTGCCAGGCGTGGTAAAGGTCAGGTTTGCCGGGCCAGATATCGGCACTCGGGCGGTTCAGCGGGTCGAGTTCGTGATGCCAGCTGCCATCGCAGCGGTCGATGAAATGACTGTCACAAAATTCCCAGAATAGTCGGTACCAGTGCTCGTACTGCTCATCGCCAGTACGTTTGAGTAGCGCACTCGCGGCGGCACTGGCTTCGCAATGGGTCCAGTGCAGGCGATGGCGGACCACCGCTTTGTTGTCCCAGTCCAGGGTGTAGACAATCCCCGGCGCGCCGTCGATGCTCCAGCCGTGACGGCAATTGTGCTCGAAGAGTTTTTGCGCGTCGGTGACCAGCCAGCCGGGTGTGAGCATCCCTGCTCTCACCCGCGAAGCTTCGAGGTGCAGCAACAATCGCGCCCACTCGAAACCGTGGCCCGGGGTGGTGCCGTACGGGCGGAAGCCGTCGGCGGGGTTGTCGTGGTTGTATTCCCGCAGCGGCTGCCAGTCGCGGTCGAAATGCTCGATCACCAGGTAATCGTTGGCAGCGGCGTGACCATGGATCACTCGCTCGACAATCCGTTGGGCGCGGCTCAGCCAGCGGTTGTCTTCAGTGACATCGGCCAGGGCGAGGAAGGCTTCAGTGGCGTGCATGTTGCTGTTGGCGCCTCGGTACGCCTCCTCCTCGCTCCAGTCGCGATTGAAGGATTCGCGCATCGCGCCTTCTTCTTCGCTCCAGAAACAGGTGTCGATGATATCGATCGCATCATCGAGCAAGGCTTGCGCACCGGGGCGCTGCGCGACCACCGCAGAACTTGCCGCCAGCGCCACGAAGGCATGCAGGTAGGCGTTCTTGCCGGTGTTGCCATCGCGATGTTCGGCGGCCGCGAACCAGCCGCCATGCAGCGCGTCGCGCAACGGCCCGCGCAGCGCCGCAACGCCGTGATCCACCAGCTCGGCAAAACCCGGCAAGCCCTGAATATGGGCCATGGCGAAGCTGTGGGTCATGCGCGCGGTGTTCATGGTCTGGGCTTGCGCATCAGCCGCGAGACGGCCTTTTTCATCGAGGTTGCCGAAGCCTTCAGGCAGCTTCGAAGCCTTGGCGAAGGCCAGCAGGCGCAAGCCTTCGGTGGCGAGCCATTGCTGATGGGCAGGTGCGTTCAGCCAACTGCTGAAGGCCGGTTGGAAGGTGTCCATGGCGTACCTTTTTTGTTGTTATGACTGTGGGGCAGCATAAACAACGGACGAAGGCGGGCTTGTAACGAAGGGGGTGGGGTTTGTCACCACTCAGTGACAAAGAAAGATCAAAAGATCGCAGCCTGCGGCAGCTCCTACGCCGATCTCTGTAGGAGCTGCCGAAGGCTCGGGCCGCGTTCGGACGATCTTTTGATCTTTCAATCAACCGAACGCGGCAACTGCAGGGTCACCCGCAACCCGCCTTCACGCAGATTCTGCAAACTCACTTCACCGCCATGGCTATGGGCAATGTTGCGGGCAATCCCCAGCCCCAACCCATAACCCTGCTGCTGCCCGGCCAGGCGAAAGTGCGGTTCGAACACCTGCTCCAGCCGCTGCTCCGGTACGCCCGGCCCTTCATCATCGACGTGCAGGATGAACGCGCTTTCGTCGTCATCGATGTGCAGGTGCGCGTTCTGCCCATACTTCAACGCATTGTCGATCAGGTTGCCGATGCAGCGCTTGAGCGCCAGCGGTTTCCCCGGATAGGCCGCCAGCGCCCGCCCCTGCTGGGTCACGCGGCCGTTGCCGTTCGGCGCGAGATAGGGCTCCACCAGGCAGTCGAGCACATGGTTGAGGTCCACCGGCTCGATGTTCTCGTGGATATCGGTGTCTTTCACGCATTGCAGCGCGCCCTTGACCAGCAATTCGAGCTCGTCCAGATCGCGGCCGAACTTGGCTTGCAACTTCTCATCTTCCAGCAATTCAACGCGCAACCGCAGTCGGGTAATCGGCGTGCGCAAATCATGGGAAATCGCGCTGAACAACTGGCTGCGCTCGGTCAGGTAACGACTGATGCGCTCGCGCATGGTGTTGAAGGCGCGCCCGACCTCGACCACTTCGCTACCCCCGCCTTCGGCCACCGGTTCCACGTCGGCCCCCAGCGACAGGTCCCGCGCCGCCCGCGCCAGGCGCTTGAGCGGACGACTCTGCCAGTGCACCAGCAGGCCGATGAACAACAGCAGAAAGCTGCTGGTCAGGACGATGAACCACACCTGCTGCGCCGGCAGGCCCTGCTCTTCAAGACTGGTGTAGGGCTCGGGCAAAAGCGAGGCGATGTACAGCCACTCGCCCGGCGCCATCTGGATCTGCGTGACCAGTACCGGCGGGTTCACCGGTTCCAGGGTCAGCGCGTAGTGCGCCCATGAGCGTGGCAACTCATCGAGCTTCAGGCCGCCATTGAAGATGCGCAGGTCTTCCGGGCTGACGAAGGTCACCGAGATGTCGGCGTCCTGACCGAGGGACTGGCGTAGCACTTCGTCCACCGCTTTGAGCACCGCTTCTTTGCGCGGGGTGATGGGCAGCACTTCCATGCCCAGGGGTTTGTCATTGAGCGTCACCACGAACCGGGTGCCGCCCATGCTGCGCAACTGATCGAGCACCAAGGGCCGAAACGCCACTGGCAACGAACGAAAATAACTGACACTGGCCGTCATCGAATGGGCCAGGCTGCGGGCGCTGGTGACCAGGCCCTCGAGCTGCGTGGCACGCAGTTGCGATACCCAGATCACGCTCGACAACGCTTGGGCGAACAACACCGCCAGCAGGGTCAACAGCAACATCCGCCCGAGCAGCGAACGCGGCATCGGCACCTTGGCGGCGAGCTTGCGCAATAGCTTAGTGGCCATTGCTGGCAACCACATTGGCTGCCAATTGGTAGCCGCTGCCGCGCACGGTGCGGATCAGCCGTGGCGGTTTTTCCGTATCGCGCAGGCGCTGGCGCAACCGGCTGACCGCCATGTCGACGATGCGATCGAGGGGCATCAACTCACGGCCACGAGTGGCGTTGCCGATGGTGTCGCGGTCGAGGATTTCCTGCGGGTGATCGAGGAACAGTTTCAGCAGCGCGAAGTCGGCGCCCGAGAGAATCACCTCTTCGCCATCGATGTGAAACAGCCGATGGCTGACCATGTCCAGCCGCCAGTCATCAAAGGCCAGCACCTCACCGCCGCTACGTTCCTGACCAAACTGCGCGCGGCGCAGCAACGCCTTGATCCGCGCCTGCAATTCCCGTGGGCTGAACGGCTTGCCGAGGTAATCGTCGGCGCCCAGTTCCAGGCCGATGACGCGGTCGGCTTCATCGGAACTGGCGGTGAGCATGATGATCGGCACCTGTGCCTGGCGTGGATGCTGGCGAATCCAGCGACACAGGCTGAAGCCGTCTTCGTCGGGCAGCATCACATCAAGGATCACCAGATCGGCCGGCGCGTCGTTCAGCGCCTGGCGAAAACCGGCGCCGTCGGCGGTGGCACGCACCTGGAAACCGGCGCGGGTCAGGTAGGTGTCCAGCAACTCGCGTATCTCTTGATCGTCATCGACCAACAAAATCGACTTGTTGACTGAGCTCACGGGCGGCGTCCTTGTTGTTTGAATTGGGCGGATTATGCCTGATGCGCAAAATATACAAACACCACAGAAACAACTGTGGGAGCGAGCCTGCTCGCGAAAGCGGTTTTACATTCAACACATTCGTTGACTGACACACCGCATTCGCGAGCAGGCTCGCTCCCACATTTTGATCGCATTTTCAAACCGGAATAGATTGCTCCAGCGCTACACCTGCGCCGACGAGGCCCGAATACGGCGCCGTCACCAGCCACACCGGAATCCCCTTGAAGTAATCGCTCATGCAACCCTTGTCGGCGAAGCACCGGGCGAAACCGCTTTCGAGGAAGAAATCGGCAAACCGCGGAATCACCCCGCCAACGATGTACACGCCACCGCGACCACCGGTGGTCAGCACGTTGTTGCCGGCCACGCGACCGAGCCAGCAGCAGAACTGCTCAAGCACTTCCACGGCAATCGGATCGCCCGCCAGCCCGGCAGCGGTAATCGCTTCCGGTGTGTCGAGCACCGGCGTGTGTCCATCCACCGCACAAATCGCCCGATAGACGCGGGGCAAGCCGCCACCGCTCAGGGCTGTCTCTGCACTGACATGGCCAATTTCGTTGAAGATGTGCTGCCAGAGTTGAGTTTCACGCGGACTGCTCAATGGCAGATCAACGTGACCGCCCTCCCCCGGCAACGCGGCGAATCGGCCCTCGCCCAAATCGAGCAAGGTGCCGACACCCAGGCCGGTGCCCGGGCCAATCACCACCGCCGGACGCAACGTCTCCGGCGTGCCTTCGCAGACCACGCGGAATTCGCCGGGCTGCAAACGGGTCATGCCCAGGGCCATGGCCGAGAAGTCGTTGACCAGCAACAGTTGCTCGACCTGCAAGGTCTGGCAAAAGCCCTTGCGGCTCAGGCGCCAGTGATTGTTGGTGAACTTGAATTCATCGCCACTCACGGGACCGGCCACCGACAGGCACACCGAACCGATCGACCCCGGTGCCAGCCCCAGGCCATTGAGGTAGAGGCTGATTGCCTCCTCCGGGCTGGGGAAATCTGCTGTCGCCAGCACCTGGACCGATTCCAGTTGCTGGTTTTTCCACAACGCGAAACGTGCGTTGGTCCCACCGATGTCACCGACCAAAGCCAGTTTCAATTAAGCGTCTCCAGGGCAGAAGTGAAGGCGCTGGCGCCCTGCTCCGCCGAGCTGAAGGCCATGCGCATGAAACCAAACAGCTCGCGACCGGTGCCGATGTTGTTACCCAACAGACCTTTGGCCGGTGTGCGCGCTGCAAATTCTTCGGCATCCACCTTAAGCTCCAGGGTGCCTTTGACGCCATCGACGCGGATGATATCGCCCTCTTGCACCCGCGCCAAAGCGCCACCGACATAAGCTTCGGGGCTGACATGAATGGCCGCCGGAATTTTCCCCGACGCGCCGGACATGCGCCCATCCGTTACCAGCGCCACCTTGAAGCCACGGTCCTGCAACACGCCGAGGAACGGTGTCATCTTGTGCAGTTCCGGCATGCCGTTGGAGCGCGGGCCCTGGAAGCGCATCACTGCGACAAAATCCTTCTCCAGCAAACCGGCCTTGAAGGCATCGGCCAGGTCCTGCTGATCCTGGAACACCATGGCTGGCGCTTCGACGACCTGGTTTTCCACGGCCACGGCGGAGACTTTCATCACGCCACGACCGAGGTTGCCTTCCATCACCCGCAGGCCACCCTCTGCCGAGAACGCGCGGGCGACCGGGCGCAGGATGCTTTCATCGAGGCTGTCGGTCACGCCTTCGCGCCAGACCAACTGTCCATTGTCGAGGAACGGTTCCTGGGTGTAGCGGCTCAGGCCGTGGCCCATCACGGTGTTGACGTTTTCGTGGAGCAATCCGGCTTCCAGCAGTTCGCGGATCAGGAACGACATGCCGCCCGCCGCCTGGAAGTGGTTGATGTCGGCTTTGCCGTTCGGGTAGACGTGGCTCAGGGTCGGCACGACTTCGGAGAGGTCGGCCATGTCCTGCCAGGTCAGCTGAATGCCCGCCGCCATGGCGATGGCCGGCATGTGCAAGGTGTGGTTGGTCGAGCCGCCGGTGGCGTGCAGCGCAACAATCGAGTTGACCAGCGAACGCTCGTCGACGATTTCACCAATCGGGATGTAGTCACCGTTCTGCTTGGTCAAACGCGTGACCTGATGCGCCGCTTCGCGGGTCAAGGCATCGCGCAATGGCGTATTCGGGTTGACGAAGGACGCGCCCGGCAGGTGCAGGCCCATGACTTCCATCAACAACTGGTTGGTGTTGGCGGTGCCGTAGAAGGTGCAAGTGCCAGGGCTGTGGTAGGACTTCATTTCCGATTCCAGCAGCTCCTCGCGGGTCGCCTTGCCTTCGGCGTACTTCTGGCGCACGTCGGCTTTTTGCTTGTTGGAAATGCCCGAGACCATCGGCCCGCCCGGTACGAAGATCATCGGCAGATGGCCGAAGCGCAGCGCGCCCATCATCAGGCCCGGCACGATCTTGTCGCAGATGCCGAGCAGCAGCGCGCCGTCGAACATGTTGTGGGACAGCGCCACGGCCGTGGACAACGCGATCACTTCACGGCTCGGCAGGCTCAGTTCCATGCCCGGCTCGCCCTGGGTCACGCCATCGCACATGGCCGGGGTGCCACCGGCGAACTGGCCGACGGAGCCGATTTCGCGCAGGGCTTTCTTGATCAGTTCGGGGAAGACTTCGTACGGCTGGTGCGCCGAGAGCATGTCGTTATATGACGAAACTATCGCGATGTTGGCGGAGTTCATCATCCGCAGGCTGTGCTTGTCATCGCTGCCGCAACCGGCCACGCCGTGGGCGAAGTTGGCGCATTGCAGCTTGCCGCGCATCGGACCGTCGCTGGCCGCACCGCGGATCAATGCAAGGTAGGCCTCACGCGTGGCGCGGCTGCGGGCGATAAGCCGTTCAGTGACCTCAAGGACGCGGGGATGCATGTGTAGAACTCCAGGCTAACGGATGTGGCGACCTGATTGTCTATGTTGATCAAAGGCCGGTGTCGATGGGATGACAGACGGTTTGTTTGACCATTCGGACCAGTTGATTCAGGTCACTCGTTGTAGATCGAACAAAATATTGCCATCAAAAAGGCTTGTTTTCTATTTTTTTACGAATAATCTTGTAATTCCAACAACAAAACGACGGTAGCGCCGCAATATGACTCTTCGAATCGCAATCAATGGTTTTGGCCGCATCGGCCGTAATGTCCTGCGTGCACTCTATACCCAGGGCTACCGTCAGGATCTGCAGATCGTCGCCATCAACGACCTGGGCGACAGCGCGATCAATGCTCATCTGCTCAAGTACGACACCGTTCACGGCACGTTCGATGCCGATGTCCAGCACGATCTGGAGACCCTGACGGTCAACGGCGACCGCATTTCGGTCAGCGCCATCCGCAACCCGGCCGACCTGCCTTGGGCCGCGGAAAAAATTGATGTGGTGTTCGAATGCACCGGTCTGTTCACCGACCGGGCCAAAGCCGCCGCGCATATTACAGCCGGCGCGCGCAAAGTGATCATCTCGGCCCCGGCCAAAGGCGCCGACGCTACCGTGGTTTACGGGGTGAACCACGACATTCTGCGCCAATCGCACCAGATCATTTCCAACGCATCGTGCACCACCAACTGCCTGGCCCCGGTGGCCCAGGTGTTGCATCGCGAATTGGGTATCGAAAGCGGTCTGATGACCACCATCCACGCCTACACCAACGATCAGCACCTGACCGACGTCTATCACGTCGACCCGTACCGCGCCCGTTCGGCCACCCAGAACATGATCCCGAGCAAGACCGGTGCTGCCGAAGCGGTGGGCCTGGTGCTGCCGGAACTGGCGGGCAAATTGACCGGCATGTCGGTGCGCGTACCGGTGATCAATGTGTCGCTGGTGGACCTGACGGTGCAACTCAAGCGCGAAGCGTCGGCCGATGAGGTCAATGCGCTGATGAAAGAAGCCAGCCAGCACTCGAAGATCCTTGGGTACAACACCCTGCCGCTGGTCTCCAGCGACTTCAACCACAACCCGCTGTCGTCGATCTTCGACGCCAACCACACCAAGGCCAGCGGCAAGCTGCTCAAGGTATTGGCGTGGTATGACAACGAGTGGGGCTTCTCCAACCGCATGCTCGATAACTGCCTGGCGCTGTGCAACGCCGAGTAAGCGAAGCTTACGACTGTAGGAGCTGCCGAAGGCTGCTCCTACAGATACGTGCAATGCACAGCATCGTGTTCATGCCTTGGAGCCCCCCATGATCGGCATCAGCTTTACACAAAAGACCCTGGCGGCGCGCAAGCGTATCGCCCTGGTCGCCCATGACCACTGCAAGGTGTTCTTGCTGGACTGGGCCGAACGGCAAAAAGACAGACTGGCCCAACATGATCTGGTCGCCACCGGCACCACGGGGTTGTTGTTGCAACAACGCCTCGACCTGTCGGTGCAAAGCATGATCAGCGGGCCACTGGGCGGCGACCAACAGCTCGGTGCGCAAATCGCCGAGCAGCGGGTCGACATGCTGGTGTTTTTCTGGGACCCGTTCGAACCCCAGCCCCACGACCCGGATATCAAGGCATTGCTGCGGGTCGCGGCGGTGTGGAACATCCCGGTGGCCTGCAATGAATGCAGCGCCGACTACCTGCTCAGCAGCCCGTTGATGGATCAGGCACATACCCATCGGATTCCCGATTACGCGACCTATTTGCAGGGTCGTGCGTAAATGTGCTGTGGCCCGCAGTTCGCCGCGCCTGAGTGCCTGGCTGGGCAATCTGTGGATCTGGTCACGACCGGAATCACTGTCGCAAGTCACCTGAAGTCTCCTCAAGCCGCCCTGTAACAGCCGACAACGGCACACTTGAAAGTACCTACTTCCTGTTCGGATTTCTCCTACGTGTTTATCAGGTCATCCATGACCGGGTTTGGCCGTTAAGCACCATGAACCCCCACAACGAGAAGCTGACATGAATGTAAGTGCCGCTGCATCTTTTCAAGTTCCGTATCCGCAAACATTGAAGGCGAGCACGGAAAAAGCCCAGCCTGAGAAAGTCGACATTCCGGTAATGGATGACAGGTTAAGGTTGACCATCGAGAAACTCCGAGCTCCTCAAAGTGAAGCTAGAAATCTCAGCAGCGAAAAACTGAATGAGGTGGAGGAGTTTTTGAATGCGCTCGAACCACTTAACGAGTTCACTGACCTCCCCCCTCGGATAAAAAGCTACAGACATTCAATGATTAGGCATCATGAATTCTACGCAAGTTTGACGCTAAAAAAAATGGAAGGGATTTACTCCGATTTCAAAAAAGACCTGCAAAGCAAATGGTCTGGCTTGGCCAATAAAGTAATGGGCTTCACCGTGGCCGAAGACGGTCAGTTGAAAGTCACTTCGCCCCCCGACACACTGACTGCCAGGGATGAGGAGATATTGAATACCCTGTTGAACGAGACCAAAGGTTTGCAAACCCTGACACTCAAGCATGCCAAGCTCGTAATCGAACTGGTCCAAATGGATAAACCACAGTTCGAAGGCAAGGTGAATCTTGACCTGCGCAACTTCCATAAGATGATTGACTATGGATTATTGCTGAACAAAGGTGCGCTTGACCTGAGAAATTCAGACTCCTGGCTGGATCAATTGCATAAAAACGCTGAAAAATATCCGTTTGAAAAAAGGCAGGGGCTACACATCGAAGCCTGATCGTTTGATAAAGCCCGGTAACGCGGGTGTGCACTACCGCGTTACCGGGAATATAACAGGCCTAGTTACGCAACATATTTTGATAGCATATCTGAGCAAATGAAACGTTCCGCACGTTGTAACCTCCCACCCCCGAATCCTCTTTGCGTTGAACCTGGATCAACCAATACCCCAGGTTGTATTCAACTTCCCACTTATAGCGATACTTGCCACTGCTGGTCCAGAAAGGATCAGACTTCAACTGGCCATAACACCTGCCCAACTCAAGGGCTTGCACAGCGCTACCAGTGCTGTCCGTTATAAGGTCGAACCTTTCATCATCCGCCCCCGCCCCCTTGTTCAATATCAAGGTAGCGGTAGCACCTTCGAGCGGCTGCCCTGTCGAATCCCTCAACCGGACCGACCAGTTCAAGACTCTGTAGGCCTGTGTGGTCGCCCAGTAGTGCCGCAGATCACCGGTATCGCCCTGGACACGACTGTCGGCGTAGTAAGGCGCTGAACCAAACTCGAGCTTGTAGATATCACCTGCCACGAACGGGGCGGACGGCTTCTTCGAGATACGAACCTGAACTTCCTCATTCGGCTGTAAGCCAGACACCGTAAAGGGTACACCCCAAGGGATTACGGCCCATGTGCCATTTCGATTGTATTCCAGCGTCAATGGCCCGCCTTTCGTCCCACTCGCATGGATCCACACATCCTGTCCCCGCACCGCCATGAAGCTGTATTGCTTCACATCCGTTTCGTCAGCCAGACTTTCCTTGAGGGTGTTCAGTTTGTCCGGCAATACCGTTGCCGCCGAGGGAATTTGAGAGGCGATACCCGAAACAGCTGCCGAGCTCAGAAAAGACATCGCAGGTGCCGCACCTGCCGCCAATAACATCCCCCAAAACAACAACACCGAGCGAAGCCCGATCCCTTTAAAACAAGTCATACACATGAAGTCCTTCTCATTATTTTTTGTCAGATGCCAGAAGCGAAAACTTCCGCAAGCGTTCCACCGAGGTGGCCTGCGCATTTAAGCGGTCTGCCCTGAATGAGAAGCGGTACATATGTATTTCGTGAATTTCATTTTCGGCGCCACTGCCATGAAATGACTCCGCGCTTTTTCCTCTTTTTACCCCCATTTTCGGCACATTTTTCTGCGCAAACGTTCAACCACTACCGTTCGTCGAGTTGCCCCTCATGTAACCTCAGCGCCACGCCGATGTGCATTGGTCGGCGCTAAATGGATTTAGCGAGTGAGCCGCAACGGCCCACAGCCAACACTTCATCCATTCGCGAGTTCGCCTCATGTTCGACTCACTGTCCATTCGCCTGAAAATCGTCCTGCTGTCCGGTCTGTGCCTGCTGGGTGTAGTCGCCTTGATAGTGGGCATGAACATTTACCAGACCAATCAGAACGATGACCTGGTCAACGATTCCAGCAGCGCAATGCTTACCGCCAGTGTGCAGGACCTGCTTCAGGCCAAAGCCGCCGAGCAAGCGGTGCGGGTGCAGAAGACATTCGGTGAAACCCTGACGGTGGTGACCGCCCTCGCGGACCAGATCAAGGACATGCGCACCCTGGCCGCCAAGCGCGAGCTTGCGCCCGGTGCCCTGCGTGAAGAGTTGAACCAGAGCCTGAAAACCGCCTTTGAGCGTAACGGCAAAGTGCTGGGCATCTGGCTGGCGTTCGAACCCAACGGCCTGGACGGCAAGGACAACGAGTTCGCCAACGACGCCGCCCGCCAGTCTAACGAGATCGGCCGTTTTGCCACCTACTGGAGCCGTGCCGGTGGTGAGTCGCTGAACACCATCATGGTCGAAGAGGACATGACCAAAACCACCCTGAACCTCAGCGGCACGCCGTACAACGTCTGGTACACCTGCCCGCGGGACAGCCAGCGCACCTGCCTGCTCGACCCCTACGCCGATACTGTCGGCGGCAAGGAAGTGTTGATGACCACCATTTCCGTACCGCTGCTGGTGGATGGCAAGTCCATCGGCGTGGTCGGTATCGACATCGCCCTCGATGCCCTGCAAGCGGCGGCGGTTGATTCCCAGCGCGTGCTGTTCAACAGCGCCGGACACATGCTGATCGTCTCCGGCACTGGCGTGCTGGCTGCCTACAGTGTCGATGCCGGTAAAGTCGGCAAGAACATCGGCGACACCCTGGGCGCGGATGGCAAGGACATCCTGCAATTGCTCGCTACTGGCGCGCCGAAGATTCTCCAGCAAGGTGACCTGATCCGCGCGGTGTACCCGGTGAGTCCGATTGCCGATGCCAAGGCCTGGGCCGTGGTCATCGACCTGCCCAGGCAAGTGCTGCTGGCCGACTCGGTGAAGCTGCAGGCCGTGCTCGACGATGCCCAGCAAAGCGGCACGATCAAGGCGCTGTCGGTGGCGGTGATCGCCGGCCTGCTCGGGCTGTTGCTGATGTGGCTCACCGCGTCGGGCGTGACCCGGCCGATCAACAGCGTGGCACAAATGCTCAAGGCGATTGCCAGTGGCGACGGCGACCTGACCCAGCGCCTGCACTACAGCAAGCAGGACGAACTGGGCGAACTGGTGAGCTGGTTCAACCGCTTCCTCGACAAGCTGCAACCGACCATCGCGCAGATCAAGCAAAGCATCACCGATGCCCGTGGCACCGCCGACCAGTCTTCAGAAATCGCCCGCCAGACCAGCGAAGGCATGCAGGTGCAATTCCGCGAAATCGACCAGGTCGCCACCGCGTCCAACGAGATGAGCGCCACCGCCCACGATGTCGCCAACAGCGCCTCGAACGCGGCCAACGCCGCCAAGGGTGCCGACCAGTCGGCCCGCGACGGCATGTCGATCATCGAGCGCAGCACCCGCGACATCAATCAACTGGCCAACGAAGTCAGCAAGGCCGTGACCGAAGTCGAAGCCCTCGCGGTCAACAGCGAGCAGATCGGCTCGGTGCTGGAGGTGATTCGCAGCATCGCCGATCAAACCAACCTGCTGGCCCTCAACGCGGCGATTGAAGCCGCCCGTGCCGGCGAGAGCGGTCGCGGCTTTGCGGTGGTCGCCGATGAAGTGCGTAACCTGGCCAAGCGCACCCAGGATTCGGTGGAAGAAATTCGCCTGGTGATCGAACGCATCCAGTCCGGCACCCGCGGCGTGGTCGCGACCATGCATTCAAGCCAGACCCAGGCCCACAGCAACGCCGGGCAGATTCAGCAGGCGGTCCAGGCCTTGAGCAAGATCAGTGACGCGGTCACCGTGATCAGCGACATGAACCTGCAAATCGCCAGCGCCGCCGAGCAGCAAAGCGCCGTGGCCGAAGAGGTCAACCGCAACGTCTCGGCGATCCGCACCGTCACCGAAACCCTGACCGGCCAGGCCACCGAATCGGCACAGATCAGCAGCCAGCTCAACGCCCTGACCACCCAGCAGATGAAGTTGATGGATCAGTTCCGCGTTTAAACAATCGCCACAGGGATTTCATCTGATCTGGATTTTTTCAACTAAGATCGGGCTCTCGTTCCGGAGGGCCCTTCGATGACTGATCTGCTGACGTCCATTCAAGCTGCACTCGGTTTGCCTTACACCCCGATTCCATTCACGTCCAGCGGCGCCCTGCCCTCGGCGTTTGCCGTCACTGATCTGGCCTGCGCCAGCATGGCCACCGCCGGCCAGGCCGTCAGCGAACTGCTGCACCAACAAACCGGACGCCTGCCCGATCTTGAAGTTGACCGGCGTTTGGCGTCCTTCTGGTTCTCAACCTCGATTCGCCCGATCGGCTGGAGCGTTCCGCCGCTGTGGGATGCGGTGGCCGGTGACTACGCCACCCGCGATGGCTGGATTCGCCTGCACACCAACGCGCCCCACCACCGCGCCGCCGCCGAAAGCGTGCTCGGTGCCTGTACCGACCGTGCAGCGATGGCTTGCCAAGTGGCGCAATGGGCGAAAAGCGAGCTGGAGCAGGCGGTAGTCGATGCCGGTGGCTGTGCCGCCGAAATGCGCACCTGGGATCAATGGCAGACCCATCCTCAAGGCCAGGCGGTAAATGCCGAACCCTTGATTCATTTCACCAACCACCCTGGCCAGAGCGACAAACCGTGGGCGGGTTCAGTGGCCCGGCCACTGTCGGGCATCAAGGTGCTGGACTTGACCCGGGTACTGGCAGGCCCCATCGCCAGCCGCTTTCTGGCAGGCCTGGGCGCTGATGTCTTGCGCATCGATCCGCCGACCTGGAACGAGCCGGGGGTGGTGCCGGAAGTCACGTTGGGAAAACGCTGCGCGCGTCTTGATCTGAATGACAGGTCCGACCGCGGCATATTCGAATGCCTGCTCAAGGATGCCGACATTCTGCTCCACGGTTATCGCGCCGATGCACTGGAGCGACTTGGCCTGGGCATGAATGAGCGCCGGCAACTGAACCCAGGCCTGATCGATGTTTGCCTCAACGCCTATGGCTGGAGCGGCCCCTGGCAAAACCGCCGGGGCTTCGACAGCCTGGTGCAGATGAGCAGCGGCATTGCCGAAGCGGGCATGCGCTGGAAACAGGCGGACAAGCCGACACCGTTGCCGGTGCAGGCCCTCGATCACGCCACCGGGTATTTGATGGCGGCCAGTGCGATCAGGTTGTTGGCAGGACATTTGAGCAGCGGGATGGGGGGATCGGCCCGGTTGTCGTTGGCGCGTACGGCGAAGTTGTTGATCGAACAGGGTGCCGGCCCGAGTGAACCGTTGCGTGGCGAAGATCAAAACGATCAGGGGATACAAGTTGAGCAAACACCGTGGGGACCGGCGCATCGGTTGCACGCTCCGCTGAGGATCATGGGAACGCCTTTGCAATGGGCCTTGCCTGCTACTGAATTGGGTTCCCATCGCGCGCAGTGGTGGTGACGGTGAGATAGCCTTCGCTGGCAAGTCGGATCGCCGCAACGCAGTTCCTACAGGTATTCGCGGAGCACGGACGAATACGATCTACTGTAGGAGCTGGCTTGCCAGCGAAGGCGCCAGACCATTCAGCACAGAATCCGGATCAGCTCAGTCCGCCCGACTCAACGAAGTCCACAGCACCTGCGCCGCATACCCTCGATAAGGCCGCCAGCTTTCGGCTCGCGCCAAAAGCTGCCGCGCCGTCACCGGCCCACCCTCCAGCGCCGCCAATGCATTGATCAACCCCACGTCGCCATTGGGAAATCCATCCATCTCCCGCAACTGTCGCAACGCAATGTATTGCGCCGTCCAGTCGCCAATCCCGTGCAAGGCCAATAACCGCGCTACGCCTCCCTCCCGACCGGGCTCGAACAACCGTGGATCATCGAGTAATGCCTGGGCCACCCCCGACAACGTCCGGCCTCGGCTTTTCGGCATGCCCAGCGCGGCCAGATCTGCACCTGCCAAAACGCTGGCCTCGGGAAACACATGGGTCAACCCCGGCAACCGTGAATGGAATGGCGTGCCGTACTGCGCCACCAGTTTCCCCGCCAATTTGATCGCCGCCACCACTGTGATCTGCTGCCCCAGTACCGCGCGGATCGCCAACTCCAGGCCATCCCACGCCCCCGGCACACGCAGCCCGGGGTGCTCGGCAATCAGCCGCGCCAGCAGCGGATCAACTGCCAGGTGCCGGTGAATCGTGGACAGGTCGGCGTCCAGATCAAACATCCGCCGCACGCTTGCGACGATTGCAGGGACGGCGCCCGGATCAGGAAAATCCAGGGTCAACTCAAGGGCATCCAAGGTGCCAGGCTGGATCGAGAACATACCGCAAGCACCGTTCAAACCGATGCTGCGCGAATACACACCGTCGACCACCGTTTCCAACCCGACAATCGCCCGCGCCGACAAAAACCCGAGTAGCGCCGGCCAGTCATAGGGTGGCTGGTACGCCAGCAACAGCTTCACAGACTCAACAAGCCGCTGTACACGCCATAGGCCGCCAGCCCCGCATAACCCAGAGCGATGCCAGCAATCATCGAACCCACCACCAACGCGATCAACGCGCTCAGGCGAAGCTTGTTCGGTGATTGCGACATCGTTGCATCTCCATTTTTGGGGGCGGCAACTGCCGCGAAGTCGTCACATAACGGGCGGCAACTAAACTGATGAAGAGTAATAACGTTTATTGGATAACGCCAACAAGCTTCTTTTTTACTTGCACAAAATGGCTATTTTTACACCGATATAATCATTTGTTTTATACGTCTTTTTAATACATCAATTCAGTACAAAAAATGCATGAATAAAATTTGCAGATTTTGAAAAACCAACTAGCGTCATAATTCGAAACAAATGCTAAAAAGTTCTTGAATAATCTGCAGAAGCCTCTAGAACAGGCATTACAGGCAGCAACATTGTAAATGATGGCACTCCGCCAACAAACTGGGAACGCTCTCATTTAGTGATCTAAGTCAGCTGATTGAGCAGTCAACGGAATTAGTCTGTTGCCTCTCTTCTCCTGCATTGGAGTCATGCAATGTCTGAAGCTCCCGGAAAACTGAAACTCGGCGCGCTGGTTGCGTTAGTCGTGGGTTCGATGATTGGTGGTGGGATCTTTTCCTTGCCACAAAACATGGCCGCCAGTGCCGATGTCGGCGCCATTCTGATTGGTTGGGCGATCACCGCCGTCGGCATGCTCACCCTGGCGTTTGTGTTCCAGACCCTGGCCAACCGCAAACCCGACCTTGATGGCGGGGTTTACGCCTACGCCAAGGCCGGTTTCGGCGACTACATGGGCTTCTCGTCCGCTTGGGGGTACTGGATCAGTGCCTGGCTGGGCAACGTTGGCTACTTCGTCTTGCTGTTCAGCACGCTCGGCTACTTCTTTCCGCTATTTGGGGAGGGGAATACCCCTGCCGCCGTGATCGGCGCCTCGGTGCTGCTCTGGGCCGTACATTTCCTCGTACTGCGAGGAATAAAGGAAGCAGCGTTCATCAACCTGGTGACCACCGTCGCCAAGATCGTGCCGCTGCTGCTGTTCATGTTGATTGCATTGTTCGCCTTCAAACTGGACATCTTCACCGCCGACATCTGGGGCCTGAAGAACCCGGACCTGGGCAGCGTGATGGACCAGGTACGCAAAATGATGCTGGTCACCGTGTGGGTGTTCATCGGCATCGAAGGCGCGAGCATCTTTTCGGCCCGGGCGGAAAAGCGCAGCGATGTGGGTAAGGCCACTGTGATCGGCTTCGTCACCGTGCTGCTGTTTTTAGTGCTGGTCAACGTGCTGTCGCTGGGGATCATGACCCAGCCGGAACTGGCCAAACTGCAGAACCCCTCAATGGCCGCCGTGCTGGAACACGTGGTCGGTCACTGGGGTGCGGTGCTGATCAGCGTCGGTTTGATCATCTCGTTGCTGGGGGCGTTGCTGTCGTGGGTGCTGCTGTGCGCGGAGATCATGTTCGCCGCCGCCAGGGACCACACCATGCCGGCGTTTTTGCGCAAGGAAAACGCCAACCATGTACCGGTCAACGCCCTGTGGCTGACCAACGCCATGGTGCAGATTTTCCTGATCATCACGCTGTTCTCCGCCAGCACTTACCTGTCGCTGATCTACCTCGCCACCTCGATGATCCTGGTGCCGTACCTGTGGTCGGCGGCCTACGCGTTGCTGTTGGCGGTGCGTGGCGAAAGCTACGAAGGCGCGGCGGGCGAACGGCAGAAGGATCTCATCATCGGCGCCGTGGCCCTGGTCTACGCGATCTGGCTGCTGTACGCCGGCGGCATCAAGTACCTGCTGCTGTCCGCCCTGCTCTACGCCCCCGGCGTGATCCTGTTCGCCAAGGCCAAGCTGGAAATCAACAAACCGGTTTTCACCAACGTCGAGAAGCTGGTTTTCGCTGCGGTGGTCGTCGGCGCCGTGGTGGCGGCCTACGGTCTCTATGACGGCTTCCTGACTCTGTAACTCCCTTGTTTTGTCATCTGGAGGATCACTGTAATGACCACGGAAAAAGTTAAGTACGGCGTCCATTCCGAAGCCGGCAAACTGCGCAAAGTCATGGTTTGCTCCCCAGGCCTGGCCCATCAGCGGCTGACCCCGAACAACTGCGATGAACTGCTGTTCGATGATGTGCTGTGGGTGGCCCAGGCCAAGCGCGACCACTTCGACTTCGTCACCAAGATGCGCGAACGCAACATCGATGTGCTGGAAATGCACAACCTGCTGACCGACATCGTCGCCATCCCCGAAGCCCTGGACTGGATTCTGGAACGCAAGATCACCGCCAACTCGGTGGGTCTGGGCCTGATCAACGAAACCGCCTCGTGGCTGCGCAGCCTGGAGCCGCGCAAGATCGCCGAGTTCCTGATCGGCGGCGTATCGGGCGATGATCTGCCGACCAGTTTCGGTGGCAAGGCCATCGAGATGTTCCGCGACTTCCTCGGCAACTCCAGCTTCATCCTGCCGCCGCTGCCCAACACCCAGTTCACCCGCGATACCACCTGCTGGATCTACGGTGGCGTCACCCTCAACCCGATGTACTGGCCGGCACGCCGTCAGGAAACCCTGCTGACCACCGCCATCTACAAATTCCACCCCGCGTTCACCAACGCCGACTTCCAGATCTGGTACGGCGACCCGGACAAAGACCATGGCAACGCCACCCTTGAGGGCGGTGATGTGATGCCGATCGGCAACGGCGTGGTGTTGATCGGTATGGGCGAACGCTCGTCGCGCCAGGCCATTGCGCAACTGGCGGTGAACCTGTTCAAAAACAAGGCCGTCGAGAAAGTGATCGTCGCCGGCCTGCCGAAATCCCGCGCGGCGATGCACCTGGACACCGTGTTCAGCTTCTGCGATCGCGACCTCGTCACGATCTTCCCGGAAGTGGTGAACCAGATTGTCGCCTTCACCCTGCGCCCCGATGAAAGCAAGGCCGGTGGCATCGACATCCGTCGCGAAGAAACCAACTTCCTCGATACCGTGGCCCAGGCCCTGAACCTCAAAGCTTTGCGCGTGGTGGAAACCGGCGGCAACAGCTTCGCCGCCGAACGCGAGCAATGGGACGACGGCAACAACGTAGTGGCCGTGGAACCGGGCGTGGTCATCGGCTATGACCGCAACACCTACACCAACACCCTGCTGCGCAAGGCCGGTGTGGAGGTCATCACCATCAGCGCCGGCGAACTCGGCCGGGGACGGGGCGGCGGCCATTGCATGACCTGCCCGATCATCCGCGACCCGATTGACTACTAACCTGTTCACCTTAGGAGATCCAAAATGGCGTTCAATATCCATAACCGCAATCTGCTGAGCCTGGAACACCACACCCCTCGCGAATTGCGCTACCTGCTCGACCTGTCCCGCGACCTCAAGCGTGCCAAGTACACCGGCACCGAACAGCAGCATCTCAAGGGCAACAACATCGCGCTGATCTTCGAAAAGACCTCGACCCGCACCCGCTGTGCGTTCGAAGTTGCAGCCTATGACCAGGGCGCCAACGTCACCTACATCGACCCGAACTCTTCGCAGATCGGCCACAAGGAAAGCATGAAGGACACCGCCCGTGTGCTCGGGCGCATGTACGATGCCATCGAGTACCGTGGCTTCAAGCAGGAAATCGTTGAGGAACTGGCCAAGTTCGCCGGTGTGCCGGTGTTCAACGGCCTGACCGACGAATACCACCCAACGCAAATGATCGCCGACGTGCTGACCATGCGCGAACACGCCGACAAGCCGATCCACGAGATCAGCTACGCCTATCTCGGCGATGCGCGTAACAACATGGGCAACTCGCTGCTGCTGATCGGCGCCAAGCTCGGCATGGACGTGCGCATCTGCGCGCCGAAAGCCCTGTGGCCGGCGGACGACCTGGTGGCTCGCTGCAAGCAATACGCAGAAGAAAGCGGCGCGCGCATCACCCTCTCCGAAGACCCGAAAGCCGCCGTCAAGGGCGTGGACTTCATCCATACCGATGTGTGGGTATCGATGGGCGAGCCGGTCGAAGCCTGGGCCGAGCGCATCCAGCAACTGCTGCCGTATCAGGTCAACGCCGAACTGATGAAAGCCACCGGCAACCCACGCACCAAGTTCATGCACTGCCTGCCGGCGTTCCACAACAGTGATACCAAGATCGGCAAGCAGATTGCCGAACAGTACCCGCACCTGAAGAACGGCATCGAAGTGACCGATGACGTATTCGAGTCGCCAGCCTGCATCGCCTTCGAGCAAGCGGAAAACCGCATGCATACCATCAAGGCGATTCTGGTGTCGACGCTGGCGGATCTCTAACGGCTGATCATGTCCTCTTGATCGCTCACTGACCCGTAGGAGCTGCCGAAGGCTCCTACTCTAGAAGGACTAGCACCATGCGTATCGTCGTAGCTCTTGGCGGTAATGCCCTGCTCCGCCGCGGCGAACCGATGACCGCTGACAACCAGCGCGTCAACATCCGGATCGCCACCGAACAGATCGCCAAGATCCATCCCGGCAACCAACTGGTCATCGCCCACGGCAATGGCCCGCAAGTCGGCCTGCTGTCATTGCAAGCGGCGGCCTACACCTCCGTCACCCCTTACCCGCTGGACGTGCTCGGTGCCGAAACCGAAGGCATGATCGGCTACATCATCGAACAGGAACTGGGCAACCTGCTGGACTTCGAAGTGCCCTTTGCGACCTTGCTGACCCAGGTCGAAGTCGATGCCAATGACCCGGCCTTCAAGAACCCCACCAAGCCCATCGGCCCGGTCTACAGCAAGGCCGATGCGGAAAAACTCGCCGCCGAAAAAGGCTGGACAATTGCCCCGGACGGCGACAAATACCGTCGCGTGGTCGCCAGCCCGAAACCCAAGCGCATCTTCGAAATCCGTCCGATCAAATGGCTGCTGGAAAAAAGCAGCATCGTGATCTGCGCCGGTGGCGGCGGCATTCCGACCATGTATACCTCACCCGGCAAACTCGAAGGCGTCGAAGCGGTCATCGACAAAGACCTGTGCTCGGCGCTGCTGGCCGAACAGCTGGAAGCCGATCTGCTGGTGATCGCCACCGACGTCAACGCCGCCTTCATCGATTTTGGCAAACCCACGCAGAAAGCCATTGCCCAGGCACACCCCGACGAAATGGAAAAACTCGGCTTCGCCGCCGGCTCCATGGGACCGAAGGTGCAGGCAGCCTGCGAATTCGCGCGCCATACTGGAAAAGTGGCGGTGATCGGCTCGCTCGCGGACATCGAAGCGATCGTCCAGGGCAAGGCCGGCACACGCATCAGTACGGCGACACCGGGCATCAGCTATCAGTAAACAAAACTGCGGGGCCGGCCTGAGGCCTGCCCTGATTCAAGACCTTTTGAAGGAGAGTCAACAATGGCAACGTTCGAGCCGGGTCACCTGCACATCGAGCGACACGCGCTGAACAAGGACGACGTCAGCTACAACATCTACCTCGACTATGAAGTCAGTCAGGACCCCAAGGAAGGCAAAGGGATGCTGTTCAAAATGCACGGCAGCATTCAGAACAAAGACATGAGCGAGTCGTTCTTCCTGCCCAAGGACATGGCCTACAACTTCGCCAGCAACGTCACCAAGATTGCCGAGAAGTACGGTGTCCCGAAAACCCATAGCAACATCGGTTCGGTGCACAAACATTACGACGCCATGTTCGAAGACGTGCGGGTGCAGCTGAACATGAAATCGGGCGACCCGGTCAAACCCGAGCACCTGGAATAACGTTTGGAAGATCAAAAGATCGCAGCCTTCGGCAGCTCCTACAGGGGAATGCGTTCAGCGTAGGAGCTGCCGAAGGCTGCGATCTTTTCAAGCCATCCCCCATCGCCGATTTCACCTCCCCCCTCCTCCAAGGCATACTTGCCTCCCTCCGCACTGCAGAACCCAAGACCGCCCCATGCGTATCCACGTCAGCTTCATCGACCGCGTCGGTATCACCCAGGAAGTCCTGGCCCTGCTCGGCGGGCGCAATCTGAACCTGGATGCGGTGGAAATGGTCCCGCCCAATGTTTATATCGACGCCCCGACCCTGAGCGCGCAAGTGCTCGAGGAACTGCGCGATGCCCTGTTCAGCGTGCGTGGCGTACAAGCGGTGACGGTGGTCGACATCCTGCCCGGCCAGCGTCGTCACTTACAGCTCGACGCGTTGCTCGCAGCCATGACCGACCCGGTGCTGGCACTGGACAGCGACGGCAAGGTGCTGCTGGCCAACCCGGCCCTGATCGCCCTGTACGGCCGCGAACCGGACGGTGAAAGCGTGGCCGAGCTGTTTGCCGACCCGGCCTTGCTCGACGCCCTGCTCGAACACGGCTTTCGCCTGCCGCTGCGGGAAATCACCGTCAACGGCCAGACCTTATTGCTCGACGCCACACCGATCACCGACGCCGGCGCCCTGCTGACCCTGTATCAACCGAACCGCATCGGCGAACGCCTTTCCGCGCTGCACCATGACCACGCCGAAGGTTTCGACGCACTGCTCGGCGAGTCCCCGGTGATCCGCACCCTCAAGGCGCGCGCCCAGCGGGTGGCGGCCCTCGATGCACCGCTGCTGATCCAGGGCGAAACCGGCACCGGCAAGGAACTGGTGGCCCGGGCCTGCCACGCCATCAGCGCCCGGCACAGTTCACCGTTTCTGGCGTTGAATTGCGCGGCATTGCCAGAGAACCTCGCCGAAAGCGAACTGTTCGGCTACGCCCCCGGCGCTTTCACCGGCGCGCAGCGAGGCGGTAAGCCAGGACTGATGGAACTGGCCAACCAGGGCACGGTGTTTCTCGATGAAATCGGCGAGATGTCGCCGTACTTGCAGGCCAAATTGCTGCGTTTCCTCAACGACGGCAGTTTTCGCCGGGTCGGCGGTGACCGTGAGGTCAAGGTCAACGTACGGATCCTCAGCGCGACCCACCGCGACCTGGAAAAAATGGTCAGCGAAGGCCTGTTCCGCGAAGACCTGTTCTATCGCCTCAACGTCCTCAACGTTGAAGTGCCACCCCTGCGTGAGCGCGGCCAGGACATCCTGCTGCTGGCCCGCTATTTCATGCAGCAGGCCTGCGCGCAGATCCAGCGCCCGATCTGTCGCCTGGCGCCGGGCACTTACCCGGCGCTACTGGGCAACCGCTGGCCGGGCAACGTGCGGCAATTGCAGAACGTGATCTTCCGCGCCGCGGCGATTTGCGAAAGCAGCCTGGTGGACATTGGCGACCTCGACATCGCCGGCACCTCGGTAGCGCGCCAGAGCGACAATGACGTCGACAGCCTGGAACAGGCCATGGACGAGTTCGAGAAAACCCTGCTGGAAAAGCTCTACATCAGCTATCCCTCGACCCGGCAACTGGCGACCCGCCTGCAAACCTCCCACACCGCGATTGCCCATCGGTTGCGCAAGTACGGCATTCCCAACAAGGCCTGAGGCCTTGAGTCCACAGATGGCGGGCTATGTACACCAACCCGTGTAGGAGCTGCCGCAGGCTGCGATCTTTTGACTTTGATCTTATGGTGCCTGCGACAAGATCGCAGCCTGCGGCAGCTCCTACGGAACGGATTGTCACTTCGAAAACTTCTTCACCTGTTTAAAAACGACCTCTATCTGTACTGAAAGCGCTACAGCGGAACGATATCGCTACACCCCTCTCCGGTCACGGCTGTGCAAGGCTTTGATCCACCTCGGCTTTCATCCTAGACATATGCCGTATCGATTTCGCTACAACGATTGAATTTCAACCTTTGTCTAAACAACCTAAGTTATTGATAAATAACAGTAAAAACAACGTTGGCCGTGTTCTTGCTATGTACTCCCCCATAACCCGGGCATCGCCCAAGCATTCAATCGCGTCCACCAGACGAGTCTGGCCCCTTAGGAGTTTCCATGAGCGAGTTGCGTTTTACTGAAGATCACGAATGGCTGCGCACCGAAGCTGACGGCAGCGTCACGGTCGGCATCACCGCTTTCGCACAGAACGCCCTGGGCGACGTGGTTTTCGTTCAACTGCCTGAGCTGCAGTCCTACGACAAAGGCGCCGAAGCCGCCACCGTGGAATCGGTAAAGGCTGCCAGCGGCGTGTACATGCCGCTGGACGGCGAAGTGCTGGAAGTGAACCCGGCGCTCGACAGCAGCCCTGAACTGGTCAACGAAGATCCGCTGGGCGAAGGCTGGTTCTTCCGCTTTAAACCTGCCGATGCCACCGCTGTCGGCCAACTGCTGGATCAGGACGCCTACGACCGCCTGATCAAAGCCCAAGCCGAAGCCTGAGGAGCACCGACATGACTCAAATAAATTTGACCACCGCCAACGAATTCATCGCCCGTCACATCGGCCCGCGCGCCGGTGACGAGCAAGCCATGCTCAACAGCCTCGGCTTCGACTCCCTGGAAGCCCTGAGCGCCAGCGTGATTCCCGACAGCATCAAGGGCACCAGCGTCCTCGGCCTGGAAGACGGTTTGAGCGAAGCCGATGCCCTGGCCTTGATCAAGTCCATCGCGACTAAAAACCAGCTGTTCAAGACCTTCATCGGCCAGGGCTACTACGGCACCCACACGCCGTCGCCGATCCTGCGCAACCTGCTCGAAAACCCGGCCTGGTACACCGCCTACACCCCGTACCAGCCAGAAATCTCCCAAGGCCGTCTCGAAGCGCTGCTGAACTTCCAGACCCTGATCAGCGACCTTACCGGCCTGCCGATCGCCAATGCCTCGCTGCTGGACGAAGCCACCGCCGCTGCCGAAGCCATGACCTTCTGCAAACGCCTGAGCAAGAACAAGGGCAGCCACGCCTTCTTCGCCTCCGTGCATTGCCACCCGCAGACCCTCGACGTGCTGCGCACCCGTGCCGAGCCCCTGGGCATCGACGTGGTGGTTGGCGACGAGCGCGAACTGACTGACGTGACGCCGTTCTTCGGCGCACTGCTGCAATACCCGGCGAGCAACGGTGACGTGTTCGATTACCGCGAGCTGACCGAACGCTTCCACGCCGCCAATGCCCTCGTTGCCGTGGCTGCCGACCTGCTGGCCCTGACCGTGCTGACCGCGCCGGGCGAATTCGGCGCCGACGTGGCCATCGGCAGCGCACAGCGCTTCGGCGTGCCGTTGGGCTTCGGTGGCCCGCACGCGGCGTACTTCTCCACCAAGGACGCGTTCAAGCGTGACATGCCGGGCCGCCTGGTCGGTGTTTCCGTAGACCGTTTCGGCAACCCGGCCCTGCGCCTGGCCATGCAGACCCGCGAGCAACACATCCGTCGCGAGAAAGCCACCAGCAACATCTGCACCGCGCAAGTGCTGCTGGCCAACATCGCCAGCATGTACGCCGTGTACCACGGTCCAAAAGGCCTGACGCAAATCGCCAATCGCGTGCATCACCTGACTGCGATCCTGGCCAAAGGCTTGAGCACATTGGGCCTGAGCGTCGAGCAAGCGAGCTTCTTCGACACCCTGACCGTGAAGACCGGCGCGCAAACCGCCGCCCTGCACGACAAGGCGCACGCCCAGCGCATCAACCTGCGCGTGGTCGATGGTGAGCGCCTGGGCCTGTCCCTGGACGAAACCACCACTCAGGCCGACGTTGAAACCCTGTGGAGCCTTCTGTCCGACGGCAAGGCCCTGCCGGACTTCGCCGCCCTCGCCGCCTCGGTGCAGAGCGCCATCCCGGCCACGCTGGTACGTCAGTCGCCGATCCTCAGCCACCCGGTGTTCAACCGCTATCACTCGGAAACCGAGCTGATGCGTTACCTGCGCAAACTGGCGGACAAGGACCTGGCGCTGGACCGCACCATGATCCCGCTGGGTTCGTGCACCATGAAACTCAACGCCGCCAGCGAAATGATCCCGGTGACCTGGGCCGAGTTCGGTGCCCTGCACCCGTTCGCCCCGGCCGAGCAAAGCGCCGGCTACCAGCAATTGACCGACGAGCTGGAAGCGATGCTCTGCGCCGCCACCGGTTATGACTCGGTTTCGCTGCAACCGAACGCCGGCTCCCAGGGTGAATACGCAGGTCTGCTGGCGATCCGTGCCTACCACCAGAGTCGTGGCGAAGACCGTCGCGACATCTGCCTGATCCCGTCGTCGGCCCACGGTACCAACCCGGCCACCGCACAAATGGCCGGCATGCGCGTGGTCGTCACCGCCTGCGATGCCCGCGGCAACGTCGACATCGAAGACCTGCGCGCCAAGGCCATCGAGCACCGCGAACACCTCGCTGCGCTGATGATCACCTACCCGTCGACCCACGGTGTGTTCGAAGAAGGCATCCGCGAAATCTGCGGCATCATTCATGACAACGGCGGCCAGGTGTACATCGACGGCGCCAACATGAACGCCATGGTCGGCCTCTGCGCCCCGGGCAAGTTCGGCGGCGACGTTTCGCACCTGAACCTGCACAAAACCTTCTGCATCCCCCACGGCGGTGGCGGCCCGGGCGTCGGCCCGATCGGTGTGAAATCGCACCTGGCGCCATTCCTGCCGGGCCACGCACAGATGGAGCGCAAGGAAGGCGCCGTTTGCGCGGCACCGTTCGGCAGCGCGAGCATTCTGCCGATCACCTGGATGTACATTCGTATGATGGGTGGCGCGGGCCTCAAGCGTGCTTCGCAGCTGGCGATCCTCAATGCCAACTACATCTCCCGTCGCCTCGAAGAGCACTACCCAGTGCTGTACACCGGCAGCAACGGCCTGGTGGCGCATGAGTGCATCCTCGACCTGCGCCCACTGAAAGACAGCAGCGGCATCAGCGTCGATGACGTCGCCAAGCGCCTGATCGACTTCGGTTTCCACGCGCCGACCATGTCGTTCCCGGTGGCCGGCACGCTGATGATCGAGCCGACCGAAAGCGAATCCAAGGAAGAACTGGACCGCTTCTGCGACGCCATGATCCGCATCCGCGAAGAAATCCGCGCAGTGGAAAACGGCACCCTGGACAAGGACGACAACCCGCTGAAAAACGCGCCGCACACCGCCAAGGAACTGGTCGGCGAGTGGTCGCACCCGTACAGCCGTGAGCAGGCGGTGTACCCGGTTGCGTCGTTGATCGAAGGCAAGTACTGGCCGCCGGTCGGTCGCGTCGACAACGTGTTCGGCGACCGCAACCTGGTCTGCGCCTGCCCGTCGATCGAAAGCTACGCTTAAACCAATGAGTGGGGCGGAATCATCCGCCCCACTCAAGAACACCGCAAATCTCCTGTAGCACAGCATCTCCCGTGATACGCCTATAACAAGAAACCGGAGAACCACCATGTCGTTAAGCGTGTTCGACCTGTTCAAGATTGGCATCGGCCCCTCCAGCTCCCACACCGTCGGTCCGATGCGCGCCGCTGCGCGTTTCGTCGAAGGCCTGCGCCGTGAAGGGCTGCTGACGGCCACCACCTGCGTCAAGGTCGAGCTGTACGGCTCGCTCGGCGCCACCGGCAAAGGCCACGGCAGTGACAAGGCTGTGTTGCTGGGCCTGGAAGGTGAACACCCGGACACCGTGGATACGGAAACCGTCGCCGCGCGCCTGCAAGAAATCCGCAGCAACGGACGCTTGAACCTGCTCGGCGAACACAGCATTGCGTTCAACGAGAAAGAACACCTGGCGATGATTCGCAAACCGTTGGCGTATCACCCCAACGGCATGATTTTCCGCGCCTTCGACGCAGCGGGCCTGCAAGTCCGTAGCCGCGAGTACTACTCGGTCGGCGGCGGTTTTGTGGTCGATGAGGACGCCGCCGGCGCCGATCGCATCGTCGAAGACGCCACCCCCCTGACCTTTCCGTTCAAAAGTGCCAAGGATCTTCTCGGTCATTGCGTCAAATACGGGCTGTCGATCAGCCAGGTGATGCTGACCAACGAAAGCGCCTGGCGCCCGGAAGCGGAAACCCGCACCGGCCTGCTGAACATCTGGCAAGTGATGCAGGACTGTGTCGCCGCCGGATGCCGTAATGAAGGCATCCTGCCCGGCGGGCTGAAGGTCAAGCGCCGGGCCGCCGCGCTGCATCGGCAGTTGTGCAAGAACCCGGAATCGTCGTTGCGCGACCCGCTGTCAGTGCTCGACTGGGTCAACCTGTACGCCCTGGCGGTCAATGAAGAAAACGCCAATGGGGGGCGCGTGGTCACCGCCCCCACCAACGGCGCGGCCGGGATCATTCCAGCGGTGCTGCATTACTACATGCGCTTTATCCCGGGTTCCAATGACGACGGCGTGGTGCGTTTTCTGCTCACTGCCGCGGCCATCGGCATTCTGTACAAGGAAAACGCTTCGATCTCCGGCGCCGAAGTCGGCTGCCAGGGCGAAGTCGGCGTTGCCTGCTCGATGGCCGCCGGTGCCTTGTGCGAAGTGCTTGGCGGCACTGTGCAACAAGTGGAGAACGCCGCGGAAATCGGCATGGAACACAACCTCGGACTGACCTGCGACCCGATTGGCGGGCTGGTGCAAGTGCCTTGCATCGAGCGCAACGCCATGGGCTCGGTCAAGGCCATCAATGCCGTGCGCATGGCCCTGCGCGGCGACGGGCAACACTTCGTTTCCCTCGACAAGGTCATTCGCACCATGCGCCAGACCGGCGCCGACATGAAAAGCAAATACAAGGAAACCGCCCGTGGCGGTTTGGCGGTCAACATTATCGAGTGCTGATGTGCGCTCATCTGCACCCTTCTTCAGGAGCTGAATATGTCCACCGAACAACTGTTGAAAACCCCGTTGCACGCACTGCACATCGAACTCGGCGCGCGCATGGTGCCGTTCGCCGGCTACGACATGCCCGTCCAGTACCCGCTGGGCGTGATGAAGGAACACCAGCACACCCGCGACCAGGCCGGGCTGTTCGATGTCTCGCACATGGGCCAGATTCGCCTGACCGGCGCCAATGCCGCCAAAGCCCTGGAAACCCTGGTGCCGGTGGACATCATCGACCTGCCGGTGGGCATGCAGCGCTACGCCATGTTCACCAATGCGACGGGCGGCATCCTTGACGACCTGATGGTCGCCAACCTGGGTAATGACGAACTGTTCCTGGTGGTCAACGCCGCCTGCAAGGATCAGGACCTGGCACATCTGCGCAAGCACATTGGCGACCAGTGCACGATCGAGCCGCTGTTCGAAGAGCGCGCCCTGCTCGCCCTGCAAGGCCCGGCAGCCGTGACCGTGCTGGCACGCCTGGCCCCTACAGTTGCAAAGATGACCTTCATGCAGTTCGCCCGCGTGAAGCTGCTGGGCGTGGACTGCTTTGTCAGCCGTTCGGGTTACACCGGTGAAGACGGCTACGAAATTTCCGTACCCGCCGCCAACGCCGAAGCACTGGCTCGCGCACTGCTCGCTGAAGCCGAAGTGGCCGCCATCGGCCTTGGCGCTCGCGACTCCCTGCGCCTGGAAGCCGGCCTGTGCCTGTACGGCCACGACATGAACACCGACACCACCCCGATCGAAGCAAGCCTGCTGTGGGCGATCTCCAAGCCACGTCGCGCTGATGGCGCACGGGCCGGCGGCTTCCCTGGCGCCGAAAGCGTATTCGCCCAGCAACAGGCAGGCGTGAACCGCAAACGTGTAGGTTTGTTACCGCAGGAACGTACACCCGTGCGTGAAGGCGCCGAGATCGTCAACGAAGCCGGCGACATCATCGGTAGCGTCTGCAGCGGCGGTTTCGGGCCAACCCTGGGCGGGCCGCTGGCCATGGGTTATGTCGACAGCGCTTATATCGCACTGGACACACCGGTTTGGGCGATCGTTCGTGGGAAAAAGGTGCCTTTGCTTGTAAGCAAAATGCCATTTGTTCCACAACGCTACTATCGCGGCTGATTGACTGTTCCTATAAGTAACGCGGTTGCGTTAACGGTGCACTAATGTGTAACGCAACCGCCATATAACAGTGCATCGTTTGGCTATAAGCTTCGATTATGAACTTTGCTTATAACGATCGAAAACATTTGAACAGGGTTAGCGAATAAGGCCGCACTAGTGGACTTACTTTGCCATCAACCTGAGGAAATACGGGGCCCTCACAGGGCTTGTTTTTTCTCCCGTAGTTGGCGTAGAGTTTGTTCACTGTGTTTGCATGGGTCGCTTGGAATCGTGACCTGGGCAGTAGCCTACAAGTTAGCTACATCCCGTTCGACGTCTTCTTACTCTCCTGCAACCAGCCCCAGTACTCTTTCATGAGAAGGAGACTGTCATTAATTTTTTGCGTCAAAGGAAATAAGAAATGTCCCAACGTCAGAGCGGTACCGTCAAGTGGTTTAACGACGAGAAAGGTTTTGGTTTTATCACTCCTGAAAGCGGTCCGGATCTGTTCGTGCATTTCCGCGCTATCCAGGGCAACGGCTTCAAGAGCCTGAAAGAAGGCCAGAAAGTGACTTTCATCGCCGTGCAGGGCCAGAAAGGCATGCAGGCTGACGAAGTACAAGCGGAAGGTTAATCTTCTGTAACGAAAAAGCCCCTGATGCTGACATCAGGGGCTTTTTTGTGCGCGTAAATCCGTAAAATGGCTTCTTTTTTCGCCGAGAGCCTGCCATGTCGAAACACCTGCTTACTCCCCAGGGCGACTTTCCTGCCGCTGGCCTGGGTCGTCGCCTGGCAGCCATGTTCTATGATTTCCTGCTGTGTACCGCCCTGCTGATCGTCACCAGCGGCATCTACAAGATGATCCAGATGGCGATCATCGGCGAAGAAAGGATGCGCACCCTGACCGAAGCGGGTGCGCTGGACGGCGATCCCCTGCTCTCGACGGTGCTGTTGTTCGTACTGTTCGGCTTCTTCGCCAAATTCTGGACCTGGTCCGGTCAAACGCTGGGCATGCAGGTCTGGTGCATCCGCGTGCAGAACGCCGATGGCTCATCCATCAGCCTGTGGCAGGCGTTGCTGCGCTTTGTCGTGTCGCTTGCTTCGGTGCTGTGTGTTGGTCTGGGATTCTTCTGGTCGTTGTTCGACAAACAGAAACGCAGCTGGCATGACATGTATTCCAATACCGAACTGGTGCGGATTCCGAAGAAGACCAAGTAACGCCCACAAAAAAGATCGCAGCCTTCGGCAGCTCCTACAGGGTTTCATTTACACCTGTAGGAGCTGCCGAAGGCTGCGATCTTTTGCTTTCTGGCTTTTAAGCGTTACCGGCCAGCTTCATCCGCGCCGCCTGGGTGAAATCGAGCATGCGCTTGAGCGGGCGGATCGCCTGAGGGATCAGCGCCGGGTCGACAAAGATTTCGTTCGCCCCTTCCTTCAACGCCTTGAGCGTGCGCTCAAGGGTGTTCATGGCCATCCACGGGCAATGCGCACAACTGCGGCACGCCGCGCCGTTACCTGCCGTCGGGGCTTCGATAAAGACCTTGTCCGGGCACAGCTGCTGCATCTTGTAGAAGATGCCGCGGTCGGTCGCCACGATCAGCGTCTTGTTCGGCAGGCTCTGTGCCGCCGCGATCAACTGACTGGTGGAACCCACGGCATCGGCCAGTTCAATCACCGATGTCGGCGACTCCGGGTGCACCAGGATCGCAGCATCCGGGTACAGCGCCTTCATGTCTTCAAGCTGCTTGGACTTGAACTCTTCGTGAACGATGCAGGCACCGTCCCACAGCAGCATGTCAGCACCGGTCTGGCGCTGGATGTAGGTCCCCAGGTGCTTGTCCGGGCCCCAGATGATGGTCTCGCCGTTGTCCATCAGGCTTTCGACGATTTCCAGCGCACAGCTTGAGGTCACCACCCAATCCGCTCGGGCCTTTACCGCAGCCGAAGTGTTGGCGTACACCACCACCGTGCGTTCCGGGTGTTGATCGCAGAACGCGGAAAATTCGTCCACCGGGCAACCCAGGTCGAGCGAACAGGTCGCTTCGAGCGTCGGCATCAGCACGCGTTTTTCGGGGTTGAGGATCTTGGCGGTCTCACCCATGAACTTCACGCCGGCGACGACCACGGTCTTGGCCGGATGGGCGTTGCCGAAACGGGCCATCTCCAGCGAGTCGGAGACACAGCCGCCCGTCTCTTCGGCCAGCGCCTGAATGACAGGGTCACAATAGAAGTGGGCCACCAGCACCGCGTCCTGAGCCTTGAGCTCGGCAGCGATGGCGGCACGGTAATAAGCCTCTTCATCGGCGGTCAGCGGCTTGGGCTGCTTGGCGTCGAGGTGGGCTTGAACCAGAAGGCGTTCGGAAATTTGCGTCATGTTCGCAAGACCTGCAGGCGCATTCGCGCGAAAGTCGAGTATACACCCGGCTCCGGACCCTACAGGGTACCGCCGGGAAAGTGAGTATTCATCAGGCACGGACAGCGTTGAAGCTGCGCAAGGCTACAGAATATCCGACGGATGCAAAAGATGATTCTGACCTGCGCAGCCTGGCGCATCGCTGAATTAAATCGCAGGCAGAAAAAAATCCGGAAATCCTCACATACGTGGGCCCTCCAGATCTTTAAAACTGCTTGAAAATGGTGGGTCATGTGGAATTCGGGATCACTTTGCACCTGTACTGATCGGACATCGACATGACAGTCGATGCACACATGATCGAAAAACCGGAAGAATCCTACAAAACCAATGACCCATCTCCTACAAAAATAGGAATGACACACTGTTTGGGGCTGGATAGCCTCTGTCGAGCAGAAAGAAACTTATTTGCACTAAAACCCTGCAATGGTTTGTCCCGCTATGCCTTCATCAATATCGATACCGAACCCAAACCGCTGTTCCTCGACGTCGATAACCCGTTGTCCTTAGACGGCATCAGCAACGCCCTGAGGAACGCTGTCCACGTAAAGTTCTCAGAAATGAGACCGTGCCCTGATGGGCTTTGGCTTGAAGAAGAGCGGGGGCGTTTCTGCTGTGAAATACGCACGACATTTTCCACATGCGAGGCTCTTGCGACATGAGTAACGAGAATTCAGGCTCTTGCGCAAAAGCCGACCAGGAAACCAGACACTCGTTTTTGTACTTGTTTTTGACCATATTCATCCCCTTTGGCCTCGGGCATTTTGTGTCCTACCTGTTTCGCACGGTCAACGCCTTGATCTATGTGGATCTGGAGCGGGAACTGCACCTGCCCGCCAGCAGCCTGGGCCTGCTTACCGGTGTGTACTTTCTGACTTTCGCCGCAGCGCAGATTCCGCTGGGGGTCATGCTCGACCGCTACGGTCCGCGTAGCGTGCAGGCACCCATGCTGCTGTTCGCTGTGTTGGGCTCGCTGATTTTCAGCTTCTCCCATACGGAACTGGGCTTGATCATTGGTCGCGGCCTGATCGGCCTAGGTGTTGCTGGCTCGCTGATGAGTGCGATCAAAGCGTGTGCCATCTGGCTGCCTGCCGAACGCCTGCCGCTGAGTACAGCATGCCTGTTATCTGTGGGCGGCTTGGGCGCAATGGCGTCCACCACGCCGTTGCATGAACTGCTCAAGTGGATCTCATGGCGTGAAGCATTCTTGATTCTGGCGCTGCTGACTTTGTTCGTCTGCGTAGTCATTCATCGGAGCGTGCCGCGCACCTACAACCCCAAACACACCACTCTTGCCGAAATGTCCAAGGCAGTGGGAAGGCTTTACTCCTCCTGGGTATTTTGGCGACTGGCGTTGTACTCGGTGTTTGCCCATGCGATCTACATGTCGGTGCTGTCGCTATGGATGGGGCCGTGGCTACGCGATGTCGCACATTTGAACGAGTCCAGTATGGCCAACACCTTGCTCTGGGGCACCGTGGCGATGGTGGCAGGCTCGCTGGCCTTCGGCTCGTTCACCGACTACCTGCGGCGCTTTGGTGTGCAGCCGATCATGGTGTGCGGCGCCGGGGTTTCAATCTTCATCGTATTTCAATCACTGATGATCAGCGGACTACCCGTATCGCCGCTACTGATTGCTATGGGGTTCAGCTTCTTCGGCACTTCCACCACCATGAACTACGCGATCGTGGCTCAGTCGGTATCCCCTGAACTTGCCGGGCGGGTCAGTTCGTCGTTCAACCTGGTGGTGTTCGTATTGGCGTTCGTCTTGCAATGGTTGATGGGGGAAATCCTGAACCTGTGGCCAAGATCTGGACAAGGGCATCCAGTGGAGGCTTATCAGTGGTCGCTGGGAGTGATGATCGCGTTGCAGGTACCAGGGGTGTTGTTGTGGCTGAGTTTTAAACCGTGGGAACTGAAAATCGCGGCGACGCGGTAAAACCGGGCAACCATTAATACCTTAGCGAAAGCCCCACCCTCCAGACCTGCCAGCACTGAATTTCAGGCAAAAAAAAACCCGGAAATCCTCACTTGCGTGGGCCTTCCGGATTTTCTAAACCGCCAAAAATGGTGGGTCGTGTGGGATTCGAACCTACGACCAATTGGTTAAAAGCCAACTGCTCTACCAACTGAGCTAACGACCCGCTGTGTGGTGGCGCGTATAATACTGATTTTTAAGGACTATTCAACACCTATTTTGAAATAAATCAAAAATAAGGGGTTGGATCGCTGATTCCGGCCGCCGCAAAGCCTTCTGCACGCAGTCGGCAGCTGTCGCACTTGCCGCAGGCGCGACCGTTATCGTCGGCCTGATAGCAGGAAACGGTCAGACCATAATCCACGCCAAGCTTAACGCCGGCCTGGACGATCTGCGCCTTGCTGAGGTTTTGCAGCGGTGCCTGGATGCGGAAGCCATTGCCTTCCACGCCGGCCTTGGTTGCCAGGTTGGCCATGCGCTCGAACGACTCGATGAACTCGGGACGGCAGTCCGGGTAACCGGAGTAATCCACCGCATTGACACCGATGAAGATGTCACGTGCGCCGAGTACTTCAGCCCAGCCCAGGGCCAGGGACAGGAACACCGTGTTACGCGCAGGCACGTAAGTCACCGGAATGCCCTCACCCAACTCTTCCGGAATATCGATGCTGCTGTCGGTCAGCGCCGAGCCGCCCATGCCGTTCAGGTTCAGACCGATCACCTTGTGCTCGACCACACCCAGGTCCCGCGCCACACGCTCGGCGGCATACAGTTCGGCGTGAGAGCGCTGACCGTAGTCGAAGCTCATGGTGTAGCAGCTGTAGCCTTCGGCGCGCGCCATGGCCACGACGGTCGCCGAGTCCAGGCCACCGGACAGCAGGATGACCGCACGTTTTTCAGCAGTATTGAGTTGTTCAGTCATTTCAGCGCCCCGGCTCGTCATTCCATAGATATTTATGCAGTTGCAACTGCAAACGCACTGGCAGATTGTCCGCCACCACCCAGTCCGCCAGGTCCCTGGCATTGAGATCATGGTGACTTGGCGAGAACAGGACTTCGCCGGCACGCTGTTCCAGACCGTACTGGATCAGCTTGGAAACGGACCAGTCATAGTCCTCCCGCGAGCAGATGACAAACTTCACCTGATCGTTGGGCGTGAGCAGCTCAATGTTTTCGTAGCGATTGCGGTGTGCTTCCTTCGAACCCGGGGTTTTCAGGTCGACAACGCGACTGACCCGGGAATCTACTGCCGAGATATCGATAGAGCCACTGGTTTCCAGTGACACTTCGTAACCGGCGTCACACAGGCGCTTGAGCAAGGGAATGGCGTTGGGTTGCGCCAGGGGCTCGCCGCCCGTGACACAGACGTATCGCGGACGAAAACCGGCGACCTGCTCGAGGATATCGTCGAGGGTGCGGATGGTCCCGCCGGTGAACGCGTAGGCGCTGTCGCAGTATTGGCAACGCAACGGACAACCGGTCAGGCGCACAAAAACAGTGGGCAGCCCGGCAGTCCGAGTTTCACCCTGCAACGAGTAGAAAACTTCGGTGATTCTCAATGTGTCTTGCATAGTCGCCACGGGCGTAACAGCTAAACAGGCTGTCCGCCTCCGTCAGGCACTTCAAGGAACCCCGGCAATGCGCAGATCCCAAAAAGCGTGTTTCAGAAAAAGGGTGTGAATTCTAACGAAAAAACCCGCGACAAGCGCGGGTTTCTTCAAAACAGGTCAAGCAGGCTTACATTTTCTGCAGATCGCGCTGGGCCAGTTGAGCGGCGGAAGTGCCCGGATATTGGGACACAACCTGCTGCAGAATACCTTTGACCCGGTCGGTATGACCCAAGCGGCGCTCCACATCAGCGAGCTTGTACAGCGAATCAGGCACTTTGGCGTGCTTGGGATACAGCTGCGAAACCTTGGCAAATGCCTGACCTGCACCTTGCAGATCGCCCTTGGCCAGGTTCACTTCGCCCAACCAGTACTGGGCATTGCCCGCATACTGGCTGTTCGGGTATTTGCGCAGGAATGCGGCGAAAGCCTGACTGGCCTTGTCGAAATCCTTGGCCTTGATCAGGTCGAAGGCAGCATCGTAATAGAGCTTTTCCTTCGCCGGATCTGCCGGCTCGCCACCTGCGGCAGGTGCTTGAGCGGCGGCTGCGCCAGCTGCCGCACCTGCGGCTGCACCGGGGGCATTCAAATCACCACCGGTGGAAGAATTCTGAGGATTCGCGGCTGGTGCAACGCCGGTTCCTATGCGCCGATCAAGATCCTGGTATCGCTCCAGGTTTTCCTGCTTCATGCGCGCTACATCATTTTGCAGAACTTCAATCGCACCTTGCTGGCGCTCGATCTGTTGCTGCATTGATTGCAGTTGGTTGAACAGTTCGCCCTGTGCCGAGACAGGGGCCGAAACCCCTCCCCCGGCATAGGCGCCGTTCGTACCGTAACCCGCAGGCGGATAACTGCTCCCGCTATTGTTATAGCCGGAGTTGTCCTCGACCACAGGAACCGCAGCCCACACCGCAAACGGTGCGAGGCTGAGAGCCAAAACAGTTACAGCACGACGGCACGTTCGCATGACGAATTACTTACGCAGTTCGACGCGACGGTTTTGAGCCCAGGACTGCTCGTCGTTGCCGGTAGCAACTGGACGCTCTTCGCCGTAGGAAACCAGTTCCAGCTGAGCTGGGGAAACGCCTTGCAGTACCAGGTAGCGCTGAACGGCTTTCGCACGACGCTCGCCCAGAGCCATGTTGTACTCACGAGTACCACGTTCGTCGGTGTTGCCTTCCAGAACAACGCGAGCGCCGTTTGCTTTCAGGTCTTTGGCGTGAACGTCCAGAGCGCGCATGGCTTCTGGCTTCAGGTCCGAACTGTCGTATTCGAAGTAGAAAGTGGTGATAGCGCGCAGTGCAGCTTCTTCGCTCAGGGAGCCGTCAACTGCACCAGTGTTTGCGCCGTAACCAGCGTTTGGATCTACCGCGCCTTCACCGGCATTGTCGCCGCCTTTGGACGAGCAACCTACAGCTACAGCCATGGCCAGTGCCAGCGCAGCAAATTTACCAAACTTCAGCATTTCCATCGTGAAACTCCTAATGAACCCCAGTGTGTTAAGTACAACGTATAGCGCCGCGTCAGTTCAGGTAAGGGGACCAGGAAGGTTCTCTGACTTCGCCTTGTGCGGTAGGAAGCGGGAGCCTTACGCGTCCATTGATGGACACGAGCATCAAGACTCCCCGGCCCTGCTGGCGGGTGGCGTAGATTACCATGGTGCCGTTGGGCGCGACAGTAGGCGACTCGTCCAGAGTGCTATCAGTGAGGATTTTTACACTACCGCGCTGCAAATCCTGGGCCGCCACCTTGAAATTGGTGAAGCCATCCTGACGGTGAATCATGACAAGCGTCTTTTCATCAGCCGACAGTTTAGGGTTGGCGTTGTAGTTACCGACGAAAGTCACGCGTTCGGCACCGCCACCACCGGCACTGGTCTTGTAGATCTGCGGCTTGCCGCCACGGTCGGACGTGAAGTAGATGGTCGAGCCATCCTTGCCCCAGAACGGTTCGGTGTTGATGCCAGGACCGTTGGTAACGCGGCTGATCTGACGCGAACCCAGGTTCATCACATAGATGTCCGGGTTGCCGTCTTTGGACAGCACGAACGCCAGGCGATTGCCATCCGGCGACCAGGCTGGCGCGCCGTTCAGGCCTTCGAAGTTGGTGATCTGCTCACGGCGACCGGTGTCGATGTTCTGCATGAAGATGCGTGGACGCTTCTGCTCGAAGGAGACATAAGCGATGCGCTTGCCATCCGGTGCGAAACGCGGCGACAGGATCGGCTCGCGCGACTGCAGCAGGGTCACGGCGCGAGCACCGTCATAGTCCGAACGTTGCAAGGTGTAGCGAGTGTTGTTCTCGGAGAAACGCTCGGCCGTTACATACAGCAGGCGAGTCGAGAAGGCACCCTTGATACCTGTGAGCTTTTCGAACGACTGGTCAGAGATGTAGTGCGCCATGTCGCGCAACTGATCGACGCCGCCCGACACGCTGCCGGTCAGCACTTGCTGTTCGGTGGCGACGTTGAACAGTGCGTATTGCACCTGCAGGCGACCGCCCGCCGGCACAATGCTGCCGACCATGACGTACTGGGCACCCAGCGCCTTGAAGTCACGGAAGATGATTTCGCTGGCCTGGCTCGGCTGGCTGATCATGTTCTGCTTTGGAAGCGGCGAGTAGTAACCCGAGTTGCGCAGGTCGTTACCGATGATTTCCGCCATGTCGTCCGGCAGCACGCTACCGCCCTGGAAGCCAAACGGTACTACGGCGATCGGGGTCGCCCGATCGCTGCCACTGGTAACCAGAATGTTTTTCTCATCTGCCATCGCCATCCCTGCCATGCAGCAGATAACGACCAGCATTCCTCGAAGAAGGTTTCTCACAAGGCTAGATCCTCAGGTGTGAATGTCATCTTGAATGAACGATACGGAGCGAAATCACTCGGCTTCATTCCCTGCATTTCTGTCAAACGTCCAATATTCTTCACCGCTGCAACAGCCGAGGCGTCAAACGGACCGTCGCCACTGGACCTGGACACGCTGACCGAAGTCACCGTACCGTCCGGCAACATGCCGATTTGCAATACGACCGTCATGCCTTTGCGTGCCGAAGGTGGACGAGCCCAGCCTTCTGCTGCACGCGCACGAATCAGGTCATCGAAACTGCCGGCGACTTCGTCGCCCTGCTCATCGGCCAACGCCTGCTGACGCTGCGGCGTGTCGGAAAGCAAATCTGCCAGGGCCTGGGCCTTTTTGTCTTCGGCGGATTTACGTGCCGCGTCCTGCGATTTCTTCTTCGCAGCATCGGCAGTAGCTTTCTTCTTCGCTTCCTCGGCGACTTTCTTCTTCGCCTCTTCAGCTTCAGCTTTCTTCTTGGCGTCTTCCGCGGCTTTCTTCTTCGCGTCTTCGACGATCTTTTTCTTGGCTTCTTCAGCGGCCGCTTTCTTGGCCTCTTCTTCCGCAGCTTTCTTGGCTTCTTCTTCAGCTTTCTTCTTGGCTATATCAGCCAATTGTTTCTCTTCTGCCTTCTTGGCTTCCGCGGTTTTCTTCGCATCGTCGGCTTTTTTGGCTTCATCAGCCTTTTTCGCCTCGTCCGCTTTCTTCGCCTCGTCGGCCTTCTTGGCCTCGTCAGCCTTCTTGGCTTCTTCGGCCTTTTGAGCCGCCTCTTCTTTCTTTTGTTCCGCAGCCTTCACCGCTTCCTGCTCGACCTTTTTCTGTTCCATCTGCTCGACTTCGGTCTGACGCGCAGCAGATTTCTGCGCCTCACCGGCAATCTTCTGATTGGTCTGGGTGGTCGCCCGACTTTTCGATTTCAGCTGGTACAAGGTCGCCTGGACAATCGGCTTGGCCGGCGGCAGTTCCGGGGTAAAGGCAAAGCTGACGAACAGCATGCCGAACACCAGCACGTGCAAGCCAATCGCCCAGACACTAGGCCAGAAGTAGCTTTCCGAGGCGGACGGCTCTCGCTGTTGCTGCATCAGGGCGCCTCGGTAATCAAGCCAACATTACCGACCCCGGCCTTCTGCAACCCGCCCATGGCCCCCATGACGGAGCCGTAATCGACACTCTTGTCGCCGCGGATGAAGACCTGGGTACGCTTGCCGCCTTCGTTGCCGACGCGAATGATCTTGGTCACCGCGTCAGTCATCTGCGGCAGGGTCATGGCCCGATCCTGCTGCTTTTCGGTGTCGACTTCGCTGCCAAGGTTCCAGTAGTAGGTCTTGTCGGATTTGATGGAAATGGTCAGGACCTGGGTGTTGTTGTCCTGCGGCAAGGCTTCGCTGGAAACCTTGGGCAGATCAACTTTCACGCCCTGATTGAGCATCGGCGCGGTCACCATGAAGATGACCAGCAGCACCAACATCACGTCGATGTAAGGCACCACGTTCATCTCGGCGACCGGCTTGCGCTTTTTGCGAGCTCGAGCGATTAAAGCCATTGGAAATTACCTGCTTATTCTTCGCTGGTGTGCACTTTGCGGTGCAGGATCGCCTGGAACTCGTCGGCGAAGGTGTAGTAGCGGCCCAGCAGGGTTTCACTGCGAGCAGCAAAACGGTTGTAAGCGATAACGGCTGGAATGGCGGCGAACAGACCGATCGCGGTGGCGATCAGTGCTTCGGCGATACCCGGGGCCACAGTGGCCAGGGTCGCTTGTTGGGCGGTCGCCAGACCGCGGAAGGAGTTCATGATGCCCCAGACCGTACCGAACAGACCGATGTACGGGCTGACGGAACCAACGGTGGCCAGGAAGGGCAGGCTCTGCTCGAGCTTTTCTTCTTCGCGGGAAATGGCAACGCGCATGGCACGCGCCACGCCTTCCATGACCGCTTCCGGGTCAACGCCTGGCTGCTGGCGCAGACGGGAGAATTCCTTGAAACCGGCACGGAAGATTTGCTCGACGCCCGAATCAGGGTCCGGATTGCTGCCGGCCTGACGGTACAGCTTGGACAGGTCGATACCTGACCAGAAGCGCTCTTCGAAGCTCTCCAGGGCACGTCGACCGGCGCGCAGCAGGTTGCTGCGCTGAAAGATCATGATCCATGAGGTCACCGATGCGGCTACCAGGATCAGCATTACCAGTTGCACCACGATACTGGCATTGCTGACCAGGCTCCACATGGAGGAATGGTCGACGACGTTAGCTTCCACGCTTTATCTCCTGCTTTGAGTGTGTACCCGCGCCGCTCACGTCGGCAAAGGCCGCTCGTAGAGCTTCGGGAATGGCCCGGGGTTTCAAACTTTCAGTGCGCACACAGGCCACCAGAAACTGCCCTTCGCAGAGCAGTGCATTATCCGTTGCCCGCCTGACCTGCTGCTTGAAGCGCAGGCTGGCACGGTTCAATTCGATTACTTCAGCGCTTACCAGCAGTTCGTCATCCAGTCGCGCCGGCGCGTGGTAGCGCGCTTCGCTGGAATGCACGACGAACAACAGGTCCTCCCCGGCAAGCTGCGATTGGGCAAAGCCCAGATCTCGTAGCCGCTCGGTTCGAGCCCGTTCCATAAACTTGAGGTAATTAACGTAATACACGATGCCCCCCGCATCGGTGTCCTCGTAATAAACGCGACAACGATGTGCGAAAGGCTCAAGCCCGTTTTGCGCGCGCATACTCTAGTGCTTACTCCTCAGGTTGCCAATCCGGCATGGCAACTGTTTTTCATTGTTCTGCGGCTTTCACGTGAAAGTACGGTCCTGGGACCCTACATTGCCCGAAAAAATCAGCACGCAATGTTAATTAATCGTCAGCGGCATCGAGAAACTCGTCTACCACGGGCATTTCGCCCAATCGTGACGGAATGTTTAAACCGAAATGCAGGTAGGCATGCCGCGTCACCACTCGCCCCCGTGGCGTGCGCATGATGTAGCCCTGCTGGATCAGATAGGGCTCCAGCACATCTTCAATGGTGTGACGTTCTTCGCTGATGGCGGCAGCCAGGCTGTCGACCCCGACTGGCCCGCCGTCGAACTTCTCGATCATGGTCAACAACAGACGCCGGTCCTGGTGGTCGAAGCCACGCTCGTCGACATCCAGCAGGTTCAGCGCCAGGTCGGCAATCGGCTTGGTGATGTGGCCTTTGGCGCGAACCTCGGCGAAATCGCGCACCCGGCGCAACAAACGGTTAGCGATTCGTGGAGTGCCACGGGCACGGCGGGCGATTTCGAAAGCACCTTCCGGGTCCAGCGGCAAACCAAGGATGCTTGCCGAGCGACTGACAATTGTCGACAGGTCGGCGGTGTTGTAGAACTCCAGGCGCTGGACGATCCCGAAACGGTCTCGCAACGGGTTGGTCAGCATCCCCGCCCGCGTCGTTGCGCCGACCAGGGTGAACGGCGGCAGATCCAGCTTGATCGAACGCGCGGCCGGGCCTTCGCCGATCATGATGTCGAGCTGGAAATCCTCCATGGCCGGGTACAGCACCTCTTCAACGATAGGCGACAGGCGATGGATTTCGTCGATAAACAGCACATCGTGAGGCTCAAGGTTGGTCAACAGCGCCGCCAGGTCACCAGGTCGCTCCAGCACCGGCCCCGAGGTGCTCTTGATCGACACGCCCATTTCCTGGGCGATGATGTTGGCGAGGGTGGTCTTGCCCAGGCCGGGCGGCCCGAAGATCAGCGTGTGATCCAGGGATTCGTTACGACCGCGAGCAGCCTGAATGAACAACTCCATCTGCTCGCGAACGGTCGGCTGGCCAATGTATTCGGCCAGGCTGACCGGGCGAATGGCACGGTCCTGGACTTCTTCGCGCTCACGCGGGCTGTGCGTGGCAGCGATCAGACGATCAGCTTCAATCACTTAGATCATTCCCTTCAAGGCGCGGCGGATCATGTCTTCACTGCTCAAATCTTTCTCCTTGATCGCAGACACCGCCTTGCTCGCTTCCTGGGGCTTGTAGCCCAGGGAAATCAAGGCGCTGACGGCGTCAGTCTCGGCAGTGTTCACCGGGGCCGGTCCATCCGGCTGGTTCGGCACCAGGGCGAACATGGCCGGTACGGTTTCCCAGGCCTTGAAGCGATCCTTGAGTTCCACCAGCAAGCGTTCGGCGGTTTTCTTGCCGACGCCCGGGACCTTGGTCAGCGCCGACGTGTCCTGGGACTGTACGCAACGAACCAGTTCGTCGACTTCCAGGCTCGACATCAAGGCCAGCGCCAGTTTCGGCCCGACACCATTGAGGCGGATCAACTCGCGAAAAAAGTCGCGCTCACGCTTGCCGACAAAACCATAGAGCAACTGTGCGTCTTCGCGCACGACCAAATGGGTGTGCAAGGTCAGCGGTTCACCGACCGACGGCAAGCGGTAAAGGGTCGTCATGGGCACTTCAAGTTCATAGCCCAGGCCATTTACATCCAGAATCAGATGCGGAGGCTGCTTCTCAGCCAGGGTGCCGCGCAAACGTCCAATCACGTTACAAATCCTTGAGCGTTGGCCAGCTCTGGGCCAGCGACTGATAGAGCGAGGGAATGCCGCCGACAACCCAGGCGAAACACCCCACTCCATAAAAATGATTGCTGATGCTATCAGAGACGCAGGCGCCCGCCACGACTGCGTGCTGCGCCCAGACCATGGGGCAACAGGCTGGAGCGGGTATGAGCATGGCAGATGGCGATGGCCAGGGCGTCCGAAGCATCGATCTGCGGTTTGCTGGTCAGCTTGAGCATGTGCATGACCATCATCTGCACCTGCTCCTTATTGGCCGCGCCGGTGCCTACGACCGCCTGCTTGACCTGGGTTGCGGTGTATTCGGCAATTTCCAGGCTTTCCTCGGCACCTGCCACGATCGCGGCGCCACGGGCCTGCCCCAGTTTCAGGGCGGAATCGGCGTTACGGGCCATGAACACCTTTTCGATCCCCATGGTCACCGGATGGTAAGTCTGAATGATCTCCCGCACCCCGCGATAAACAATCTGCAGTCGCTCATGCAGCTCGCCGGCACCGGTACGAATGCAGCCGGAAGCCACATACTCGCAGCCACGGCCGGTATCGCGAACCACACCATAACCGGTGATGCGCGAACCGGGGTCGATACCAAGAATTAAAGTCATAACGCCTGCAAAAGGAATTCGCGGTTGCCTGAGGATAACCGTGTAGGAGCTGCCGAAGGCTGCGATCTTTATCGATAGATCAACCGAGCTGTGCAGCCACCGACTCCGGGATATCCGCGTTGGAATAGACGTTTTGCACGTCATCCAGGTCCTCGAGCATGTCGATCAGCTTGAGGACTTTCTCGGCGCCTTCCAGATCGAGTTCGGCGCTGGTGGTCGGCAACATGACGATTTCCGCGTCGTCACCTTTGAAACCCGCCGCTTCCAGTGCGTTACGCACGGAATAGAACCCGGCAAACGAGGTGAAAACGTCGATCGAACCGTCTTCGTTGGTCACCACGTCATCAGCGTCAGCTTCCATGGCCGCTTCCATCAGTGCGTCTTCGTCAACGCCAGCCGCGAAGGAGATCTGCCCCTTGCGTTCGAACAGATAGGCCACCGAACCATCAGTCCCCAGGTTACCACCGCACTTACTGAACGCGTGACGAACGGCGGCTGCGGTGCGATTACGGTTGTCGGTCATGCATTCGACCATCACCGCCACGCCGCCTGGACCGTAACCTTCGTAGGTCAGCTCGACCACGTCGTCCGTGTCGGCAGCCCCGGTACCACGGGCGACAGCACGATCGATGATGTCGCGGCTCATGTTGGCACCCAGGGCCTTGTCCAGAGCCAGACGCAGCCGCGGATTGGAGCCCGGGTCGCCGCCGCCCTGACGGGCTGCAACGGTCAGTTCACGAATCCACTTGGTGAAGATCTTGCCCCTCTTGGCATCCTGACGTTCTTTGCGGTGCTTGATATTCGCCCACTTGGAATGACCTGCCATAACTCGCTCCGAATTCTCTTTGAAACATTGCCCGCTGCGCTGCATTGCGCCGGCCGACAAACAATAGTCTTGAACAGCTCTAACTATAAAGAAAGGGCGCATCCGCAGATGCGCCCTTCAGGTCAACCTTACTCGGCTTTAGGCGTTTCACGCAGACGAATGTGCAGTTCGCGCAATGCCTTGGCGTCCACCTGGCCCGGTGCCTGAGTCATGACGTCTGCCGCGCTCTGGGTTTTCGGGAAGGCGATCACTTCACGGATCGACTGGGCGCCGGTCATCAGCATCACCAGACGGTCCAGGCCGAAGGCCAGACCACCGTGCGGCGGTGCACCGTATTTCAGGGCATCGAGCAGGAAGCCGAATTTCTCTTCCTGTTCCGCTTCGTTGATGCCCAGCAGACGGAACACCGACTGCTGCATCTCTTTACGGTGGATACGGATCGAACCGCCACCCAGCTCGGTACCATTCAATACCATGTCGTAGGCACGGGACAGAGCGCCAGCCGGGTTGGCTTCCAGCTCTTGCGGGGTGCACTTCGGTGCGGTGAACGGGTGGTGCAAGGCGGTGAAGCTGCCGTCGTCGTTTTCTTCGAACATCGGGAAGTCGACGACCCACATTGGCGCCCACTTGCAGGTCAGCAGGTCCAGGTCGTGGCCCAGCTTGATCCGCAGTGCGCCCAGGGCTTCGCTGACGATCTTCGCCTTGTCGGCGCCGAAGAACACGATATCGCCGTCGACTGCACCGACGCGATCGAGGATCACGTTGAGGCTGGCCTCAGGGATGTTTTTCACGATCGGCGATTGCAGACCGTCAACACCGGCAGCGCGCTCGTTGACCTTGATGTACGCCAGGCCCTTGGCACCGTAGATACCGACAAACTTGGTGTAATCGTCGATCTGCTTGCGCGGCATGCTCGCCCCGCCAGGTACGCGCAAGGCGGCGATGCGGCATTTCGGGTCGTTGGCCGGGCCGCTGAACACCTTGAAGTCGACTTCCTTGAGCTGATCGGCCACGTCCACCAGTTCCAGCGGGTTACGCAGGTCTGGCTTGTCGGAACCGTAGCGGCGCATGGCTTCTTCGAAGGTCATGTGCGGGAAATCGCCGAATTCCAGATCCAGCACTTCCTTGAACAGGTTGCGGATCATTTGCTCGGTCAGGCCCATGATCTCTTTTTCATCAAGGAAGCTGGTCTCGATGTCGATCTGGGTGAATTCCGGCTGACGGTCGGCCCGCAGGTCTTCGTCACGGAAGCACTTGGCGATCTGGTAGTAACGATCGAAGCCGGCCACCATCAGCAGTTGCTTGAACAGCTGCGGTGATTGCGGCAAGGCGAAGAACGAACCGGCGTGCGTGCGGCTCGGTACCAGGTAGTCACGCGCACCTTCAGGGGTGGCGCGGGTCAGGATCGGCGTTTCCACGTCAAGGAAGCCGTTCTCGTCCAGGAAGCGACGGATGCTGGTGGTCATGCGCGAACGCAGGCGCAGCTTCTCGGCCATTTCCGGGCGACGCAGGTCGAGGAAGCGATAGCGCAGGCGGGTTTCTTCGCCGACGTCGGAGAACTCGTTCAACGGGAACGGCGGGGTCTCCGATTCGTTCAGCACTTCCAGCTCGTAGCCCAGCACTTCGATCATGCCTGACGCCATGTTGGCGTTGGTCGCACCGGCCGGACGCAGGCGAACCTTGCCGGTGATCTTCACGACGTACTCGCTGCGCACGCGATCGGCTGCGGCGAAGGTTTCAGCGCGGTCCGGATCGAACACGACCTGGGCCAGACCATCACGATCACGGATATCGAGGAAAATCACCCCACCGTGGTCACGGCGACGATGGACCCATCCGCAAAGGGTAATTTCCTGGCCGTCCAGGCTTTCGTTCAGTTGGCCGCAATAATGGCTGCGCATCATGGTCGTGGTTTCACTTCTCGTAATTCGAAATTCGGTGGAGATCCTACAGCAGCCCCGCCTTTAAAAAAGTCGCCGGGTGATGCAAGAGCACGCATGTCGTTCAACTCAGGTTCCAGACCTTAGTCAGCTTTGTCGCCGCCGGCCAGGTTCTTCTTGGAACCGGTCTTGAAATCGGTTTCGTACCAACCCGTGCCGCTGAGGCGGAAGCCCGGCATGGACAGCAACTTTTTAAGCTCTGGCGCCTGACAGGCAGGGCAGTCGACCAGCGGTGCATCGCTGATCTTTTGAATGGCTTCCAACTGATGACCACAGGAAGCACATTGATAATCGTACATCGGCATGGAGTTGTCTCGGCGATCAGATTGCTACCGCACACGCAGGGTTTTGCGGCAAAGAGCGGGATTATATCCATTAAATGCGGCCTGTGCAGCCGTAAGACTGCACAGACCGACACTCTGCTGCTTTCGCCGCCCAGGCTAGGCCGTGACGATGCCCCCCCCTTCCTTGAGGCTGTGCACGACGCAGACAACCCGCACCAATCCACTGAAGTTCCTTACCCCGCCGTGACGCAAGTGAACTTCGCGATCCACATGAGATAACAGGCTACTGACCGAGCAACCATTGGCCCGGGCCATCGCCCCCAAAATATCCCAATAAACCTGTTCAAGCCGCAAACAGGTTGCGAAGCCATTCAATCGTACGGAGCGGGACAAGGGCTGGGCCAACCCCATATCGAACTCGCGAACAAACGGATCGACTCTTACATCCCTGTGCGAACCGTATCGCCCCTCTTCTTGCCGTTCATAAACCATAACGCTGACACTCCTTTGCCATCCTGGTTTCGTTAAGAACAACTGTCTGTCGACATATAAAAACGCAGGTGCAGAGGTATAGCCAGACGACTTCCTGACCTTCGACGTAGGACAAGCCAACAACTCTTGGCAGATCCTGGAGAACGTCCTACTCCGGACAATTTCCCACACAGTGAAGTGACGCGCCCTTCAGAAGTGCCGTATTGAATAGCGTAGGAAAGTAGACCGCGAACAACGCCTCAAGGCGTCATCCGCGCACGCGGGTGTTACTGATCAGCCGTAAGTACCGCAACCCCGCAACCCGGGGCAACCTGCGGAAAATCATCCCCAAAGAGCCGCCGGACGCCCTGATTTGAGTAGCCTGCAGCTTTGCTGTTAAATAGACAGCGTGTCGCCAGTGCCTATTTTTCCGGGTATGGCGCATAGGCTGATACCGGGCACGTGTCCAACGCCTCTTTATTATCTTGAAGCGAACCGTGCGCCATCAGCTCTTCCTTGTGAGCTGTCTTAACGTGAGTTAATTAAAATGTTGAAAATCGTCCATCTGTTGATAGGCGCAGCGGCCTTGCTGCTGTCCTTCATCCCTAGCCTGCAATCCGAAGCCTTACCTTACCTGCAACAACCTGACGCGCTGTACCTGGCCCTTTTCGGCCTGCTCAACCTCACGCTTGCACCTGTCATCCCTTACTGGAACAAAGGTCCGCGCCACCAACTGCAAAACCTGGTCAGCGTCCTGCTGGCCCTGAGTGTGGTCCTGCAAACCCTGACGCTGATCGCACCGATGCCTGTCATCGCGGGTCAACCTGCCGTTCTGTTCAGCCTGGTCGCAGCCCTGATCGCTGTTGCCCTGCATCTGGGTATCAGCTTCTACAAATCGTCACCGGCCGCCGCCTCGCCAAGCTACGACATGAGCAACCGCGATACCGGCACCGTCAAATGGTTCAACACGTCCAAAGGCTTCGGTTTCATTTCCCGCGACTCCGGCGACGATATCTTCGTCCACTTTCGGGCCATTCGCGGTGAAGGTCACCGCGTCCTCGTAGAAGGCCAGCGCGTGGAGTTCTCTGTCATGAATCGTGACAAGGGCCTGCAAGCCGAAGATGTGATCGCCGCACTGCCACGTCGCTGATTCAAGGCGAAAAAAACCGCGCACAGCCGAGCTGTCCGCGGTTTTTTTATGCCTGCGTGTTGCTTAATAGTGCGGCGGCGGCGCTTCCTCCTCGAACGACTCGAACTGGCCGACCATTTCCTCCTGCCGCTTGAGCAGCGCAGCCATCTGCAGTTGCAGACGCTCGACCACCCGCTGCTGCGCGACCAGCACATCATTCAATGCCTGGATGGTGTCATCCTGAAAGGCCAGACGGCTTTCGAGATCGGTAACGCGTTCTTCCAGGATCATGGTTCAGCCCTCCAGAAACGTAAAATCATCGGTCAATATCAGGCGCAAACGTTCGCGAATGGCGGCGATTTGCTCCGAACTGTAGGATTTTGCCGGATGTTTACCCCAAACCGGCGCTGGCCAGGCGGCATCTTCGCGCTTGCGCACAATCACATGCATGTGCAACTGACTGACGACATTACCCAGCGCCGCAACATTCAATTTGTCCGCATTGAACGCGTCCTTGAGCGCTTGCGACAGCGCCGTCGTCTCCTGCCAAAGCTGCTGCTGGTCTGCGACATCCAACTGAAATATCTCACTGATAGCCTCACGACGAGGCACCAGGATGAACCAGGGATAGTTCGAATCATTGGACAGCAGCAACCGGCAGAGTGGAAAGTCCCCAATCGGTAACGTGTCTTGTTGAAGTCGTGGATCTAAAGCGAACACTGCGCGTACTCCCGCCGGGCCATCATTTTTCAGCTTAGCGCCCATCCTGACGGGACGGCGCGCCAAACGACCGGACGGCAGCATACCTGCGAACGGCGCATGCTTCACGACGAACCTGGCACAGAGGTCACGAGCGCCTGCGAAAAGCTGACACCCCGCCCCCGAATGAGACATTTTTCGCTGCTGCGCACCACTACAGAACCGATCAGCCGGCAAAAAACGCCGAAATGACTGATTAGCAACGAAGAGTTCGCGCCAGACAAGCGGTCAACAGGAATGAATTCATTACAAGGTTAAAAAATTTTTTGCACCAAAACCGCACAGTGGGTCTACGCTGAGTGCTTCGACATCCGCCTTCTACTCACTGGCGGGGTGAACCGGTAACATTTTTGTTTGTAAGGCAGTCGACCAGAAGGGTGCAACATGATGCCAGGCAAGGCGTCAAGCCCAAACTAAACGCGCTTGCCCCCCCGGTTTCATGAGGTTTTTACAGCGCCAGACAATCATTTGGAAAAAAGCTGCAACAAAATTCGAATTTGTGCACGCTTGTTGCATTCATACCCAACATCGCCTGATGTGACACCCGCTGGAAGCGGAGGCCCTCAGGCAAAAAAAAACAGTGGCAAGGTAGCCCGATGGAGATTCAAACGTTTCACCAGGACTCTTTTTACCGGCGCCAAGACTCAGAAAACAGCATAAAAGCTGTCAGCCCTGTTGCGTCGGAGCGGAAAATTTGCGACATCTACCACGCTGTTTGCGACAGGGTCGTAAAGAAGGCGAAAGGTTAGATACGCAAGTATCGCCAACATTGTCGGCGTGATATAAGTTTGCGCCGACACAAAAAGAAAGAGCCGCCCAGATAATAAATCAGGTGGGACGGCAGTACTCTTCTAAAACCAAAGGAGCAAATCACGATGCGCGTGATGAAGTGGAGCATGATCGCACTGGCAGTTGCAGCAGCAGCCAGTACTCAGTTGGCAGTAGCCGCACCTTTCGTAAGCGACCAGGCCGAAGCCAAAGGTTTCGTTGAAGACAGCAAACTCGACTTGCTGGTTCGCAACTACTACTACAACCGTAACAAGAAAGACGGCGCAGTCGATGACAAAGACTGGACCCAGGGCATTCAGGGCATGTACAGCTCGGGCTACACCCAAGGTCTGATCGGTGTTGGCGTTGAAGCTTGGGGCCAACTGGCCATTAAGCTGGACGGTTCCGACAAATATGCAGGTTCCGGCAACATGTCCGTGGACTCTGATGGCGAAGTCAACAACAGCCAGGGCAAAGCCGGCGCTGCCGCCAAGTTCCGCATCTCCAAGACCGAGCTGAAAATCGGCGACATGCAGCCAAGCACCTCTCCGGTGTTCGCTGTAGGCGGTTCCCGTATCCTTCACCAGACTGCCAGCGGTATCCAGCTGCAGAGCAGCGAAGTTAAAGACCTCGACCTCGAAGCCGGTCACTTCTACTCGGCAACCAGCCAGGACCGCAACGCTCGTGACGGCGAACTGTTCGCTACTTACGCTGGCGTGACAGCCAACTCCATCGACTACTTCGGTGGCAAGTACGGCATTACCCCGGACCTGAGCGTATCGCTCTACGGTGCCAAGCTCGAAGACGTCTGGAACCAGTACTACGCCAACGCGAACTACACCCTCGCACTGGGCGGCGATAACTCGATCAACTTCGACGGTAACATCTACAACACCAAGGATACCGGTAACGCTAAAGCAGGCGACATCAGCAACACCGCCTACTCCCTGGCCGCTGCTTACTCGTTCCTGAAAGCACACACCCTGACCCTGGCGTTCCAGAAGGTCAACGGCGATACCCCGTTCGACTACATCGGTGTGGGTGACAACAACCGTGGTGGCGACTCGATTTTCCTCGCCAACTCCATTCAGTACTCTGACTTCAACGCCCCTGGCGAGAAGTCGGTACAAGCCCGTTACGACCTGAAAATGGCCGAGTACGGCGTACCTGGCCTGAGCTTCATGGTCCGTTACGTGAATGGTTGGAACATCGATGGTACCAACACTCCATCGAACAGCACCTACACCGGTCTGTACGGTGCAGACGGCAAACACCACGAAACCAACGTGGAAGCCAAGTACGTCGTTCAATCCGGCCCAGCCAAAGATCTGTCGTTCCGCATCCGTCAAGCATGGCACACCGCCAATGCTGACGAAGGCGAAGGCGATATCTCTGAGTTCCGCCTGATCACCGACTACCCGCTCAACATTCTGTAATCGCAGAAAGTTAGTTCGCGGTAATCAAAAAAAGGCCCATCTTCGGATGGGCCTTTTTCGTTGTCTGCTGTACAACATTTAACCAAACAGACTCTGCAGTACATGCCTGACCAAGAAGTCAGGCACTAACCGCACACCTCTTACTGCACCGCCGACTCCTGAACCACGCGAATAACCCGCTGTGGAAATGGAATATCGATGCCGGCCTCTCTCAGACGATCACGGGACAGTTCGTTGAACATGAACATCACATCCCAATAATCCGCCGTCTTCACCCAGACACGCAGGGAAACAGTGATAGAACTGTCACCCAATGTCGAAATGACTGCCTGAGGTGCCGGGTCAATCAATACACGCGGATCCTTGGCCAGTTCCAGCAACACTTCTCGGGCTTTCTGCAAGTCCGCTTCGTAATCGACGCCTACATCAAACACCACTTTGCGGGTCGGCTGACGATTGGTGTTGGTGATAATGCCGTTCGACAGATTACCGTTGGGCACGATGATAGTTTTGTTGTCACCGGTGCGCAGTACGGTATGGAAAATCTGGATGCTGTCGACAGTACCGGCGACACCCTGAGCCTCGATCCAGTCACCGATACGAAACGGGCGGAACAACAGAATCAGCACGCCGCCGGCGAAGTTCGCCAGGCTGCCCTGCAAGGCCAAGCCAATGGCCAGGCCTGCCGCACCAATCGCCGCGACAAACGAAGTGGTTTCCACGCCGATCATCGAGGCCACGCTGACGATCAGCAGGATCTTGAGGATGATGTTTGCCAAGCTGCTGATAAAGCCTTGCAGCGCCAGGTCGGCATTACGCAATGCAATCAGGCCGCCGAGCTTTTTCGTGACCTTGTTGATCAGCCACCAGCCGATGGCCAGGGTGATGACCGCCAGCAGTACACGGCTGCCGTATTCCATGATCATCGGGATCCAGGTTTGGGATACCTTGACCAGATTGTCTACCTCGGCATTTAAGTCCATCTACTCTCTCCTGTTTCCGGCTACCCGGCATGCGTAAAAAAAGCGGCAGAAAGATCGAGCCGCGACGGGCTCAATCGTTTCTGCCGTTGCTTGGGCCTCCGACGTCGCAAACGCCAAGAGGTTCCCGCTTTCAAAGGTCAGTCGCGGAAGTTGTTGAACTGCAGTGGCATACCGAATTCCTTGGCCCGTAGCACCGCAATGGCTTCTTGCAGGTCGTCACGCTTCTTGCCGGTAATACGAACCTGCTCGCCCTGAATGGCAGCCTGGACCTTGAGCTTGGCATCTTTGACGTGAGCGACGATTTTCTTCGCCAGTTCCTTGTCGATACCTTCCTTGAGGACGGCTTCCTGTTTCATCAGCTTGCCCGACGCGAACGCGTCCTTGACTTCAAGGCACTGCACGTCGATTTTGCGCTTGACCAGCGCCAGCTTGAGGATCTCAATCATCGCTTCGAGCTGGAAATCCGCTTCCGCGGTCAGGTTGACGGTCAGGTCTTTTTCCTTGAACTCGAAGCTGCCTTTGCCTTTCAGGTCATAACGACGATCGAGTTCCTTGACGGCGTTCTCGACCGCGTTGGTGACTTCGTGTTTGTCCAGTTCGGATACCACGTCGAACGACGGCATGTAATCTCTCCAAATTTAAAGGCGCACTGATGGAGCACGCCTGGCTTGCGGTTAAAATCCGCGCTGATTATAACGGGTCTTTCCCATCATTCACTGTGAGCTGCCGATGCACGCCTTAAACAGAGCAAAAAGCTGATGTCTACCACCTGGCATGTTCTGGGCGCCGGCAGCCTCGGCACTTTATGGGCGACACGTCTGGCACGGACTGGAGTGCCGGTGAGGCTGATCCTGCGGGACACCGCGAGGCTGCAGGCCTATGAGGCGGTCGGTGGATTGACACTGGTGGAACACGGCGAGGCGCAACACTATGCCGTGCCCGCCGAGACAGCCGACAGCACCCAACCGATCAACCGCCTGCTGGTGGCGTGCAAGGCCTACGATACCGAAAGCGCGGTGGCCCGACTGGCGCCACGTCTGGCCCCAGGTGCCGAACTGATCCTGCTGCAAAATGGCCTGGGCAGTCAGGACGCGGTGGCGGCACAGGTGCCTCAGGCACGCTGCATCTATGCATCGAGCACCGAAGGCGCCTTCCGCGATGGCGATTGGCGCGTGGTGTTTGCCGGGCATGGCTTCACCTGGCTGGGGGATGCGAGCCATCCGGTGGCGCCGATCTGGCTCGATGACCTGAGCGCTGCCGGCATCCCCCACGAGTGGAGCACCGAAATCCTGACCAGGTTATGGCGCAAACTCGCACTTAACTGTGCGATCAATCCGCTGACGGTGCTGCACGATTGCCGCAACGGTGGTTTGCAGCAACATCACTGCGAAGTCGCTACTCTGTGCGGCGAACTGGTGGAGTTGCTTGAGCGTTGTGGTCAGCCGGCAGCGGCCGAAAACCTGCAGCAGGAAGTCGAACGGGTGATTCACGCCACCGCAGCCAACTACTCCTCGATGCATCAGGACGTCACAAACCAGCGCCGCACAGAAATCAGCTACCTGTTGGGCTACGCCTGCAAAGTGGCCGGGCGTCATCAATTGAACCTGCCTCACCTCAATCAGCTTGAGTCAAGGTTGATCGCTCGCCTGCAAAGCCTTGGATTGCCCAGTGACTGAGCAGCGGCTACGCTGGCCACTTGTTCCTTTTCAGCGATGAATCCGATGCCATTGCGCCAGCGCCTTGAAAACCTGCCCGTCGGCCAGAAACTGCTAGCCGCCCTGCTGGTACTGATGGTCACCGTCCTGCTGGTTGCCAATCTGACCTTTATCAGCGCCGCGTACTACATCTCCCAGGAAAGCATGGCACCCCAGGCCCTGCAGACCATCGGCCGGCTGATATCCAACCCGAGCCTGGCCTCCGAAGCCCTGGAGTCACCACAAAGCGCCGAGCGCCTGCTAAACGAACTCAACAGCTATTCGCCGTTGCGCGCGGCAGTCCTGTATGACGCAAAGGGCGAGCAATTGGCGCAATTGCAGCATGGCGACAACCTGGAACTGCCGAAGCGTTTCCGGCATATCGAAGACTGGCAGGCCACCGAGTTTCGCACCAATCAAGTCATCACCCTGCCCCGCCCCGGCACTGCACCAGGGCACCTGCTGTTGGTGGCCACGAGCGAACTGCCCGTGGCGTTCTACACCGGGACCCTGACGGCCAGCCTGGGCATTCTGATCTTCAGCGTGCTGCTGTGGCTGATCATTGCCCGCCAGATCAAGCGCCTGATTACCCGGCCGATCCACCAACTCGAAGAGTTGTCCCGGCAGGTAACCCGTGAAGAAAACTACGCACTGCGTGCTTCGCGAGGAAACCACGATGAAATCGGCAGCCTCGCCGAGGCGTTCAACACCATGCTTTCGCGAATCGAGGCCCGGGAGCAGCAACTCAAGCGGGCCCGGGACGACTCCCAGGCAGCCTACGACCAGGCCCAGGGTCTGGCGGAAGAAACCCGGCACACCAACCGCAAACTGGAGCTTGAAGTCCAGGTGCGCAGCAAGATCGAGAAAAAGCTCACCGGCTTCCAGAACTACCTCAACAGCATCATCGACTCCATGCCGTCGGCACTGATCGCCCTCGACGAACAGCTTTACGTGACGCAGTGGAACCAGGAAGCCAGCGCACTTTCCGGTACGCGCCTCGACGAAGCCCTGAACCAGCCCATCTTCCTCGCCTTCGAACCGCTCAAGCCGTTCTTGCCACAACTCAAGCAAACGGTCGAGCAGCATACGGTGGCCAAAATCGAACGTGTCACCTGGCTCAAGGATGACGAGCCCCGCCACTATGCCCTGACCTTTTATCCATTGATGGGCGGCGCCGGGCGTGGCGTAGTGATCCGGATCGACGACATCACCCAGCGCCTGTCCCTGGAAGAGATGATGGTACAGTCGGAGAAAATGCTTTCTGTTGGTGGCCTTGCCGCCGGCATGGCCCACGAAATCAACAACCCGCTGGGTGCGATCCTGCACAACGTGCAAAACATTCGCCGACGCCTGTCCCCCGATCTGCCGAAGAACCTTGAAGTGGCCGAACAGGCCGGCATCGAACTGACGACGGTCAATCAGTATCTGCAAAACCGCGAAGTGCCGCAGTTGCTCGACGGCATCCAGCAGGCCGGTGCCCGGGCCGCCAAAATCGTCACCCACATGCTCAGCTTCAGCCGTCGCAGCACCCGCCAGATGGCTCCGTGCGATCTGCCCGCCCTGATCGACCAAGCGGTGGAGATCGCCAGTAACGACTTCGACCTGGCGATCGGCTTCGATTTCAAGGGCCAGGCCATCATTCGCCAGTTCGATCCGGCGCTGGGCCCGGTCCCCGGCACCGCCAACGAACTGGAGCAGGTACTGCTCAACCTGTTGAAAAACGCCGCGCAAGCCATTCACCAGCGTGAAGACGGCAGCGAGCCGGGACGGATCATTCTGCGCACCAGGCTGAATCCGCCGTGGGCGGAAATTCAGGTCGAGGACAATGGCATCGGCATGAGCGAAAGCGTGCGCAAACGGACCTTCGAACCGTTCTTCACCACAAAGGAGATCGGCCAGGGCACCGGACTTGGGCTGTCGGTGTCGTACTTCATCATCACCAACAACCACAAGGGGCAGATGGAAGTGCAATCGACCCCGGGCCAAGGCACATGCTTCACCTTGCGCCTGCCCCTGGCGAGCACGCCACCAGTCTCGCAACAACTCAATCTGCTATCGAGGTAACCATGGGCTTTCGTTTGTCGAAGATTTACACCCGCACTGGCGACAAAGGCGAAACCGGGCTGGGCGATGGCCGTCGCGTACCCAAGGATCACCCGCGGATCGAGGCCATTGGCGAAGTCGATACGCTGAACAGTCAGGTGGGCGTATTGCTGGCCGGATTGGCGGCGCAAACGCACACCTTTGCAGGCTTTCAGGAAGTGATCGATGTTTTGGCGCCTTGCCAGCACCGATTGTTCGACCTCGGTGGCGAACTGGCGATGCCGGTGTATCAGGCGTTGAATGCAGCGGAAATCGAACGCCTGGAAGCCGCGATCGATGTGTGGAATGAAGAGTTGGGACCGCTGGAAAATTTCATCTTGCCCGGCGGTTCGGCGCTGATTGCCCAGGCTCATGTCTGCCGCAGCTTGGCGCGCAGCGCAGAGCGGCGGTGTCAGCAACTCAATGCGATTGAGCCATTGGCCGGGGTTGGCCTGGCGTACATCAATCGGTTGTCGGATCTGTTGTTTGTGGCGGCGCGGCTGATTGCCAAGCGTCAGGGAATTGCCGAGATTCTTTGGCAGCCTGCGGCGAAACCTGAAATTTAGTCGGCGGCTGTCAGGCCGCCTTCGCGGGCAAGCCCGCTCCCACAGGGATTGTTGGTGTTCGCACAATCTATGTTTCACCTTGACCACTGTGGGAGCGGGCTTGCCCGCGAAGGGGCCGGCAGGGTCGCTAGAGAATTAACTCTCAGGCCAAAACGCCCGAATCCCCGCCACCCCCTGCGCACCCGCAGCCCAGGCTTTCTCGACCTCAGCCGGGCCAACACCTCCGAGCAGGAACACCGGCTTGCTGAATCCGTCGATCAGGCTCGATGCCTGCTCCCAACCCAACGGTTCGGCGCCAGGATGGGTCAGGGTAGGTTGAACCGGCGACAGGGTCACAAAGTCCACCCCCATCTGTTCGGCCAGCGCCAGCTCTTCAGCGTTATGGCACGAGGCCGCCAGCCAGCGCGACGCCGGTAGCGGTCGGCCAGCCGCTGCGTATTTGCGCAGCTGCGCCGAGGTAATGTGCCAACCCGCGGACGGGAAGTCGCCCAGCCATTCGAACGGCCCTTTGATCATCAACTGCGCCTTGCCGGCACACAGGCCTGCCGCATCCACGGCCAGGTCGCGGTATTTCGGGTCGTAACCGTTCGGTGCGCGCAACTGGATCAGCTTGATGCCGCCGGCAATGGCCTTTTGGATGCCGCGCAGCAATGCGGGGGTCTCCAGGTCCTCCGGGGTGATCAAGTACTGCTCGGGTAACCGTGCGGCCGCGACGATCGGCCGGTTCGCTTCAGGAAACTCGTAACCCGACAGGTCGCGGGGTGACACCCAGGCCAGCGGCTGGCCTTCAGCACCGTGGGGCTCGCCGGTAAACGCCGAGACTTCCCAGACATCCAGCAACACCTGTTTGTCCGGGTAATCGTGCCGAATCTTGATCAGCGGGCGCGCCGCGCCGATCACGATGCCCAGCTCTTCATGGAGTTCGCGGGCCAGTGCGGTTTCGACCGACTCGTCGGCCTCGACCTTGCCGCCTGGAAACTCCCACAGGCCGCCCTGGTGCTGTGAGTCGGCACGACGGGCGATGAGGATTTGGCCACTGCCATCGCGGATGACGGCGGCGGCGACATGGACTCGTTTCACTTTTGCAGCTCCTCCAGTCCGGTCTTCTGCCACGCCTTGAACGCCGGCCATTGGTAGAGAGTTTCGACGTAGGCCTCGTCAATGGCAGACAGCTTCACCTGATAGGTGCGCAGGCGCACGGCGATCGGTGCAAAGAACACGTCAGCCAGACTGATATGACCAAACAGGTACGGCCCGGTTTCGGTCGCGGCGGCACGGCATTCGGCCCACAGCGCCGACATGCGTTCGATGTCGACCTGAACGTCAGCCGGAACCGGCGACAAAGGGGCGTCATGACTCAGGTCAAACGGCATATTGCCGCGCATGGCGAAGAACCCGCTGTGCATCTGCGCACACGCCGAGCGCGCCTGGGCGCGGGCGGCAACGTCTTTCGGCCAGAGGCCTGCGGACGGGAACTGTTCTGCCAGGTATTCGGCAATCGCCAGGGAGTCGGCGATGGTGCCGTGTTCGGTTTTCAGCAGCGGGACCTTGCCAGTCGGCGAATGCTTGAGCAGACGCTCGCGGGTGTCCGGCTGGTTCAGCTTGATCAGTTCTTCGGTGTAGGTAGCGCCGGTCAGGTCGAGGGCCAAGGCGCCTCGCAGGGACCAGGAAGAAAGCAGTTTGTCGCCGATGATCAGGTGCAGGCTCATGTTCAAGCATCCTCAAGCAAGAAAGATCACAACTCTGTAGGAGCCAGCTTGCCAGCGAAGGCGGGATCAGCCTCGATAAATCCATCGCGGCAAATGACGCCTTCGCCAGCAAGCTGGCTCCTACAGGACATGCGCTATTACGTGCGGTACTCGGCGTTGATCTTCACGTATTCGTGGGACAGGTCGGTGGTCCAGATGGTTTCGCTGCAATCGCCGCGACCCAGCTCGATGCGGATGGTGATTTCTTCCTGCTGCATCACCGCCGCGCCCTGGGCTTCGGTGTAGGTCGCCGCGCGCGCGCCACGGCTGGCAATGCACACGTCGCCAAGGAATACATCGATCTTGCTCACGTCCAGGCTTGGCACACCGGCACGGCCGACAGCGGCCAGGATACGGCCCCAGTTCGGGTCGGACGCAAACAATGCAGTCTTGATCAGTGGCGAGTGGGCCACGGTGTAGCCAACGTCCAGGCACTCCTGGTGATTGCCGCCGCCATTGACTTCAACGGTCACGAACTTGGTCGCGCCTTCACCATCGCGAACGATGGCCTGGGCCACGTCCATGCACACTTCGAACACCGCCTGCTTCAACTTGATGAACAACTCGCCTTCGGCGCGGGTGATTTCCGGCAGCGCGGCCTGACCGGTGGCAATCAGCATGCAGCAGTCGTTGGTCGAGGTATCACCATCGATGGTGATGCGGTTGAACGACTTGTTGGCGCCATCGAGCATCAGGTTTTGCAACACATCGCGGGAAACCTTGGCGTCAGTGGCGATGTAGCCGAGCATGGTCGCCATGTTCGGGCGAATCATGCCGGCGCCTTTACTGATGCCGGTAACGGTGATGGTCACACCGTCATGCTGGAACTGACGGCTGGCACCTTTGGGCAGGGTGTCGGTGGTCATGATGCCGGTGGCGGCAGCTTCCCAGTTGTGGATCGACAGATCATCGAGGGCAGCTTGCAGCGCACCTTCGATTTTCTCCACTGGCAACGGCTCGCCGATCACACCGGTGGAGTACGGCAGCACCTGGCTGGCATCGACACCGGTCAGTTCCGCCAACTTGGCGCAAGTACGTTCGGCGGCCGCCAGGCCAGGTTCACCGGTGCCGGCGTTGGCATTGCCGGTATTGGTCAGCAGGTAACGCACCGGGCCTTGTACACGCTGTTTGGCCAGGATCACCGGTGCGGCGCAAAAAGCGTTCAAGGTGAACACGCCGGCAACCGTGGAGCCTTCAACACAGCGCATGACCACAACATCCTTGCGCCCCGGGCGCTTGATGCCGGCCGAGGCGATACCGAGTTCAAAACCGGCAACCGGGTGCAACGTTGGCAAAGGACCAAGACCAACAGCCATGAATGCGCTCCTTTATAGATGATGTCAGCACCGCTTCAGCAGAACGGTGGTTCGAATGGTAAAACGCCGCGACGGCAGAAGCCGGTCGCGGCGCGGGTATTTCAGCGTTTGAAACGGGTTTACTGAATCTGCCCGTGGCAATGCTTGAACTTCTTGCCCGAACCGCAGTAGCACAGCTCGTTGCGACCCAGCTTCTGCTCGTTGCGAACCGGCGCGGCAGCGAGGGCAACATCGACTTCTTCGCCCAACACCTCCGGTTGCTCAAGGCCTGGAGCCTCTTCATGCAGGAACTGCATACGAGCGGCCAATGCCTCGGCTTCCTGGCGCAGGCGCTGCTCTTCCTCGATCGGATCTTCGCGACGAACCTGAACGTGGGACAACACACGGATCGAATCGCGCTTGATCGAATCCAGCAACTCGGAGAACAGGGTGAACGACTCGCGCTTGTATTCCTGCTTCGGGTTCTTCTGGGCATAACCACGCAAGTGGATGCCGTGACGCAGGTGATCCATGGTCGACAGGTGGTCTTTCCACAGGTCGTCCAGTACGCGCAGAACGATTTGCTTCTCGAAGGTGCGCAGCGCTTCGGCGCCCGCCTGGTCTTCTTTCTCGTTGTACGCGGCAATGAGTTCCTGCATCAGCTTCTCGCGCAGGGTTTCTTCGTACAGGTGATCGTCTTCGTCGAGCCATTGCTGGATCGGCAGCGTCACACCGAAATCACTCTGCAGCGCCGCTTCCAGGCCCGCCACGTCCCACTGCTCAGGCAGCGATTGAGGAGGAATGTGTGCGCTGACGGTGGCGTCGAGCACGTCCTGACGGAAGTCAGCGATGGTCTCACCGATGTTGTCGGCAGCCAGCAACGTGTTACGCATGTGATAGATCACTTTACGCTGTTCGTTGTTGACGTCGTCGAACTCGAGCAGTTGTTTACGAATGTCGAAGTTACGACCTTCAACCTTGCGCTGAGCCTTTTCGATAGCGTTGGTCACCATGCGGTGCTCGATCGCTTCGCCAGGCTGCATGCCCAGGGCCTTCATGAAGTTCTTCACCCGGTCAGAGGCGAAGATGCGCATCAGGCTGTCTTCCAGCGACAGGTAGAAACGGCTGGAACCGGCGTCGCCCTGACGACCGGCACGACCACGCAGCTGGTTGTCGATACGGCGCGATTCGTGACGCTCGGACGCAATCACCTGCAAACCGCCCGATTCGAGCACTTGCTGGTGACGCTTCTGCCAGTCGGCCTTGATCTGGGCAATCTGCTCAGGGGTCGGGTTTTCCAGGGAAGCCACTTCCACTTCCCAGTTACCGCCCAAGAGGATGTCGGTACCACGACCGGCCATGTTGGTGGCGATGGTCAGTGCGCCCGGGCGACCGGCCTGGGCAATGATCTCAGCTTCCTTTTCGTGGAACTTGGCGTTCAGGACCTTGTGTTCGATGCCTTCCTTCACGAGCAGGCTGGACATGTGCTCGGAGGTTTCGATGGTGGCGGTACCGACCAGAACCGGACGGCCCGCGGCCATGCTTTCCTTGATGTCGGCCACGATTGCCGCGTATTTCTCGTCGGCGGTCAGGAACACCAGGTCGTTGTAGTCTTTTCGGGCCAGCGGCTTGTTCGGTGGAATCACCATGACCTGCAGGCCATAGATCTGGTGGAACTCGAATGCTTCGGTGTCGGCCGTACCGGTCATGCCGGACAGCTTGTTGTACAGACGGAAGTAGTTCTGGAAGGTGGTCGACGCCAGCGTCTGGCTTTCGGCCTGGATGTTCAGGTTTTCCTTGGCTTCGATGGCCTGGTGCAGGCCTTCGGACAAGCGGCGGCCCGGCATGGTACGGCCGGTGTGCTCGTCGACCAGTACGACCTGACCGTCCTGCACGATGTATTCGACGTTGCGATGGAACAGCTTGTGCGCGCGCAGGCCGGCGTAAACGTGAGTCAGCAGGCTCAGGTTATGCGCCGAGTACAGGCTCTCGCCTTCAGCCAGCAGGCCGATGCGGGTCAGCGTTTCTTCGACGAACTGGTGACCGGCTTCGTTGAGTTCGACCTGGCGGGTCTTCTCGTCAACGGTGTAGTGGCCGGCCTTGGTGACTTCGCCTTCCACTTCTTCGATGTGCAACTCAAGCGTCGGGATCAGCTTGTTGACCTCGATGTACAGCTTGGAGCTGTCCTCGGCCTGACCGGAGATGATCAGCGGCGTACGGGCTTCGTCGATGAGGATGGAGTCGACTTCGTCGATCACGGCAAAATTGAGTTCACGCTGGAATTTTTCTTCCATGCTGAACGCCATGTTGTCGCGCAGGTAATCGAAACCGAATTCGTTGTTGGTGCCGTAGGTGATGTCGGCGGCGTAGGCAGCACGCTTCTCTTCCGGCGGCTGGAACGGCGTGACCACGCCGACCGTCAGGCCGAGGAATTCATACAGCGGGCGCATCCAGTTGGCGTCACGGCGGGCCAGGTAGTCGTTCACCGTCACAACGTGCACGCCGTTGCCGGACAGCGCGTTGAGGTAAACGCCCAGTGTTGCCACCAGGGTCTTGCCTTCACCGGTACGCATTTCCGCGATCATGCCTTCATGCAAGGTCATGCCGCCGATCAGCTGGACATCGAAGTGGCGCATGCCCATGACACGCTTGCCGGCTTCGCGGGCGACCGCAAAGGCTTCTGGCAACAGTTTGTCGAGGGACTCCCCTTTGGCGATGCGGGCCTTGAACTCGCTGGTCTTGGCACGCAATTGATCGTCCGAAAGGGCCACCATTTGCTCTTCGAAGGCATTGACGAGTTGCACCGTCTTGAGCATGCGTTTGACTTCACGCTCGTTCTTGCTTCCAAAAAGTTTCTTTAACAAAGGCGCAAACATATCGGCAGGATCTTCCACACTAAAGGGATGGAGGGCGGCCCCGTGAGTCGCCCGTGCAGCCCTCATGGCCGCATGCGAACGAGCATTCTACCCGGAAACGATGGAGAGGAAAGTGGCGATATTCCACGATGCTGGCACAGCGCTTTGACGGGGCTCACTTAAAATAAGGGCGTTTTGCTCAACTTCAAGCCGTTCAAGGCAGAAGTTAGTTGTTGATTTAATGGGCAAAGCACCCACAAAAGCAATGGGCGGGTGGATCCGGTGCTTTCTGCTACCATGGCGCCTCTGTTACTTCAGGTGTCTGATCATGGCGTTTCGCCCACTTACGGCCAAAGTACCTGCCGTTCTACTACGCGAAGCCAAGCCGCTGAAAGCCATTCTCGGCCACGCTCAACGCCTGGGTCATCTGCAGCGTTTACTCGAAAGCCAATTGCAACCCGCCGCTCGCGAGCATTGCCACGTGGCCTCCTGGCGCGAAGGCAGTTTGTTGCTGATTGTCACCGACGGTCATTGGGCAACCCGCCTGCGCTACCAGCAGAAGCGCCTGCAACGGCAACTGCAACTGTTCGACGAGTTTGCCAATCTGACCCGGATCCTGTTCAAAGTTCAACCGCCGACCGTTCAGCAAGGTGCGGCCGGGCATACCATGGATTTGTCCAACGACGCGGCAGCGACCATTCAGGCCACGGCCGATGGCATCAGCGACCCGAATTTGCGGGCCGCGCTGGAGCGGTTGGCAGCGCACGCCAAAGTAAAGGGCTAGAAGAAGGATCAAAGGATCGTCCGAAGGCTGCGATCTTTTGCTTTCAGCGGCGTTTTTTGCTGCCCAGCAACGAGCCCATCAAGCCGCGCACCAACTGTCGCCCAAGCTGATTCGCCGCCTGTCGCATCGCTGATTTCAAGGCCTGACCCGCTGCGGTTCCAAGAAACTCTCCGGCCTGCTCGGTGAAGCTCGGTTCCTGTTTGCCCTGCTCCGCTTCGGGCTCAGGTGCCAACCCCTTGCGCCCCATCAGCACCTCATAGGCCGATTCACGGTCAATCGGCTTGTCATAACGCCCCTGCAACGGCGAACCGGCAATCAGCGCCGTGCGCTCGGCGTCGGTCAAAGGCCCGATCCGCGATTGCGGCGGCGCTACCAGCACCCGCTGGACCATTTCCGGCGTACCTTTTTCCTGCAAGGTGCCGACCAGCGCCTCGCCGATCCCGAGCTCGGTCAGCACCGACAACGTATCGAACGCCGGATTCGGCCGGAAACCTTCGGCCACCGCGCGCAGGGACTTCTGCTCCTTGGCGGTGAACGCACGCAGACCGTGCTGGATGCGCAAGCCCAACTGCGCCAGCACATCATCCGGCAGGTCACCCGGCGACTGAGTGACGAAATACACGCCCACGCCTTTCGAACGAATCAGCCTCACGACTTGTTCCAGACGATCGCGCAATGCCTGGGGCGTACCGTTGAACAACAAGTGAGCCTCGTCGAAAAACAGCGCCAGCAACGGTTTGTCGGCATCGCCACGCTCCGGCAACTGCTCGAACAGCTCGGCCAGCAGCCACAGCAGGAACGTCGCGTAGACTTTCGGCGCTTCATGCACCAGACGGCTGGCATCCAGCAAATGAATGCGCCCACGACCGTCCGCAGTGGGCTGGAGGATGTCTTCGAGTTGCAGCGCCGGCTCGCCGAACAGGGCTTCGGCGCCCTGTTGCTCCAGGGTCGCCAGACGCCGCAGCAATGCCTGACTGGAGCCGGTGGTCATCAATGCCGCATCGTCACCCAGCAACTGGGGGTTGTCCCGCAGGTGATTGAGCAGCGCCTTCAGATCCTTGAGATCGAGCAACAACAGGCCTTCGCGGTCCGCCACCTTGAACGCGGCGTACAGCGCCGACTGCTGACTGTCGGTCAGTTCCAGCAGGCTGCCTAGCAGTAGCGGCCCCATTTCACTCAAGGTTGTGCGCAAAGGATGACCGGACTGACCGTGTACGTCCCACAACGTCACCGGATAAGCCTGAGGCTTGTGGTTGAGCCAGGGCATCCCGGCAATCCGCTCGGCGATCTTGCCCTGGGGATTGCCGGCGGCGCCGAGGCCGCACAGGTCACCCTTGATGTCAGCGGCGAACACCGCCACGCCGGCATCGCTGAAGGCTTCGGCCAGTCGTTGCAAAGTCACGGTTTTGCCAGTGCCGGTCGCGCCCGCGATCAAACCGTGGCGGTTCGCCAGGCGCATGGCCTGGGCAATCGACTGCCCTTTGAGATCGGCGCCGATAACGAGTTGCAGAGAGTCAGGCATTTGGTCACCCATGATTAATCTTTGGTCCTACACGGCCGATAGAGATAGCTGACAAAGCAGTCAGACACGATCTGGTCGGAAATTTCCCTAAGGAGAGTCGGAAAATTCACTTGCTTTCAACCTTGCCCGTTGTGCGCCCCTTTATAAAAGCACGCGCTGGACATTAAGACCTTAGCGGAACCCCAAGCCATGAACAAAAATCTGCGTTTCAGCCATAAAATCCTGCTTGCCGCCGCCCTCATTGTGATTGCCGCCTTCGCCTCATTCACGCTGTACAACGACTATTTGCAGCGCAATGCCATTCGCGAAAACCTGGAAAATTATCTGCAGGAAATGGGCGCAGTGACCGCCAACAATATCCAGACCTGGTTGAACGGGCGCAGCCTGCTGATTGAAAACCTGTCACAAACTGTCGCGCTCAACCCCGATGCGGACAACGTTTCCAGGCTGCTGGTACAAAAAGCCGTGACCTCGACCTTCATGGGCGCCTACCTCGGCAACAAGGATGGCTCTTTCATCATTCGCCCCGACAGCAAGATGCCCGATGGCTATGACCCCCGTGCACGCCCTTGGTACAAGAGCGCGCAAGGCAGCAGCGGTTCGGCATTAACCGAGCCTTATATCGATCTGGCCTCCGGCCAACTGGTGATTTCCATTGTCGACAGCGTTATCAAGGACGGCCAGAACATCGGCGTGGTCGGTGGCGACCTGAGCTTGCAGGTGATCGCCGACAGCCTTGGCACGCTGGACTTCGACGGCATGGGGTATGCCTTCCTGGTCAGTTCCGACGGCAAGATCCTGGTACATCCCGACAAAGCGCTGGCGATGAAGATGCTCAAGGATGTCTACCCGCAAGACACGCCGGCCATCAGCAGCACAATGAGCGAAATCCAGGTCGACGGCAAAACCCGCATCGTGACCTTCACCCCGATCAAAGGCTTGTCATCGGTCAACTGGTACATCGGTGTTTCGGTCGACAAGGAAAAAGCCTACTCGATGCTCAGCAAGTTCCGCACCTCGGCGGTCGTTGCGACCCTCATTGCCGTGGCCATCATCATCGCCCTGCTGGGCATGCTGATTCGCATCCTGATCCAGCCTTTGCATGTCATGACCCGCGCCATGGCTGATATCGCCGACGGCGAAGGCGACCTGACCAAGCGCCTGACCATCCAGAACAATGACGAATTCGGCACCCTCGGCACTGCGTTCAACCGCTTCGTCGAACGCATTCACGGCTCGATCCGCGAAGTGTCCTCGGCCACCGGGCAAGTCAACGAAGTGGCGTTGCGCGTGGTCGCGGCTTCCAACTCGTCGATGTTCAACTCCGACCAGCAAGCCTCGCGCACCAGCAGCGTCGCAGCCGCCATCAACCAGCTCGGCGCCGCCGCCCAGGAAATTGCCCGCAACGCCGCCCAGGCGTCGAGCCAGGCCAGCGATGCCCGCAGCCTGGCCGAAGATGGTCAACACGTGGTGGACCGCAGCATCGTGGCGATGAATCAACTGTCGAGCATGCTCAGCGCATCGAGTTCCAACATCGAGTCGCTGAACAGCAAAACGGTGAACATCGGGCAGATTCTCGAAGTGATCACCAGCATTTCCCAACAGACCAACTTGCTGGCGCTCAACGCCGCGATTGAAGCCGCCCGTGCCGGTGAAGCCGGTCGTGGTTTTGCCGTGGTGGCGGACGAAGTGCGCAACCTGGCACATCGCACGCAGGAATCGGCACAACAGGTGCAAACCATGATCGAGGAGCTGCAGGTCGGCGCCCGAGAGTCGGTCAGCACCATGAGCGACAGTCAGCGCCACAGCCAGGACAGCGTGGAAATCGCCAACCTCGCGGGCGAACGCCTGAACAGCGTGACGCTGCGTATCGGTGAAATCGACGGCATGAACCAGTCGGTAGCCACCGCGACCGAAGAACAGACCGCCGTGGTGGAGTCGATCAACGTCGACATCACCGAGATCAACACGCTGAATCAGGAAGGCGTGGAAAACCTGCAATCGACATTGCGCGCGTGCTCGGACCTTGAGCAGCAGGCGGCGCGGCTGAAGCAGTTGGTAGGCAGCTTCCGTATCTAGCGCCTGAACTGGCCTCTTCGCTGGTAAGCCAGCTCCTACAGGGTTTAGCGTGAAGCCTGTAGGAGCTGGCTTGCCAGCGAAGGCCTCGTCTCAACCCTCACTGCCCCCACCCGCACAACTCCAACCGAACATCTATCCTTCATATAGGTCAACCAAGGGAGTACCGGGACTGGAGGATCGTTCATCGTGCATATCGCTGACATCACCATGTTCTACGCCCCTGCCAGCGGTGGCGTACGCACTTATCTGGATGCGAAGCACCGTCGTTTGGGCATCAAACCGGGCATTCGCCACAGTTTGTTGATTCCCGGATCTTCTTTTAGCGAACAGGATGGTATTTATACCGTTCCGGCCCCTGCCCTGCCCTTCGGCAAGGGCTATCGCTTCCCTCTGCGCCTCGCGCCCTGGCGCAATGTCTTGCAGGATTTGCAGCCCGACCTGATCGAAGTCGGCGATCCTTATCTCACGGCCTGGGCGGCGCTGGATGCGCGGCGCCAACTCGATGTGCCGGTCATCGGCTTTTATCACTCGGACCTGCCCCTGCTGGTCAGCAACCGCATGGGCCATTGGGTGACCAACAACGTCGAGGCCTATGTCAGCAAGCTCTACGGCAACTTTGACCGCGTACTGGCGCCCAGTCAGGTCATGGCCGACAAGCTCACCGGGCTTGGAGTCAAGAATGTGTTTGTGCAACCGCTCGGCGTCGACCTGCAAACCTTCAATCCCGATGCCAGAGACCCCGGGCTGCGGGCCGAGTTGGGCCTGGACGAAAACACCCGGTTGCTGATCTTCGCCGGGCGCGGCGCCAAGGAAAAAAACCTGCCGGTGCTGCTCGACTGCATGAAACGCCTGGGCCGACGCTATCACCTGCTGCTGGTTGGTTCGTCGATGCCCACGGCCGTGCCGTCCAACGTGACGGTGATCGACGAGTTCTGCCCGGCCGTACAAGTTGCCCGCCTGATGGCCAGTGCCGATGCACTGTTGCACGCCGGCGATCAGGAAACCTTCGGTCTGGTAATTCTGGAGGCCATGGCCAGCGGTATTCCGGTGGTGGCCGTGGCGGCCGGGGCCTTCAAGGAAATCGTCACCGAGGACTGCGGCCGGCTCTGCGCGCCGAACAATCCCGCCGCGATGGCCACCGCCGTTCGAGAACTGTTCGGGTCGGGCAACACAACGCTGGGCAAACAGGCGCGATTGCATGTCGAACGGCATTACGCCTGGGATACGGTGGTCAACAGCTTGTTGCGCCACTACCACGCCGTGCTTGGCAGCCAATGGCCGCTGACAGCCAATGGTTGAGTCCATGAACAGTCCCGCTTTACTGCTGGTACTGCACGACGTGGCACCGCCAACCTGGGCCGATTATCAGCCGTTCGTCAAAGCTGTCGACGCCTTGGGTGGCGTGCCGATCACCTGGCTGGTGGTCCCGGACTTCCACAAACACAACAACCTGGACGCCCATCCGCAATTTCGCCGCCAGCTCAGTACCAGGCTCGCCCGGGGCGACGAACTGGCGCTGCATGGCTACTTCCACTGCGACGACGGGCCGATGGCCAGCAATCCCCGAGACTGGTTCATGCGTCGGGTGTACACCTACGAAGGCGAGTTTTACCGTTTGTCGCAGGAAGCCGCCCTCGCCCGCCTGCGTTCGGGCATCGAGATCTTCCACCGCCATGACTGGCCGCTGGAGGGGTTCGTCGCCCCTGCCTGGCTGATGAGCCAAGGCACTCGCCAGGCATTGCGCCAATTGCCGTTGAGTTACACCAGCGACTCGCAGCACTTGTACCGGCTGCCGGATTTCACCGCATTCGAGGCGCCAGGGCTGGTCTGGAGTGCGCGCAGTGCCTGGCGCCGGGGCCTATCGAAGCTCGTCAGCGACTGCCGTGAACAACGCTGGCAGCAGGCCCCGGTGATTCGCCTGGGCCTGCACCCGGTGGACATGCGCCATGAGCTCTCGCGCCGATATTGGCTACAAACCCTCGAGCGCCTGCTCGACAACGGACGTGTTCCGATGACCAAGGCCCAGTGGCTGGCGCTGCAGAACGACCAACTGGGGTGCATCGCATGAGTCGCGGACTGCTGTTGCTCGTTGGCCTGCTCGCGGCAGTGCTCATTCCATTACTGTTGGGCGGCAGCGAAACCTGGTCCCGGCTGACCGGTTTTCCGCTACCGTGGTTGCTGATCATGTTCGGCATGATCCTGCTGTGCTGGGGCGTGAACACCCTGCGTCTACGCCTGTTGCTGGGGGATCAATGCGACAAGGTCAGCCGGCTCAGGAGCCTCGGTGTGGTGATTGCCGCCGAATTTGCCTATTGCGCCACACCCGGCGGCAGCGGCGGGCCTCTGACGATCATGGCTTTGCTGGCACGTTACGGCGTACGTCCGGCCAAGGGCACTGCGGTGTTTGCCATGGACCAGATGAGCGACTTGTTGTTTTTCCTTTGTGCCCTGAGCGGGATTCTGATTTACGCCCTGTTCCAACACCTGAGCCAGCGCATGGAATGGATGCTGATGGTCAGCGCCGTTTCGCTGTTCGGCGGTCTGATCAGTTGCGTCTTGGTGGCCCGGTATCACCGTTTATTGATTCGCCTGAGCGGCCGATGGCTCGCCCGAGTCAATGTCAAAGCGGCCACGCGAATGCGCTGGGCGCGCAAGCTCCTGCAGTTTTTGGCGGCGTTTACCGACACGCTGAAATTGCCCGTGCAGACCTTGATCAAGGTATTCGCCCTGACCTGCGTGCATTGGCTCCTGCGCTACAGCGTGCTGTACCTGGCGTTGCGCGGGCTCGGCGCGGATTTGCAGTGGGCCTGGACTTTTCTGATCCAGATGCTGGCACTCAGCGCCGGGCAATTCAGCCTTCTGCCGGGCGGAGCCGGGGCGGCGGAGTTGACATCGGCGGCGTTGCTGGCCCCCATGGTCGGGAAGTCCACGGCGGCGGCCGCGATTCTGATTTGGCGGGCGGTGACGTACTACTTCTATTTGCTGGTCGGTGGGCCGGTGTTTTTGCTGATGCTGGGCCGGCCGCTGCTGATGAAATTGATGAAACTCAGGCAGGCTTAGGTTTGTCCTCGGGCTCTTGCTGCAACTGTTCCCACAACTGCGCGGCGTCAGGAAACTCCGTACCCGTTTCAGGCCCCATGTCCTCCGGGTCGTAGCGGCTCAGGCAACCCTCGCCCAGCGTGGCGGGAGCCTTGGATGTGGCTTTGTCCAGTGGATCGGCCATGGTCATGTCCTCGGTGCAGAAACGGCGAAGGACCTGAAGCGATTGAACGCCCAGACCCTTCGAGTTTCAACTGTGCTGCAGGCCTGTCAGAAGACGACGGTTTTGTTGCCGTGCACCAGCACCCGGTCTTCCAGGTGATAACGCAGGCCACGGGCCAGCACCATCTTCTCGACATCGCGGCCGAAACGCACCATGTCTTCGATGCTGTCGCTGTGGCTGACGCGTACCACGTCCTGCTCGATGATCGGGCCGGCATCCAGCTCTTCGGTCACATAGTGGCAGGTCGCGCCGATCAGCTTCACGCCACGCAGGGAGGCCTGGTGATACGGTTTGGCACCGACGAACGACGGCAGGAAGCTGTGGTGAATGTTGATGACCTTGTGCGCGTATTCGCTGCACAACTCCGGCGGCAGGATTTGCATGTAACGGGCAAGCACCACCACTTCGGCATCGTGCTGTTTGACCAGGCGCGAAACCTCGGCGAAGGCCGGCTGCTTGTCCTGCGGATTGACCGGGACGTGGTAGTACGGGATACCGTGCCACTCCACCATGCTGCGCAAGTCATCATGGTTGGAAATCACGCAGGAAATTTCGCAGTCCAGTTCATCGCTGTGCCAGCGGTGCAGCAAATCGGCCAGGCAGTGCGACTCGCGGCTGGCCATCAGGACCACGCGTTTCTTTTGCTCGGTATCGGTGATGCGCCAGTCCATCGAGAACTCTTCGGCGATCGGGGCAAAGGCTTCACGAAACGCTTCGATACCAAATGGCAGGGAGTCGGCACGGATTTCGTGACGCATGAAGAACCAGCCACTGAGATTGTCCGAGTGATGGCTCGCTTCAGTGATCCAGCCGTTGTGTGATGCCAGAAAGTTACTGACTTTGGCAACGATGCCAACACGGTCCGGGCAAGAAATCACCAGACGAAAAGTGCGCATGAGGGGGAAACTCCAGAACTTCGCAAAGGCCGCCATTCTAGCGATTGCGCAGCAAAACTGCAGTATTGTTGACGTTTCGCCCCGCAGGAAGGTCGGTGCGGCAGGATGGATAGCGCAGATGCCGGTTCGCCCGGATGCTCTAGCGGTGCGGGTCATTTGTTAAATTATGTATATCCGGCAGACCTGGACCACACTAATAAACGCATTACAGATGTGCGCCAAAGACACAGCAATTAAATTAAATAAAGTTGGCTTAAATGTTTACTTGATGAAACACCGTGACTATTATTGCCGCACTGTCACCTGCCATCCAGCGCACAACATAAGGTAGTCCACATGTCCTTGATCAACGAATATCGCGCCACCGAAGAAGCTATCAAAGAGCTGCAAGCCCGTTTGAAGAACCTGTCCCAAGACGACAAACTGCAAACCGAGCTGGAATTCGAAGGCAAACTGCGCACCCTGATGGGTGAATACTCGAAATCCCTGCGCGACATCATCGCGCTGTTGGATCCAGAATCCAAAACCAAGGCACCACGCGGCGGTGCAGTGAAAACTACCGGCACCAAGCGTGCTCGCAAAGTTAAACAATACAAAAACCCGCACAACGGTGAAGTCATCGAAACCAAAGGTGGCAACCACAAGACTCTGAAAGAGTGGAAAGCCAAGTGGGGCGGTGACGTGGTGGAAGGCTGGGCTACCCTGCTGGGCTAAGCTTCAGAGCTTGTCGCAGACGGATCCGTGACAAAAAATAACGCCAGCAAATGCTGGCGTTTTTTATGCCCGGTGTTTTAAGCCCTGGCATGTTCGATTTCAAAGACGCAAACGCTGACGCAATCCCTGGACATAATCCTGCCACTCACTGAGCACCCCCTGCTGAAACGGAGTGGCACTAACGCTCAATTGGGCCGCGGTTTCTACAAAACTTTCAAGGGTATTTGGCGCCCCCCACTCGGGTTCTGACAAACGTTTCTGACAGAATATTCGCCAGCGTTCTTGCTCCTCGGAATTCAACGTGTCGGAAAAGTTACGTGCGCGATATCGAAACAGCAATTCAGGCAAACGTTCGTCATCGAAAGGCCACTGCTCTTGTGCCAATTGCATCGGGTCAACGGTTCTGACTTGCTCACACAATCGCCGATCCCGATCACCGATAAATCCATCATATAACTGTTGCTCCGGATCCTGGCTCTGGGAAAAATCTTCGCGAGCATAGATCGCCAGGACTTTATCCAGCCAAACTTTCCGGGCGTCATTGAGCTGCAACACCCGCTGCTGATACAGCGCCATATCCAGCCCCAGACGCTGCTGATCTTCCTGGCGAAGTACCGACAACGGTGCCACCACCGGGCACTTGTTGATGTGAATCAGCTTCAACGGCACCGGCAACTCACCTTCGGCCAGCTCGTCACGGCGGGTATACAAGCGCTGACGCAAGCTTTCGGCATCCAGATCGAGCAGGCCCTGGGGATCGAGGTGCAGGTCACAGACAATCAGGGCGTTCTTGTTGCGCGGGTGCCAGGCCAGTGGCAACACCACACCCACATAGCTGCGCGCGGCCGAAAATCGCCCGGAAACATGCACCAGCGGTTGCAGCAGGCGTATCTGGTCCATGACTTTTTGCTTGCTGCGCAGTTGAAACAGCCAGTCGTACAGCTTTGGCTGTTTTTCCCGTATCAGGCGCGCCAGGGCGATCGTCGCGCGAACGTCCGACAGCGCTTCGTGGGCATTGCCATGGTCGATGCCGTTGGCAGCGGTCAGGCGTTCAAGCTTGAGCGTGACCCGCCCCTCGTCATCGGTCGGCCAGACCATGCCATCGGGGCGCAAGGCATAAGCGGCGCGCACCACATCAATCAGGTCCCAGCGGCTGTTACCGCCCTGCCACTCCCGCGCATAGGGGTCGAAAAAGTTTCGGTACAGGCTGTAGCGGGTCATCTCGTCGTCGAAACGCAAGGTGTTATACCCCGCGCCACAGGTGCCGGGCGCGGCCAGCTGCGCATGCACCCGGGTCATGAAATCGGCTTCGCTCAAGCCTTGCGCCTGCAGTTGCCCGGGGGTGATTCCGGTGATGGTGCAGGCGGCCGGATGCGGCAGGATGTCGTCACTGGGCTGACAGTAAAGATTGACCGGCGCGTCGATTTCATTGAGATCGAAGTCGGTGCGCAGGCCGGCCATTTGCAACGGACGGTCGCAACGGGGATTGATGCCAGTGGTTTCGTAGTCGTACCAGAAAATGGAGGTCACGGGCGATTCCTGAACTGAAGATCGGCAAAGTCTAGGCGTTCACCTCCTTCCCCGGCCAGTAGTCTTGTCATTCAAGCACCTTGCGCGACTCAGCATGCAATACATAGTTATGTCGTTTCCCCCCGCATAGGCTGCTAGCATCGGATAGACACAGAATCCCGATCCAGGCCACATCATCAGGTTGCCCATGTTCGAGACCACAGCACTGCCAGGGAATGTGCCGCTGTCACCGCCGCTGGATACGCGGTACCAGGTCGAAACGCCGGAGGGCGTCGACCTGCCACTGCGCCCGGCCGGGTTGATGGTCCGTGCGCTGGCCTTCTCCATCGATCTTGGTTTGCGCGGCCTGGTCCTGGGCTTGCTGTTCATTGCACTGGCGATGCTGGGCAAACTGGGTGCCGGGATCGGGTCGATCCTGCTGTTCGTGGTGAGCTGGTGGTACATGGTGCTGTTCGAGGTACTGAACCACGGCCGCTCGCCGGGCAAGCAATGGATGGGGCTGCGGGTGGTGCACGACGATGGCACCCCGGTTGGCTGGTCCGCGTCGCTGCTGCGAAACCTGTTGCGCGTTGTCGACCTGCTGCCCTTCGGTTACTTCCTCGGGGCCATCAGTTGCCTGCAACATCCCCACTTCAAGCGTCTCGGCGATATCACCGCCGGGACCCTGGTGATCTACCGCGAACAAACGCACGCCCGCCCCGAACTCCCCGAAGCCCAACCCCGCCGCCCGGCCTTTGTCCTGACACTCACCGAGCAAAGGGCCATCATCGGGTTTGCCGAGCGCCAGGGCGAACTCTCCGAAGCGCGGGTCAATGAACTGGCCGCGATCCTCGCCCAACCATTGCAAGTCCAGCCCCCGCAGGCGGTGACCGAACTCAACGGTATCGCCCGCGGCTTTTTGGGGCCGACATGAAGCAAAGCCTTTTTGAAAGCCGGCACAAGGCCGAATGGGAACAGTTCACTCACCTGCTCGAGCAATTGGAGCACGACAGGAAAGCCACCGACGCCGGCAGCTTCCCGAAGGACTACCGACGCCTCTGCCACCACTTGGCACTGGCCCGGGAGCGTGGCTACAGCAGTTTCCTGATCGACTCCCTGCAGCAACAAGTGCTGCGCGGACACCAACAGCTTTACCGTCATCGCAGCCGTTTGGGCGCCAACGTGCTGGCATTCATCCTGGCCGACTTTCCGCGACTGGTGCGCGAACAGTGGCGTTTCGTCCTCGCCGCCAACCTGATGTTCTTTACCAGCCTGGCCGGTTTCGCGCTGCTGGTGTACCTGTACCCGGACCTGGTCTACAACCTGATCCCCGCCGAGCAGGTCAGCGAGATGCAAAGCATGTACGACCCCGTTGCCGGTCACCTCGGGCGCACGACGGAACGAGCCGCCAGTGAGGACTGGGCGATGTTCGGCTACTACATCATGCACAACATCGGCATTGCCTTTCAGACCTTCACCAGCGGTTTGCTGTTCGGCCTGGGCAGCGTGTTTTTCCTGATTTTCAACGGCCTGATGATCGGTGCGGTGGCCGGGCACCTGACCTATGTCGGCTACGGGCAAACCTTCTGGTCATTCGTGATCGGCCATGGAGCATTCGAACTCAGCGCCATTGCCCTGGCCGGTGCCGCCGGCCTGAAGCTGGGCTGGGCGTTGGTCGCCCCGGGGCGCCTGCCACGCGCCGAGGCCTTGCGATTGGCGGCGCGCAAGAGTGTGCTGCTGGTCTGTGGAGTCATGCTGTTTCTGTTGATCGCAGCGTTTATCGAAGCCTATTGGTCGTCAATGAGCGCCCCTTCACACCAGACCAAGTACCTGGTTGGCGCGGCGCTCTGGTTGCTGGTGGTGGTTTATCTCGTGTTTGCCGGACGTCGCCGCCATGCGCCTGAGTGACGCCACTGTGGTGATTCGCCCGCGCTCGACCTGGGAAGCCTTGGACCTCGGCGTGCTCCAGAGCCAGCGCCACCGACGCCTGTTGATGACCAGTTGGGCCATGGTCACCTTGCCCATTTTCGTGCTGCTCAGTTGGGGATTCTGGGATTCGCCCTCTCTCGCCGTGTTCATTTTCTGGTGGCTGAAGCCGGCGTTCGAACGCCTGCCCTTATACATCCTGTCCCAAGCCATGTTCGGTGAAACGCCCACGCTCAAGCAGGCCCTGCGCCAATGGCCACGCCTGCTCAAACCGCAATTGCTGGCCAGCCTGACCTGGCGACGCCTGAGTTTGCCCCGCAGTTTCGTGATGCCGGTGGTGCAACTCGAAGGGCTCAACGGCCAGCAACGGCAGCAGCGTCTACAGGTGCTGTTGCAGCGGGACGCCGGCACCGCACGCTGGCTGACGATCATCGGCGCGCACCTGGAAGGCGCGTTGTGGATCGGCTTGATGGTGCTGTTCTATCTGCTCCTGCCACAGCAGGTCGCGCTCGACTGGAGCTGGCAGTCGCTGATCTCGGCAGCCACCCACGACTGGCTCTGGCTGGAACACCTGACCAACGCCTTTTATGCACTGGTGCTGGTGGTCTGGGAACCGATCTATGTCGCCTGCGGTTTCAGTCTGTACCTGAACCGGCGCACCGTGCTGGAGGCCTGGGATATCGAACTGGTGTTCCGCCGAATGCGCCAACGCCTCGTCAGTGCAGGCGCTGTCCTGTTGATGGCCGTGATTGCGCTGATGTCGCCCAACCACAGCGCATGGGCCACCGAACCGGCCATCTCACCCGACAGCCCGCGCTTGCTGGACCAGCCCCTGACCAGCCAGGCCTCCAGGGACAGCATCAAGTCGATCCTCGAGCAGCCGCCCTTCAAGAACCGGGAAACGGTGACGCGCTACCGCTTTGGCGAAGAGCAACCGAGTCCTGAAGCCGCGGACGATGGCAAGACACTGCAATGGTTGAAGGCGCTGTTGAAGCTGTTCGAGGGGCAACGCTTCGGGGCATTGGCGACCCTGATTGAAATCGTGCTGTGGGGCATCGTCATGGGTGCCGTCGGCCTGTTGATCTGGCGCTATCGCGACTGGTTGCAGGCGTTCGTCAGCCTCCGACCGATCCCCGTCAACAAAGCCACGGGGCTATTACCGCAGCAGGCATTCGGCATGGACCTCAAGCCCGAATCCCTGCCCGCCGACATCGCCGCCCACGCCGAAAGTCTTTGGCAGACTCATCCACGTGAAGCGCTTGGTTTGCTTTATCGTGCCCTGCTCAGCCGTCTGTTGCACGACTTCAACATCGCGCTCAAGTCCGCCGACACTGAAGGCCAAGTGCTTCAGCGTATCGAACTATTACAGCAACCGGCCTTGCTGGCCTATAGCAAAAACCTGACCGGGCACTGGCAAAACATGGCCTACGGTCATCGCCTGCCGCCCGCTCAGGTGCAGCAGGAACTGTGTAACGGCTGGCGCGTTCTGTTCGGCTCGCAGGTTGTCCGTTGAATCGGCGCTGGGGGGCGATAACCGGGGTGTTGATCGCCGTGTTGCTGGCAGCGCTGAGTGTTTATCTGTACCTCAAGGCAACCCCCTACCAGACCGACATCGACCACGGTCCCGCCCCCGAAGCCAGGGCCAACCCATATCTGGCGGCGGAGCTGTTCCTGCGCAAGCAAGGCCTGAGCGTCGACCACGCCAATGGCCTCGACATCCTGCCCAGCCTCGACCCGCATCAACACAGCCTGCTGTTGCTCGCAGAGCGCTACAACATGACCCCACGGCAGATCGACCAGGTGATGAACTGGACCCGGGCCGGCGGGCGGCTTCTGTTCGTCGCCGAAGCGCTGTGGGATGAAAAACGCGGTCATAGCAATGACCTGCTGCTCGATCGGGTGCAACTGCACCAGTCCCTGAGTAAGGACCTCAAGGCAGCGCCACCCAATGTCGGCGCAGATCCGTACCCGGAACTGACCAAGCTCTATCTGGAAAACGAAGACGCCCCGGCCTATGCAGGTTTCGATACCGCGTTCCATCTCGAAGACCCGAAAAACCTCGCCCAGGCCTGGGCCAACAGCGCCGGGGCCACACACATGATGCAGCTCGGTTACGGTCTCGGCTCGATCATCGTGGTCACCGATGCCGACTTGTGGAAAACCCCGGCCATCGACCAGTACGACAATGCCTGGCTGCTCTGGTACCTGACCGCCGACACCCGCGTGACGCTGATCTTCAATACCGATCACGACAGCCTGCCGACCTTGCTGCTGCGTTATTTTCCCCAGGCGCTGGTCGCGTTGTTCGCTTTGATCGGTCTGGGTTTCTGGCACTTCGGTGTGCGTCAGGGGCCATTGCTGGAGCCGGCGCCGAAAGCACGCCGGCAACTGCAGGAGCACCTGCGCGCCAGTGCCGACTTCCTGTTGCGTCACAACGGTCAGGCCGGCCTGCTGCAAGCCTTGCAGCAAGACATCCTGCGGCGCATGCGGCGTCGCCATCCCGGCTTTGAACAACTCGCCGTTGCCGAACAATGGCTAGTGCTCGCGCGCCTGACCGGCCAACCCACACGCGCTATCAGCCAGGCCATGAGCCCGCGACCGAAGCAACGACTTACCAGCGTTGAATTCAGCCGTCAGGTCGCCCATCTGCAATCCTTGAGGAACGCCCTATGAGTCAACCGATCGAGCCCGACGCAGCGAGTCATGCCACTCAACAACGTCAGCGTGCCAGCCACCTGGCCCAGGCCGTACGCCATGAGTTGCAAAAAGCCTTGATCGGCCAGGACAGCGTGATCGACGACGTCCTGACGGCGCTGATCGCCGGCGGCCATGTGCTGCTCGAAGGCGTACCGGGCTTGGGCAAGACCCTGTTGGTGCGCGCCCTCGCTCGCTGCTTCGGCGGTGAATTCGCGCGCATCCAGTTCACCCCGGACTTGATGCCCAGCGATGTCACCGGGCACGCGGTGTACGACATGCAGACTGAGCAATTCAAACTGCGCAAGGGCCCGTTGTTCACCAACCTGCTACTCGCCGACGAGATCAACCGCGCCCCGGCGAAAACCCAGGCGGCGCTGCTCGAAGCCATGCAGGAACGGCAAGTCACCCTCGAAGGTCGTGCTCTGCCCATCGCGCAGCCGTTCATGGTGCTTGCCACGCAAAACCCCATCGAACAGGAAGGTACCTATCCGCTACCGGAAGCCGAACTCGACCGCTTCATGCTCAAGGTACGCATGAATTACCCCGACGCCGACCAGGAGTTGAACATGGTCCGTCAGGTCAGCCGCTCGACCCGGGCCGACATGCTCGATGTCCAACCGATACGTACGTTGTTGCAAGCCAAGGATGTACTGGCCCTGCAACGCATCGCCAGCGACCTGCCGCTGGACGATCAGGTGCTCGATTACGCCGTGCGCCTGGCCCGCTCCACCCGCAACTGGCCCGGCCTGATCCTCGGCGCCGGGCCTCGGGCGTCCATTGCACTGGTGCGATGTGCTAGGGCGCGCGCCTTGTTGCGCGGTGGCGAGTTCGTGATTCCGGATGACATAAAGGGCTGCGCGCTGGCGGTGCTGCGCCATCGCGTACGCATCGCGCCGGAGCTGGATATCGAAGGGCTGGATGTAGATCACGTGCTGCGGCAACTGCTCGACCAAGTGCCGGCGCCTCGGGTTTGAACGTCGTGGCCCGGATAAAAGATCGCAGCCTTCGGCAGCTCCTACGTCGAAGGTGTGCACCTGTAGGCGCTGCCGAAGGCGGCGATCTTTTGATCTGGCTGCACGGTGTTACACCATGAAACCCTCGCGCCTGCTGTTGATCTGGCTGGCACTGCTGCTGGTCATCGGCATCGTGCTCGGTGCATTGCGGGCGCTGGACGTCGCCGTTCCTTCGAGCCTGTTGTCGATCAACTGGGGATTGCTGCTGGCGCTGCTGGCACTGGCAATACTCGACGCCATCCGCCTCCAACGCCTGCCCTCCCCCCGTGTACGACGACAAATGCCCGGCAGCCTGGCGCTGGGTCGCTGGAGCGAAGTGCGACTGGAGGTCGTGCATGACCTCCCCCAACCACTGAACATTCAGATCTTCGATCATGTGCCCAACGGCCTGAGCTTCGAGAACCTTCCCCTGTCGGTCGAACTTCAGCCCGGCCAGCACAGCGAGGTTGGCTATCGCCTGCGCCCGCTCAAGCGCGGTCACTTCAGCTTCGAACGCTGCGAAATCAACCTGCCAAGCCCATTGGGCCTGTGGTCCGGCAAACGTCTGCTCAGCGTGACCGACCACACCCGCGTCTACCCCGACTTCGCCCGCCTCTACGGTGGCCAACTGCTGGCGGTGGACAACTGGCTCAGCCAGCTCGGCGTGCGCCAGCGACAACGACGCGGCCTGGGCCTGGAGTTTCACCAGCTAAGGGAATTTCGCGAAGGCGACAGCCTGCGCCAGATCGACTGGAAGGCCACCGCCCGCCAGCGTACGCCGATTGCCCGGGAGTATCAGGATGAGCGCGATCAACAGATCATTTTCATGCTCGACTGCGGCCGGCACATGCGCAGCCAGGATGATGAGCTGTCGCACTTCGATCACGCCCTCAACGCCTGTTTGTTGCTCAGCTACGTCGCGCTGCGTCAGGGCGACGCGGTGGGCCTGAGTACATTTGCCAGCGAACAGCCGCGCTACCTTGCACCGGTAAAAGGCACCAGCCATCTCAACACACTGCTCAACACGGTCTATGACCTGGAAAGCACTCACCACAGTGTTGATTATCAGGCCGCTGCCAGCCTGTTACTGGCTCGACAGCAGCGCCGGGCGCTGGTGGTCTTGGTGACCAACTTGCGCGTTGAGGACGATGAAGATTTGCTGACCGCCGTCAATCGCATGGGCAAGGCGCACCGGGTGATCGTCGCCAGCCTGAGGGAAGACGTGCTCGACTGTCTGCGCCAGACACCGGTGCAAACCTTGCAGGAGGCTCTGGCCTATTGCGGCACGGTTGATTACCTGAATGCGCGGGCAGAACTCCATGAGCAGTTGAGTGCTCATGGAGTGCAGGTGGTGGATGCCCGACCTGATCAGTTGGGCCCTGCTCTGGTCACACACTACTTGAGTAGAAAAAAAGCAGGATCGATCTAGGGGGCGTTCTCAATTAGTTTTCCCGCCGCGTTGTTGACGGTCATTCAACTCGACGATAAAACACGCAAGCTCCGCGGTTCGTAAACCCTGTCGTCGAGTTGGATAGTTTTTAGTGCAAGAGGGACTAGTTTCACATCCACTTCAACATTTGCCATACGCAGTGCGGCCGTACCGGCTTTTTTAGAACCATGCAACTGCACAGTAAAATCGGTATCCCCCGCCTCAAAAACATCCAGATGATTCAGGTCATAGTGGTTCCAATCGGCAAGCGTCTGATCAGCAGTCTTGCCACTCAGGTCAATAGGGAATTCTTTTCCCTTGCTGGTTATCACTACGACTTTTGAATTCTCGCCGTCGAGATAGTTTTCATACATAAAGGCAATCCGATACGCTACTCCCGTCATCTGAGATTCGGAAAAAGTGACCGTATCTATTTTCTGTTCCACCTTTGCAAGGCTATTCATTGCCAAGTAGTTGCCTACGCTCTCATCTTTCATTATCACTGCGTTTCCCACGCCATCATGCGTCCAGAAGCTCTTCCAGTCTGCGGGAAAGTTGCCGCGTAAAATCAAATTGCGTCCTTTGATATCATCATCGTTCATGATGCATTCACCTCTATCAATCAACAGTTGCGAGGTCGATGAATTCGACCCGGTTGTCAAGCTAACGCCCCAAAGCCCTCAGGGCAGCGCCACCCTCAATCACCCAGTTTGTCCAGAACAGCTTTGGTGTAGGCTGAACCTCCGACCTTCGCCAGGTATCGCACGTGCACAATGATGTCTGTCAGGCTGTCGATCAGTTTGATCTGGTCTGGCGATTTGGGTCGTGGTAATTCGAAGTGCCAATGCGATACCGCTCCTGTTCCTTCAAATGGAAGGTAACGTTCATCACCAAAATTCAGCTGGAACAAACCGTAATCATCCAGACCGTGGCTGATTCCCTGTTGCTGGTTGGGGCGCGGATTCAGAAAAATCCCCGGTGGCGGCATTTCCTCTCCGTCGCCATACAACCAGCCAAGTGAGTCGATATCGGTTTTGTGTACTGTGGTACTGCCGGTTTGCGTCAAAATGGCGTGAACATCCTGATAAGGACCGAGCACCGCGGGCAGAGACAGCGAGACACTCGTGATCTGCCGGCAATAATGGCCGGGATAATCACTGTCGAATAATCTTTGGGAAAGGTTAAATTCAAGTTTGCCATTCTCGAGTTCGGCTATCACTGCTGCCCAGTCTTTCCCTGAGATGAACTCTGCTTTCTCGAACAGATCGCGCAAAGAGATGGTTTTGGTCAGCTCCAGCCGGCGTTCGTTTCGCTCAAGATACATACGCTCCAGACGCAACAGGTCAAGCAACATGGATTCGCCCGCACTCAGGCCATGGTGATGATCCATCCAGACATTAGGGCGAATGACCTGCGTGTCGAAATCGCCCATCTCGTATTGAAAGCTGGCTTGCGCACTCAGGCAAATGCTCACCACGGCGTCGTAAGCCTGGAAGTACAACGTGGCCATCTGGCTCAGCAACCAACGATAGAGTTCAACATTGGTGGACCGGGTTTTGTAAAAGGAAAAAATTTCCTGGGCCTGGTCGTTGGCTTTTTGTGTTTGCGCCAGGCTGGTTCTAGCTGCGTTGAGAGAGTGTTGTTGTGCTGTCAGCTGTTCCTGAAGGACCAGCAACTCACTATTGGCCTGTCCTTCTGCAAAGTCCCATTCTTGTTCTCGACGGGCATAAAAAGCTGTTCGCTGAAGTATTTCTGCCCCTGCATCGAGGATACTGGCACTTGCATGCAGACTGTTACCCGCCGCCTCCAAAGGTCCCGCAGGCTGCATGCCACCATTGGCGAGACCGAAGATTGTCGGTACCAACTTTACAGCGCCTGCCGCAATATTGGGTGCAATGGTAGCGGCACGTAATACCTTGCCACTAACTGACAACAAATCCCCTCCTACTTCCAAAGCCAGAAGTGCACTTCTACTGAGTTCTCTATAGTGTCCCGCCCGCTCTGCAACCATTTTCTGACTTTGTTTAAGCCCCTGCAGCGAGGCCTCCATTTGCTTGATCGTTTCCTCCTGAATGGTCCTGGCATGTGCTCCCAGCGCGATGACATGACTCTGCTGCAGCTCCTCCAACTGCCCACGGTCACGCTGTTCCATCAGCTGACGCACTTCCCGACCAAAGCCGATCAGCGTTTGCACTGCATTTTGTGCCGTGGACAGCAGGGTACGGAATCGATAATGCGGAATAGTCTTCCACCCTCCCGCATTGCGCGTTGCCCCCGATGAACCGCCAGCCTGAGCGCGAAGCAAATCAAGTGGATTCGTCGGCGGAGCATACAGCGCCAGCATCATCGGTTTGCCATCGATGGTCAGGTTATGCCGCATGTTCCACAAGCACTCGTCAATATACTTCCAGGTGTCCAGCAACTGCTCGTTGGTGAATGGACGAAAGACACCCAGCTTCAATATTTCAAAATCGGGTGTGCCCTCGACGCGGGCAGGCAGGTTCGCGACATCGACATCAAGTGTTCCCGCGAACGATTCCAGGGGCGAAACGGTTTCGGCCAGGTCGTCAAGAATGTCTTTGGCTGACTGCGGTTTCCAGTGGCTCATGGCCTTTGCTGTGGGTGCCGGCCCCATCAGTGACAACGCACGCACATATTGCAATTTCGCCGCCGTCAGACTGTCACGGGTCAATCGACGATAAAGCGAGTCGGCATGCGCGATGATGCAACGCACGTAGCCCATGAAAATAGCTTTGCGATAGTGAATCCGATTGGAAAAGGCGATGGCATCAGGGTCAACCAACCCTTTGGCCTCGAAGCTGATACTGCCCTCTTCCAGCAATGGGCGACAAAACCAGAACTGCTCACCGGGAACCGCTTCGCGGTTGCTGTCGGTGCGAATATGCGGGTTGAATATGTATTGATACCAGCGTTGCGACTCATGGTAGTTGCGCTGTTCGCAGAGCCGATGGGCAATCAGGAATGGCAGGTGAAAGAACAGTTCCCAATAAAAAGTGCCGTGGGCACTGTTGAAATCGATGGGAGCCCATTTAATTTCGTCATTTATGCCTTCAACCGGCAATGGTTCTTTTGTGTTCTGAGTAACCCAACTCAGGATGTCATCAATGGAGATAGCCGCTTTGGCTACGAGTTCCGGAGCAAAAAGAGAATTGAGGCGAATCCATTTGAAGTCGGTGATTTTCAACTTTGAAATATCCAGGAACTGTGCCCCGGATTTCTGCTTGCTGATCAGTGGTGCATCACCGAGGGTGACCGCGCCATTTTTCAAATTGTGTTGCAACCAGGTCTCAGCGAACTGGTCAGAAATCAGCAACTTAAAGTTATCGCTGGGACGCAGCGCGTCATCGAATATAGAATTTCTCGCCGCGACAAAATAATCCCATTCTTCATTAAGACCCTTAGTAGCAAAACATATAGCCAGCCTATCATCGCTGCTTTTTTCGCCAACATAGTTCACAACTACCAACTTCGTTGGAGGGTCACCGACCCAATGCTTCAGCTTCTTTTTCCCTAGGCTCGTCGGAGTCGACCATACTCCGTTCGCAGCAAGATAGGAAAGTTTTATCTCAAACTCCCACCAACCATTTACTTTAAAATGACCACCTTCATACTCGATCGTAAAATCGACCATTTCCAAACGCTCAACCTGAACCACCATCAAGCGTCCGGCGAAAAATACTGGGCGCATTTCCACCGTATCCTTCGCCGTTGGTATAGTGATGGGGGCCCACTCGGTCCAGGCCGCAGGGTCAAGAAATTTTCTATCGCCATTTAAATCGACATGGGCTTTGCGCCAGAAATAGCCAAAAGGCTGTACCCTTTGCCGACCAATAAAATAATAGTCGGCATTTTTGAAACTCTGACCCTTTCCAGTTCCCGTACCGTCGATACTATTTATATAGCCCGAAACCAGATCGAGGTTGCACACCTCTTCAAAATTCTTCAAATGCTCAAACAGCGCCGTTTGTACAGCCGCTTCATTGAGCGTACTTTGACCCAGGTTATTCTCCAACTCCTTGAACGAGTCGGACTTTCCAAGACGCAACGTCGGATTCAACCAATTTTCCGGATAATCGAGCAACACCTGATAACCGGCCCAATCACTGACATTGCAATAGCGCTGATGCCAGGCAATTAACTCTTCTTGAGTGAACTCTGTTGCATGACCGGGTTCCAGACCACCGTAGACAGCACCTATATACTGTTGAAGGCAAGCAATGGCTTCAGCCAGCCGCGAAGTATCGGGTTCCTGGCCAACCTGACTGTCCAATAACAAATATTGGTATAAATCATCCAGCGACGTCAGGTTAAGCTCCCTGGCATCAGGATCATTGGGCGCCACTTGCCCCAGATAAAAATCGGCCAAGGCCGAGCAGCGCCTTTCTTCCAATGTACCAATGATGGAGTTATTCATTTTTTAATGCTCCTGAATGCAGCATGCACCCGGCGGTTTCAATAAAAACACCCGTTCAGTATTCAGCAATAAGTGTTCAGGGATTAATCAATGAGTTTTTTCCAACATGCACGTGAACATCCGGCGCCCATGCTTCGGTTGTGTCGATGTGTCGTTGTTTGACCGAGAACACATGCGGCCCTGTAGAAAGTGGTTCGGCAATCGTTACTTTCCAGTTGCCGTCAACGCCTACGCTGGTTCTTGCCAACAGCGCGCCCTGCTTACCTTCAAATACATATATCTGCGCTGAGGAACTACCCGTACCGCTGAGCTCCGGTTGAACGTCCACTTCAGCGTTTTGGGCAGGAATCGCCACCACCGGAGGTGGTGCATCCAGGCGACCCGGCAATATCAGGCGCTGATCAAGTCGATCGCAGTAGAAGGTCAAATCGAAGGCGCCGTTGCGCAGATTCTGGCAACTAATATCCCAACCGAGGGACGTGTCATTGGCGCCGATCCCTACATATGCACCTGTTGCCGGGGTGAATAGCATTCCCAACCCCTTCGCCGAGAAATCACTGTCCCAAGCCAGCATGGCACGCGCCCCGACCAGGTCGACGCCATCAGGCAAGCTGATTACGAGCTTGTATTGATGACCTCTGATAAAGGCCAGTGGCACGCTGCTGTAAACAATACTTGTCGCGGTGTCGGTCAACGTGAACGTCCAGTCAATGGCCGGAACAACTTGAAGATCGAATATGCGCTGATCCCCCGCGCCAGCCTCACGAACTGCGGTCACTTCATACTTTCCGGCCACATCAACCTCGAAGGGGTAGGTTGAACGCCCCATAGCGTCGGTAGGGATGCTGACAGATGCCAGCAGTTCTCCACTCGGACCTGTAACGCTCCACAAAATCGGGCAGTTGGCAATGAACCGGGACTGGTTATGCGACTCCTCTCTGACCGTGACCCACAGCAAGGTAGGCGTACCTGAACCTGCCACAGGGAACCGATAATCCGCAGACTCTCCGTGAATGACCGCCGATTTGGCCACATCGATTTCAAGCTGTTGCTCGTCCATCTCGACCTTGGCGGTAAATGTCTGTTTCCCGGCTTTAACGTCAGGCACGGTGAACTCCGCGATCCCCTCCTCGGTGGTGAGTTTTGTTTCAATCGGCTCCTCTGCGGCGTCGAGGTACAAGTCAACCGACACACCAGGGGACGGCAGCTTGCCCAACCCGAACACATGGCAACGAAGCACCAGCGGCTCCACGAGCACGGCCATCGACACCACTTCCAGGAGCTTGATAGACGGCTTGTCGACAAAGGTGATGTTGTTGATGACCTTCGAATCCTTGGTGCTGTAACTGGCCACCAGACTCGCTTCTATAACAGGCTCAATACTTCTGACACGGGTGCGGGCGACGCCCTCCTTATCTGTAATTGCCACCAGAGGATCAGCCACCGCGCCCTGTCCTGAAAACGTCACGGTACGGCCAACCCCTGGGTTGGAGTGCTCGTCGACAAGACGCACCCACACCGGAAAGATCCCTTCGCCGCCCGCCAGAAACGTCTCGTCTGGTTCTGGATCAACTGTGCCGCCAAGGTCAAAGTCAAGCGAGTACTCATCGCAGTCGACGATGATCTTCGGTGCATAAACCACCTGAGCCAGACCATAAGAGCCTTTGATCTGCACCGCGCCCATCCACGACCCTTTTTCTGGCCTGAAGCGAATGACCGCACGGCCCTCATGATCGGTAATTGAAATATCCTCCAGCAAACCGGGGCGGTCGGAGGTCCACTGAACCGTGATATTCGGCATTGGTCGGTTGGCAAGATCACGCAAGCTCAACTCGACCAGCGCGACCTGATTCTCAGCATTGGCAATAAGGGTGTCATTGATGCAGCGGATTTCGTGAGTCACGCTCTGGCCGACTTCGCCAACTTCCCTGGATTGCCCCTCTACCGTCGACTCGGACAGGCTCTCAAGGACGTGTTCCGCCACGTCACGATAGGCGGGGGTGTCGCTGTCTGGAGTGAGCGATCCCAATCGGATAATGGCTTTCGCATCCAGCCCACTGCGGGTCGCCAGTCCACGAATGCGCAGCAGGGCATCCAGCGTGGTGACGTCGCGAACGATCGGCATCGCAGGGCTCAAATAGAGGATGCATTCAAGCACCTCCCTGACGCCCCACTTCAGCACCACCGCCAGCCGGGTCGCGGCGGAATCACGGATCAGCCGCTGATCTTCCGGCGTCAGCATGGCCGGTAAAGCGTTGACCAGTTCCAGGTATTGCAACAGCGTTTGGGCGGGCTGCCCGGTGTGCATGACAGCTCGCTGAAACAGTGTCAGTTGATACAACGTACTCAAGGTAAGTGCTTGCGCATCATTGAGGCCGAACCATTGCCAGTTCTGTCGCGTCGTCAGGGCTACGAGCATCGCGGAACTCAACGACAACATGTTAACAACCTCGGCCCGCTGTACCAGATGCTCCAGCAGATTAAGCACATCATCACCAACATTGACTTTATCGGCCCCCGAAGTAACCGCTGCGAGTGCCCGTGTGGTTTCCATCACCAACAGGTAAACACCACCCTTGTTGACCCATTTGAGCAGCGGCAACACCACGTCTGGTGACACACTCAAATACACGGACAGACTTTCCTGAATCACTGCGCATTGCGCATCCCGGGCCTGCAGCACCAATGCCAAAATGACCGCGCGGGCATTATCCACATCAGCTTCGGGTAATTTCGCGTCCGCCACTGCCGCCTGAATCTCGGCGACGGCCCGTTCGTAATCGTTCTCATCGCTGGGAAGGTTCGACACCAGGCCATCGGCATCTACCAGTTGATCCAGCAGAGACAGCCAACCTTGCGAAGGGGCGGCGTTGCTCTGTGGAACACCCGCTGCCATGAAGACTTCTTCGGTGAGCCGCACCGGCTGCAGTCGCCCGTGGATTTCTTGCAGCAACATGACGTCTGCTTCAGTGGCCAAGGGGGGAGCAATCACCTGAGCCACATGCTGTACCAGCCAGGTCACACTCAGGTCGTTTTCCTGCAACCACTGGACACAGGTTTGTGCCGCATGGATAACACTCAGCACATCACCGACGCCACTGGTGCCGCTGATCAATAGGCGAGGCTCGCCGAGCAGTCGTTGCACCACTTCGCTTGCGCCGCGCTCACTCAAGGTTTCCAGCAGGGCTGCCAGCTCTATCGGGCTGATGCGCAAAAAAGAAGCGAGCAGTACCAAGCGATAAAATGAAGACACGACCGGCAGACTGCACTGCAGTTCGTCGCGCTGGTTATAGCTCTTGGCGACGAAGCGCGCGAGGTATAGCCAGGTTTCCTGGTTGAGGCCCAGGCTGCTGCAAATCTGATCGACGGTGCGCTTGTCGTTGCGGGTTTGAGGCTCGATCGCGAAAAAGCGGTTATCCAGTTTCAGCGGCGTGTCGAACAAGGCCTGAACGTTGAAAATACGGTCGAACTGAGAAAGTTCTTCTCCGCGACCGCAAGGGGAAATCTCGTCAATCAACGCAGCGAATTGCTCTGCAGTGCACTTGAACTGCAGACGAAACTCCTGGAACAGGCCAATGACTCGAAGGGTATTGTTGGTAATTCTGGAGGGTCTGTCTGCCAACTCGCTCAATCGGATTGCAGGGTCAACGATATCGCCCCGTACTTCGGCATTGAACGCTGCCATGATCAGTCGATCACATTGGTCTGGAGGCAGGTCCAACCAGCGGCTCAGACGCAACATGCGGTTCATCCGGTCAAAGCGATTGAGATCATGCTGGACGAATTTGCGCGTGCCATCTGCCGGATCCGACAGGTCCATCGCTGCTGCCAAGCCATAATTAATGTAGCGCGAACCAAACTCTTTGGGCGTTACCGTCACCGTCGTGGTTGGCAGGCTGACGTTGCTGGATTGTTTCGGTGCAAACTCTTCTATGGACAACAGCGAGGTCAATGCTTTCGCATCAATCGAGGTTTGCGCGCAGAAATGTACCGAGTCCTTGAGTTTGTCAGCAGTGGAACCAAAGTTTTTTGTGTAAAAATCCGCCGCGTTGCCGGGAATAACAAAATTCTCGATCAACAAACGCTGCTGCTTCGGTCCGAGATTGCACGATTGACGCAATGCAATATCCGAAAAATCACCCCGGACACCAGGCTGTCTGAAGTAGGGAGCAGTGTGATCGATCGATCGCACCACCTCGCCCAGAGAGAGCTTGTTCTTCGCCAGTACCACTTTGTATTGCTCGGCGTACCACTCGAAGGGCATGGAGCGATGCGGAAACCGTGTTTCCAGTAATTTGTCATCGACAACCTGACCTTCCAGCAATTGTGGAGCGAGGTGATTCTTGATAATGCTTTCTAGCACTTCATTGACCAAAGTGATGGTCGGTTTGATCTGAAAGGCGCTGGTCGGATCGATGATGAGCGATGTCAGATCGGGTCGCCGGGCTTCGAAGGTGAACTTCTTTTTTTCGGCTCGTTCTTCCAGCGCACGGGCGAGTTCTACCAGCCGCAGAAAATATGCCGCTGGGGAAATGCTCGAGTCCAGGCTTTGTGCAGGGGCAGCACGTTCCCAGTCCGGGTTGAACAAATCGTCGAAGGTGGGCGAATCCACCAATGCCCTGATCCCGGTGCGATGCAGCGGATTAGGCGGCCCCTTCCTCACCAGTCGTTGTTCACGATATTCACGGGCACTGTGCACCGCCAGGCTCTTGGCTTTGTCCAATAACACTTGCGCATCACCAGCCTGCAGCCCGAATGTTACCGCCACCCCCTTGAGCCCCATGTTCAACACGTCGAAAACCGAGCCGCCCTTCGCGATGAAGTCTGTGCCAAGGTCCATCATCGTCGGATCTTGCATCTCGAACAGCTGCTTCAGGGGGGGATCGGTGATTTCCTTGCTCATCGTTGCTCTCCAGCCGGCCAAAGGTGCGCTCTGCAAAACCCAAACGGGATGAGAGCCAATACTCAATCGCTACTGAAAGTTTTATACGTTGAACAACGACGGCCCCACACCTGTCATAACTGACAGTGCAGACGAACGGTACGAGTGAATCACACGGACAACAGCGGATCGCGATATCAGGAATACCGACGGTTTTGGCGGGTCAGTAGAGAATTGACGCGAGCGACAAAGAGGTACGTCAGGCCGAAGCAGGCAACGGCTGAAAACTGAAGTACTGCTTCAACGCCTCCATCAACTGCCCATACTCCGGCGGTGCCCGTTGCAGGCTGAACCCGGCGTCGTAATAGTGGGGAGTCTCATCTTCATGGCACCACAGGCAACACGCCTGCACATCGATGACCTGCAAGATGCCGTCGCTGGCGGGGATTTTCAGGCGCAATTCGAAGTCCGCGCCGATCATCATCGGCAATTGGCTGATAAGCATCAGCCCGTCTTCGGAGACATTGCCCAGAAAGCCAATCGGTTTGTCGGTGACGCTGTTGAACACTCTCAAAAAATACGGCAGTTGATGCCGCTCGATCCGGCGGTCAGTGAACATGCGCAATTCGCCCAGCAAGGCCCTTAAGCAGGACCGCACTAATGCTTCGGAACGGGCCTGCCTGCCTTTATCAAATAAGAGCTAGGCAATGGGCGCGCTCTCCCCGATCCCGGTGCGACAGTCCATGAACCGCTGCCGCTTACGCCTGCCGATCACAGGTGTTACCTCGATTCAGAGTCACGGCTCTAATACCGATCTATTCGACTATAGCTCACCACCGGTGAGCCAGCCGTTGAATGACACCTGCAATCAGAACCGGGTCGGGCTAACGGCCGACGCACTGCGCAGCGGGTAGTGGCCCAGCGACTGTAAGGTTTGCAGACGGGCACGGGCGCGGAAGGCGTATTCACTTTGCGGGTACGACGCGATGATGAACTGATAAGTTTGAGCCGCATCGACAAACATCTTCTGCCGTTCCAGGCACAGCCCGCGCATCATCGACACTTCCGGCCACACGTAAGGCCGCGCGCGGCTGTCGCGTTCGACCTTGGACAGTTCGAGCATCACCTGCTCGCAATTGCCACGCTCGTAGGCGCTGTAGGCATTGTTCAAATGATGGTTCATCGACCAACGGGTGCAGCCCACAACACTGAGGGCAAGGACGACTATGAGCACGATTCGCATGGGGGTTCTCCTGTCTTGAGCTCTGTATCGACCCGTGAGCGAAAATCTTCAGGCTGCCTGTAACCGAAAGTATTCGGTTAAAGAAACAAACGAATAAGTAGTGCAAACGAACAATGACTACAACATCGGAGCATAGTAGCCTCACTCAGCGCTTGAACTCAGGAGTCTTTGCATGTCCGTCCGTCGTACCAAAATCGTCGCTACCCTTGGCCCGGCCAGTAACTCGCCGGAAGTTCTCGAACAGCTGATTCTGGCTGGCCTGGACGTCGCCCGCCTGAACTTCTCCCACGGCACCCCCGACGAGCACAAGGCTCGCGCGAAGCTGGTGCGTGACCTCGCCGCCAAGCACGGCCGCTTCGTCGCCCTGCTGGGTGACCTGCAAGGCCCGAAAATCCGTATCGCCAAGTTCGCCAACAAGAAGATCGAGCTGAAGATCGGTGATCAATTCACCTTCTCCACCAGCCATCCTCTGACCGAAGGCAACCAGCAAGTGGTCGGCATCGACTACCCGGACCTGGTCAAGGACTGCGGCGTGGGCGACGAGCTGCTGCTCGACGACGGCCGCGTGGTGATGCGCGTCGATACTGCCACGGCCACCGAACTGCACTGCACAGTGACCATCGGCGGCCCGCTGTCCGACCACAAAGGCATCAACCGTCGCGGTGGCGGCCTGACCGCTCCGGCCCTGACTGAAAAAGACAAGGCTGACATCAAGCTCGCTGCGGAAATGGAAGTCGACTACCTCGCGGTATCCTTCCCGCGTGACGCCGCCGACATGGAATACGCCCGTCAACTGCGCGACGAAGCCGGCGGCACCGCCTGGCTGGTGGCGAAGATCGAACGCGCCGAAGCCGTGGCCGACGACGAAACCCTCGACGGCCTGATCAAGGCATCCGACGCGGTGATGGTTGCCCGTGGTGACCTGGGCGTGGAAATCGGCGACGCCGAGCTGGTGGGCATCCAGAAGAAGATCATTCTGCACGCACGCCGCCACAACAAGGCGGTGATCGTCGCGACCCAGATGATGGAGTCGATGATCCAGAACCCGATGCCGACCCGCGCTGAAGTTTCCGACGTAGCCAACGCCGTGCTCGACTACACCGACGCCGTGATGCTCTCGGCCGAAAGCGCCGCTGGCCTGTACCCGCTGGAAGCCGTTCAGGCCATGGCGCGCATCTGCATCGGTGCCGAAAAGCACCCGACCAGCAAGACCTCCAGCCACCGCATCGGCAAAGAGTTCGAGCGCTGCGACGAAAGCATCGCACTGGCGACCATGTACACCGCCAACCACTTCCCGGGCGTGAAAGCGATCATCGCCCTGACCGAAAGTGGCTACACCCCGCTGATCATGTCGCGCATCCGTTCCTCGGTGCCGATCTACGCGTTCACCCCACACCGCGAAGCCCAGGCTCGCGCGGCGATGTTCCGTGGCGTGTACACCATCCCGTTCGACCCGGCTTCGCTGGCGCCGAACGAAGTCAGCCAGAAGGCGATCGACGAACTGGTCAAGCGCGGCGTAGTACAGAAAGGCGACTGGGTCATCCTGACCAAAGGCGACAGCTACCACACCACCGGCGGCACCAACGGCATGAAGATCCTGCACGTTGGCGATCCGATGGTCTGAGCGAGCGCTTGCTGAAAAACAAAAGCCCCGCCATGTGAATGGCGGGGCTTTTTGCTTTCTGATCCATTTTTTGTGCCGCCTGATCCGGCCCCTTCGCGGGCAAGCCCGCTCCTACAGATGTTTTGTTTACGCCGCAAATCCATTGTAGGAGCGGGCTTGCTCCGGGCGGCGTTCCGACGAAGGGGCCGGTCCTGCCGCCTCAAATTCAATGCCGCTTGATAAACCCCGTCAACGCCGCCAAAGCCTCCGGCGACCGCAGCCGCTGAGTAAACAGCGCCCCCTCCTCTTCAATCACCTTGCGCAACAGTTCCCGATCCGGCGCCCTCATTAATTGCTTGCTGATGCGCACCGCTTCCGGCGGCAGCGACTCGAAGCGCAGCGCCATCTCCCGTGCCTTGGCCAAGGCCTCTTCGCCACTGCCCAGCGCCTCAGACGCAATGCCCCACGCCGCAGCCTGTTCACCACTGAAGCCTTCACCGAGCAGCAACAACTCTGCCGCTTTGGCCTGCCCGAGCAGACGCGGCAGGATCAGGCTGGAACCAAACTCCGGGCATAAACCAAGGTTGACGAACGGCATGCGCAAGCGGGCATCGCGGGACACGTAGACCAAGTCGCAATGCAGCAACATCGTTGTGCCAATGCCCACCGCCGCTCCGGCCACGGCAGCGATCACCGGTTTGCGGCATTCAAGCAAGGTCAGCATGAACTGAAAAACCGGGCTATCGAGGTTGCTCGGGGGCTGCTGCAGGAAGTCCGCGATGTCGTTGCCGGCCGTAAAGCATTCGGCAGAGCCGGTGATCAGCACGGCGTTGATCCCGGGGTCGCTATCGGCCTGTTTCAGCGCATCGGCCAAGTGGCTGTACATGGCGCGGGTCAGGGCATTTTTCTTGTCTGGGCGATTCAGGCGCAGGGTCAACAGGCCGCGTTCGCGTTCAACTTGGATGGCATCGGTCATGGCAGGTCTCGCGTCTGAAAAGTCAGCGCTCAACCACGGGGCAGGAACACATCGGCCAGCAGTTGATTGCGCGGCAATCCCGCCAGATACAGGCGCCGGGCAAAGGCGTCGACACTGTCGGGGGCTCCGCAGAGTAAGGCCAGGGTTTGCCGCGAAACAAGCCGCAGTTGCGCCAAAGCCGCCGGCAACTCGGCCGGGGTCCACAGTTCGACACTCAGGTTCGGACGACTGGCGGCCATGGCTTGCAGGGGGCTGGCCAGGTAGTGCTCATCGGCATCATGGGCCAGGTGAATGACGCGGATGGCGCCTTGGTGATCCTGCCGCAGCGCTTCGCGCAATACACCAAACAATGGCCCCAACCCGGTACCGGCCGCCATCAACCACAACGGCCGGGCGTGCCAGTCCGGATCGTAATGCAAGGCACCGCCGCGCAGCTCACCGAGGCGGATCGGATCGCCGATGCGCAATTGCCTGGCGGCATCGCTGAATTCCCCGGGCTTGCGACAATCGAGATGGAACTCCAGAAAGCGGTCTTCTTGCGGCAGGCTGGCGAGGGAATATGGCCGCGCCACGCTACCCGCCCACAACACCAGGTGCTGGCCAGCGCTATAGCGCAACGGTCGCTGGGGGATTACCCGCAATCGCAGCACCGTGGTGCTCAGCCAATCTACCGCCGCGACCTCGGCCGGATGGCCATCGAGTTGCGGGTCGAAGGCGTGCACCTGCAAGTCCTCGACCACCTGGCACTGGCATGCCAGGCGCCAACCCTGTTCACGCTGTTGTGCACTCAGGGCATCGGGGCGGCTGTCGCTCGGCAGGCCCCGTACACACTGCACCAGGCACGCATGACAACTGCCGGCGCGGCAACTGTAAGGCACTGGCACGCCGTTCTGGTTCAGCGCGTCGAGCAGATTGCTGCCCGCCGCCACCGACCAATTGCGCTCGCCGACCCGCAGCTCAGGCATCGACGTTCTCCCACGCCGCCGCGCATCGGTTGCGGCCGTCACGCTTGGCGCGATAGAGCGCCTGATCGGCCTGTTGCAAGGCGTCATCGAGATCGTCGCCCCGCTCCAGCAGGGTCATGCCGGCAGACAGGCTGAGGTTGCGCACATTCAGACCAATCAGCTCGACATCGGTGAACGCGATGCGCAGCCGTTCGCAGCACGAAGTCAAACTGTCGGCATCGCAATCGGGCAGCAGTACCACGAACTCTTCGCCGCCGTAGCGGGCCAGAACATCACCGTCGCGCAGACACGCGGAGGCAACGCCGGCAAAGGCTTGCAGCACCTGATCGCCGGCGGCATGGCCGTGCAAGTCGTTGATGCGCTTGAAATGGTCAAGGTCGATCAGCGCCAGGCCATGCACGACACCCGCGTCCATGGCGTTCAATTCGCGGGAAGCCAGGTGCAGGAAATGCCGACGATTGAACAGACCCGTGAGCTCGTCGGTGGCCACCAGGTCTTCGAGCTGGCGCATCATCCCGCGCAACGTGTCCTGATGCGCCTGCAAGGCAAAACGCCGCTGGCGCATGCGTTGTCGCGAGGCCTGGACATAACGGGCATACAGCACCAGCCACACCAGCACGATGAACAGCACACAGACCTGGAGCACCGCCATGGCCGGGTCAGGCAGCTGGAAGTGGTAGCCCTCCCACAGCGTGATCGCACTGAAACTGATAAACACCAGCAGCGCGCACCGTACTAAAGACCGGCGTGACAGATGGAACAGGCCGAACAGCAGGATCAGCACGTAAAACACCAGAAACGCACCCCGGGCTTCGTCCAGATGAGCGATCAGCCAGGTTTGCCACCCCAGCCCCAGCAACACTTGCGCCTCGGTCAGGCTGGGGTCGGCGAAACGCAGGTTGTAGCCGCTGTAAAACACCGCGAACAGGGAGGCCTGGCTGATCACCACCAGCGTGCTGCCGATGATGACACTGGAAAGCGGCGCATCGTAGTGACCGGTAAAAAACGCCAGCCACAGCAACAGCAATGCCAGGGCATAGGTGCCGGCCGCGAGGGCGAAACGTTTGAGCAACAGGCGCTGGATGGCGTTATGGGTCAATCGTTGATTCACCGAATGAAAGGAGACTGACAGAGCGTCCTACTCTACAGACCGAATGTCACTTTAGTGGTGTGACCGATAAATGACCATCCAATTTTCAGGTTGACCCGATTCCCCTGTAGGAGCTGCCGCAGGCTGCGGCAGCTCCTACAGGGATCGATCACGACAATGAGACCAAGGTTTGACCACTGGCGCGTGTGCCGCTCAACGAGGCGCGGTATACTGCCGCGCCTTTTTAGCGTCGCGCCAGCTTGCCCGGCGTGCCTTGAAAGGTGCTTGCAACCGACCGATGCACCCAAGCTGCAAGCACCTTATTGAATGTTCCCGTCTTTTAGAGGAGCGCGACTCATGACCGTGATCAAGCAAGACGACCTGATTCAGAGCGTTGCCGACGCCCTGCAGTTCATTTCCTATTACCACCCCGTGGATTTCATCCAGGCGATGCACGAGGCCTACCTGCGCGAAGAATCGCCAGCGGCCCGTGACTCGATGGCACAGATCCTGATCAACTCGCGCATGTGCGCCACCGGCCACCGCCCGATCTGCCAGGACACCGGTATCGTTACCGTGTTCGTGCGTGTCGGCATGGACGTGCGCTGGGATGGCGCCACCATGAGCCTGGACGACATGATCAACGAGGGCGTACGTCGCGCCTACAACTTGCCGGAAAACGTCCTGCGTGCTTCGATCCTCGCCGACCCGGCGGGCGCTCGCAAGAACACCAAGGACAACACCCCGGCCGTCATCCACTACTCCATCGTTCCGGGTAACACCGTGGAAGTGGACGTGGCGGCCAAGGGCGGCGGTTCCGAGAACAAGTCGAAGATGGCCATGCTCAACCCGTCCGACTCGATCGTCGACTGGGTGCTGAAAACCGTCCCGGAAATGGGCGCCGGCTGGTGCCCACCGGGCATGCTCGGCATCGGCATCGGCGGCACCGCCGAGAAAGCCGCGGTCATGGCCAAGGAAGTGTTGATGGAATCCATCGACATTCACGAGCTCAAAGCTCGTGGCCCGCAGAACCGCATTGAAGAAATGCGCCTGGAGCTGTTCGAGAAGGTCAACCAGCTGGGCATCGGTGCCCAGGGCCTCGGCGGCCTGACCACCGTGCTCGACGTGAAGATCATGGACTACCCGACCCACGCCGCTTCGCTGCCGGTGTGCATGATCCCGAACTGCGCCGCCACCCGTCACGCGCACTTCGTGCTCGACGGTACAGGTCCGGCCTCGCTGGAAGCGCCACCGTTGGACGCCTACCCGGAAATCGTCTGGGAAGCCGGCCCGTCGGCCCGTCGCGTCAACCTCGACACCCTGACCCCGGAAGAAGTGCAGAGCTGGAAGCCGGGCGAAACCGTCCTGCTCAACGGCAAGATGCTCACCGGTCGCGATGCTGCGCACAAGCGCATGGTCGAGATGCTGAACAAGGGCGAAACCCTGCCGGTGGACCTCAAAGGTCGCTTCATCTACTACGTCGGCCCGGTCGATCCGGTCGGTGACGAAGTGGTTGGCCCGGCCGGTCCTACCACCGCGACGCGGATGGACAAGTTCACCCGTCAGATCCTCGAGCAGACCGGTTTGCTGGGCATGATCGGCAAATCCGAGCGCGGCCCAACCGCGATCGAAGCGATCAAGGACCACAAGGCCGTTTATCTGATGGCAGTGGGCGGCGCGGCTTACCTGGTGGCGCAAGCGATCAAGAAGTCCCGCGTGGTGGCTTTCGCCGAACTGGGCATGGAAGCGATCTACGAGTTCGACGTCAAGGACATGCCAGTGACTGTTGCGGTCGACAGCAAGGGCGAGTCGGTGCACATCACCGGTCCTGCCATCTGGCAGCAAAAGATCAGTGAAAGCCTGGCGGTGGAAGTGCAGTAAGCACTGACATCGCACAGTAAGAACCGGTCTGTCGGCAACGGCAGACCGGTTTTTTTACGCATGAAAAAAGTAATCAAAGGCCGAAACAAGCGCACCGTTTGTTCTAAAAATTCCGGGCTGACCTGTCAGATCTGACAGGTTACAGCCGCCAGTGTCGCTGATAGTTTGAACGCACTCGATGCATTCTCTGTCACGGCGGACACTTCCATGGCGACTGAACAGCAGGGCACCCTCGACATCAACGCCCCCGCCCTCCCAAAAGGCGGCGGCGCCATCCAGAGCATCGGCAAGGGCTGGGGCGCGGTGGGTACCAGCGGTGCCGCGTCGCTGGAGTTGCCGCTGCCGATCAGCAAGGCGCCCAACCGCGATCTGGTCCCGGCCCTGGGTCTGGGTTACAGCAGCGATGTCGGCAACAGTCCGTTCGGCATCGGCTGGCGCCTGACCACCAACGCGATCACCCTGCGCACCACCAAGGGCGTGCCGAAATACGACGGCAACGATCAGGTGGTCGGCCCCGGCGGTGACGTGTGGATGCCCGAGAAGAGTGACGACGGCAAACTGATCTCTATAGCGGTATCCGAGTACAACGGCGTTCAGATCGGCACGCACCATGTCGTGCGCTACTGGCCGCGGGTCGAAGGCGCTTTCGATTTGATCGAACACTGGACCAAAGATGACGATGCTGACAACCCGGCCGGCTTCTGGCTGATCCACGGCGCCGATGGCAGCCTGCATTGCTACGGAAAAACCGAGGCATCACGCCGGGCCGATCCACAAGACAAAACCCATGTTGGCGTCTGGCTGATCGATGAAAGCCTGAACCTGCGCGGTGAACATGTGGTGTACCTGTACCAGGCGGAAGCCGAAGCGCCGGTCGCCCCGCAGTTCCGCGACTACCGCAGCCAGCGTTACCTGCGTCGGGTCTTGTACGGAAATGCCCAGGCCAACGCCAACCTGTATGCATGGAAAGCCAATGGCTGGAAAGACGCGATCTGGAATTTCCATTTGCTGTTTGACTACGGCGAACGCAGTGCCGACCTGACGCAAGTGCCGGTTTACGACCTCCCCGGCATAGAGCGCGGCGAGTGGGGGGCACCGCGCAAGGATCCTTTCTGGAATTACGCCTACGGGTTTGAATTGGGTTCCCGGCGCCTGTGCCGTCAGGTCCTGATGTTTCATCAGTTCACCGAAGAACTGGGCAGCGACCCGTTGCTGGTCCAGCGCCTGCTGCTTGAGCACCGCGAGAGTCCGCTGGGTTACAACCATCTGACTGCCGCGCACATCCAGGCATATGACAATCAGGGCCAGATGGAAAGTCGCCCGCCCATGGAGTTTTTCTACAACCCGTTTGAACTTGATCCCACGCGCGAGGGTTATAGCGAGTTCCCCGAGATGCCGGGGCTCAATGACGGTCAGCGTTATCAACTGGTGGACTTGTATGGCGAGGGCATGCCCGGCGTACTGTTCAGCAGCGACAAGGCCTGGTATTACCGCGAACCGTTGCGCGCCGACAGTGGTGGCAACGACGTGAGTTATGGCGACTGGGAGCGCTTGCCCGGCATTCCCGTTGCCGACAGCAGCAAACCGATTCGCCAGTCCCTCAGCGACCTGACCGGCGACGGCAAGCTCGACTGGGTAATCGCCCGCCCCGGCCTGTCCGGGTTCTTCACCCTCAATCCCGACCGAACCTGGTCGAACTTCGTGGCCTATGCTGCGTTCCCCACGGAGTTTTTTCATCCCATGGCGCAGTTGGCGGATCTGGTGGGTGACGGTCTGACCGATCTGGCGTTGATCGGCCCGCGTAGCGTGCGGCTGTATTCAAGCCGTCGTGCAGTCGGGTTCAGCCATGGGGACAACGTCCCTCATGACGACGACTCGCTTCCCCTGTTGAGCAGTACCCAGACCGAACTGGTGGCTTTCAGCGATCCACTGGGCAGCGCGACACAACATTTGATCCGCATCCGCCACAACGAAGTCAAATGCTGGCCGAATCTGGGGCATGGAAAATTCGGCAAAGGTTTCGTCCTTTGCGAGCTGAATTTCAAATATGCCGAGTTCGATTCGTCTCGGGTGCGGCTGGCGGACCTGGACGGCTCGGGTGCGGTTGACCTGATCTACCTGGAGTCGGACGGTTTCCGGATCTACATGAATCATGGCGGCGAAGGCTTCGAAGAGGACTATGTGAAAATGCCATGGCCGCAAGGCGTGCGTTACGACCGCTTCTGCCAGGTGAGCATCGCCGACCTGCAGGGGCTGGGATGTTCCAGCCTGATCCTGACCGTGCCACACATGGAACCCCGACACTGGCACTACGATTTTGTCAGCGCCAAGCCGTATCTGGTGAATGCCAGCCACAACAACATGGGGGCCGTGACGGGAGTGAGTTACCGCAGCTCGGCCCAGGAATGGCTGGACGAAAAAGCCGAATTGATCGCGGCCGGTAAAGCCCCGGTGTCTCATCTGCCGTTTGCCATGCACCTGGTGAGCCGGCAGACCCAGCTCGATGAAATCACCGGCAATCGACGGACCCAGGGCTACAGCTATCGCCAGGGTTTTTACGACAGTTTCGAACGTGAGTTCCGGGGTTTCGGCCTGCTGTTGCAAATCGATACCGAGGCTTCGGCGGCGGAGCGTTCCAACCCGGGTTTCACCGCGCCGATTCTGAGTAAAACCTGGTTCCATACCGGCCGCGCCATCGACATGCGCGATGACGGTTACTACGACGGTGACACGAACGCAGAGCCGCTGCGCACGACGCTGCTGCACGAGTATCACCTCAGCGACGCAGCGGGACGCGTGATCAGTCCTGATGAAGATCTCGCCCGTGAGATGGCCCGCACCCTCAGCGGTTCAATGTTGCGCGCGGAGGTGTTTGCCGCCGACGACGATCCCGAAACGGCCGTGCCCTATACCGTGCAGGAGAACCGCTTTCTCATTCGCCAATTGCGCCCCAAAGGCAAGAATCACCCCTATGCCGTGTTGCAGTCACTGGCACTGGAAAGCATTGCCTACCAATACGAACCGCAGATGGCGGACGACCCATTGGTGCAGCACACCCTCAATCTGGCGTGGGACAAATTCGGCAGCCTGACCCATGGTTTTGTCGTGCACTACGCCCGGCGCAAAACAGACAAGGACAGCCCGCCCTTCCGCGTCGATCAGCCCGGCGATGAGAGCGATGAAGACTACGAAAACAAATGGTGGCTGGACGCCCACGACGAAGCACAACAGTGTTGGTATCTGACCGAGGCCAAAGCCGAGTATCGGCATTTGGAAGCCCCTGACGGCTGGCGTCTGGGCCTGCCCTATCGTCAGCGCGCCAATGCGCTGGTCCTGGAAAAGGATGAACTCAAACCTGTCGACATCAACCACGAAAACTTCCTGGAATGGGGCGATGACGAAGGAGCCTGGGCAGCCAAAGCGGTGCTGACCGGTTTGTCGCTGCAACGCTATCAGGATCCGGCCACAGGCAAATTACTGGAGCCGGATAACCTGATCTTCACCGCCCTGCCCGACTACCTGGAAACCGCCGAACTGGACGCCACCGCCCTGAGCGCCTACGACAAGCTCAAGGACGAAAATGGCGACATGCCGTTCAACCTCAAGGAGAAACTCGAATCGCCGGAAGTCGGTTACCACATCATGGATCTGTTCTTGCCAGACGCTGTGCAGGGTGAACCCGAAGACCCGACCGATGCCAGGAATTACCTGTGGTCCGTACGCAAAAGCTTCCCCACTTACCACAGTTTGGCAGGGTTCTTTAACGTCGAACAATTCCAGCAAACCAAGAGCCATGGTATCACTTGCGTCGCGTATGACGAGTACTGGTGCCTGAGCACCGCCGTCACCCTGCCGGATGGCTGCACTACAAGCATCCTCGATATCGACTACCGATCGTTCCTGCCGGCAGGCATCATCGACCCCAATCAAAACACCCAGGAAGCCCGCTACAACGCGTTCGGCGAAGTGCTCGTGACCAGCTTCTACGGCACGGAACTGGGCGTCGAGGTCGGTTTCGATCCACTCAGCGATTACCAACCACCGGAAGATCGCTCGCCCGCAGGCGCTATCGCCGACAAACACAACGCCATCGGCAACTACGCGACGGCGACCTTCTCTGCGCCCTTCAGCTGGATGGGCAAAGCTCCCCCGGCAGCTCCCGCGCCCTGGCTGGCCTGGGCCCGCTCCGAAGGTTTTGTATTGCCCGACGGCCATCTTTGCAGCCGGGCGCGTGTACACCTTGAAGGTTTGCAGAACCCTACTGCGAACGAGCGGCAACTCCAGCAATACCTCGACGACGCGCATCGCGAACCGGTTCACATCGTCACCTTGCAGGCCGACCGCTACCCCGGCGACCCGGAACTGCAAATCCGCGCGGCCATCGCCTGCTGGGACGGCTTCGGACGCTCCCTGCAAACCAAGCAAGAGGTCGAACCGGGCCTGGCCTGGGTAGTGAACGACAAAGGCGAACTGGAACCCGACGAAAACGGCCGGCCCAGGGAAGAACAGGCGGCCCGACGCTGGCGGGTCAGCGAACGGGTCGAGTACAACAACAAAGGCGAAACCGTGCGGATCTATCGCCCCTACTTCGCCAGCGCCTACCGCTACATCAACGACGCTTCGATCCGCGAATCGGGTTACCACGACCAGCAGTTCTACGACGCCGCCGGTCGGCCGACACACACTGTGCTGGCGAAAAAAATGTTGCAGGGCAATCCACCAGAAGAAAAACCATTGCGCCGGGAACAACGCTATCGCACCTGGTACACCATTGCGTTCGATGAGAACGACTTGTTTGATCCGCCACCTGCACAACGGCGGTCCATCTGGACACTCCATTGAACTCAAACATCCATTGCCAAACGCCAGCGCTGGCTGCAACCGATGGTCGTGGCATGGCGGTACGGCAAGTGGCCTATCTTCGCGCGGTGGTGTCTGACAATCCCGCCGCGCGAATCTCCACTCAGCAACATGACGCTGCCGGGCGGTTAGTGGCTCAGCGCGATCCACGGTTTTCTTCTACCGCAGCCCGGCCGAACCAGACAGCGTTTTACAGCCTGTCGGGCGCGGCGCTGTTGACTGACAGCGTCGATGCTGGGTGGCGCCTGAGCCTGACGGGTGCAGCCGGACAAGTGCTCGAACATTGGGATGGCCGAGGCAGTCATTGGCAGAACGAGTACGACGAACTGCGCCGACCCATCGCGCTCCATGAATACGCCCAAGGCGTGGACTTACGTACCATCGAACGCCTGACGTATGCCGACAACTCGGCTGAATTCGCCGAACGCAACCAATGCGGGAGTTTGATCCGCCATGACGATTCGGCCGGTACGCTGTGGCTTAAACAAATCGCCCTGAATGGCGGGCTGATCCGCCAGACCCGGCGTTTCCTGCCGGATCAGGCAAACCTGTCAGCCAATTGGCCCGTGACCGAGGCTGATCGCGACCCATTGCTACAACCCGGCGCAGGCTACTCCAGCGAGTATCGATACGGCCCGTCAGGTGAAGTGTTGGAACACATTGATGCCGGCGGTCATCTACGACAGTTCAACTACGACCGCACCGGGCAACTGCAATGCATTGACCTGAGGCTCAAGGGCCAGGCATTGCAGCCGTTGCTCAGAGCGGCCGACTACGATGCCGCAGGACAATTACTCACTCAAATTGCCGGTAACAACGTCACCAGCGTTGCCAGCTACCAGCCTGCAAACGGCCGACTGGAACGCCTGACCGCGACCACCTCGACACACCAGCGTTTGCAGGAGATGAGTTACGAGTACGACCCGGTCGGCAATATCCTGCGGCTGGTGGAGCACACACAGGCGGACAGCTATTTCGACAATCAGCGCGTGGCTGCCGAGAACACCTACACCTACGACAGCCTCTACCAACTGACCAGTGCCAAGGGCCGTGAAACGGCGGATGCCGGGCAGAAACCGGGTTTGCCGGAGCTGATCATCCCGAGCCCCATCGACCCCGGTCGGTTGCTCAACTACAGCGAACATTACGAGTACGACGCTGGCGGCAACCGGACCTTGTTGCGCCATGAAAGTGATAAAAATCCGTTCAGTCGCCTGATGTACGTCGACCCACAAAGCAACCGCGCCTTGCCATGGAAAGAGGGTGAGGACGTTCCCGACTTCAGCCGTCACTTCGATGCAAACGGCAACTTGCAATACCTGGCGTCAGGCGCCCAACCGATGAGTTGGGATGCGCGCAATCAGTTGCAAGGCATCACCACCGTCTACCGCTCGACCGGGCTCAATGACGGGGAATGGTATCGCTACAACGCTGCCGGAGAGCGGGCCGTCAAGTTCAGCACCCGACAGGCCCGCACTGTGACCCATCAAGAGGTTGTCCACTATCTCCCAGGCCTGGAAGTACGCACCACTGGCGGCGACGAAGAATTGCAGGTCATTGACGTCCAACTGTCCCGTGGCAGCGTACGGTGCCTGCATTGGGTCAATGGGCCGCCGGACGATATCGATAACGACCAAGTGCGCTACAGCATCGATGATCACTTGGGCTCCAGTTGCCTGGAGCTGGATCAACTGGCCGCCGTCATCAGTCACGAGGGGTACTACCCCTACGGTGGCACAGCGTGGTGGGCGGCACGCTCGAAGGTCGATGCCGATTACAAGACCATTCGGTACTCGGGCAAGGAGCGGGATGCCAGTGGGCTTTATTATTATGGTGCCCGGTATTGCGCGGGGTGGCTGGGGCGATGGATAAATCCGGATCCGATTGGCTCGATTAACGGTCTGAATTTGTATCGGTTCTGTGGAAACAATCCCATCTGCAGGATCGATCCTGATGGGCGAATGTGGCAGCCATACGATGATGAGGTTCTGAACGAGTTTGTAATGGTCGAACCTGACTTGAGAACTGCCTATGGCCTACCACCGATTGACTTACGGCGCTCAGAGCAAGACGGTGATGAATCAATGGATTATCAAGGCTCGCCCGAAAGCGATCATCCACCGAGTGAGTCCAGCTCAGACTCTGCAAACAGCCCTGCCAGCCCACCTGCGCCAACCGATGACCAAAGTACGGTGCTAGAAATCCTGAATGCAGACCCCTATCGACCCGCTCACTACTGGAACAGCAGGAACCTTCTGGAAAGAACCGATTTTGGTGGCAAGGTATACCGTGCAGACCGGCGTGGCCCTGAAGAGGTACTACGGGATGGATTCAAAGCTTCAGATGAATTCACTGCGGTTAGCAAAATGATCAGCGGTGAAGCCTTGATTGTCGCAGAGACACTCGAGGGAGCCATTTTCTATGCGGCCCAAGAGGGCCGTCCATATTATTTCTATGAAATCGACGCCACTAACGTAAGTGGCGTTTCCCTACTTGAAAACATGGTGCTGAATAATTCGATAATGGTTGAACATCTCAACGCAAATCCTGGTGGCAAGCCATCTGAACAGACCGGACTGGCCAACAGAATGCATGAAGCACACTTGAACCATGATGACCTCAATAACTCCGGGATCCCGATAGTTCCGTTGGGGGAGCTGACAGATGAACTGGAACAAATGCGCCGAAATATGAATCGTTGAAAGCTCAAGGTATCCACTCGGGCGCAGTGAGATGAGATCTGGCGCAAGATAGTCCGCATGCTATCTTGCGCCTCCTATCTTTTGTCCGATTTCCGTTCGATGCTCCCGACCTCCAGATCCCTGCGCCTGGCGCTCTACACCCTATTGATCATCGCCGGCGCCGCCATCGTCGCCACGCTGGCCATGCGCCACGCCGTGCGCCAGTCAATGGTCGAAGACGCGGCCCGTGCCAATCAGCAATTGGCGCTGTACGCCACATCCCTGCATACCCTGATCGAACGTTACCGCGCCCTGCCCGCCGTGCTGGCGCTGGACCCGGAACTGCGCTCGGCGCTCAAGGGGGCGGTGAGCCCAGAGCAGCAGGATGCGTTGAACCGCAAACTGGAAAAGATCAATGGCGCCGCCGAATCCTCGACCCTGGAATTGCTCGACCGCAGCGGCCTCGCCATCGCGGCGAGCAACTGGCGTTTGCCCAGCAGCTATGTCGGTCACAACTACGGTTTCCGCCCTTATTTCAACCAGACCCGCACCCAGGGCACCGGGCGCTTTTATGCCGTTGGCGTGACCAGCGGGATTCCCGGCTACTTCCTCTCCAGCGCGGTCAGCGATGATGGCGGCCAGTTCCTCGGCGCCATGGTGGTGAAACTGGAGTTTCCCGAACTGGAGCGGGAGTGGCGTCAGGGCAGCGACACGCTGCTGGTCAGCGACGCACGCGGGATCATTTTCATCGCCAATCAGCCAGGCTGGCGCTATCGCCTGCTCAAGCCGTTGAGCGACAGCGATCACGCCGAACTCAAGGCCACCCGCCAATACGACAAGCAGCCGCTGACGCCGCTCGAGTTTCAATCGTTGCGGCGCTTCGACGACAACAGTGACCTGACCCGGGTCGATGGCCCGGACGGCAAGGCCGATTACCTGTGGGAATCCCTGCCGCTGAGCACCGATGGCTGGACCCTGCACCTGCTGCGTCGCCCGCAGGTCGCCTTCGAAGACAGCCGCAACGCCGCGCTTGCCGCGGCCGGGTTGTGGCTGACCCTGGTGTTCCTGTTGCTGTTTCTCAACCAGCGCTGGCGCCTGGCGAAAATGCGCCAGCGCAGTCGCGAAGAACTCGAACGACTGGTAGAAGAACGCACCCGCGACCTGCGCACCGCCCAGGAAGGCCTGGTGCAATCGGCCAAACTCGCGGCGCTGGGGCAGATGTCCGCCGCCCTCGCCCATGAAATCAACCAGCCACTCACCGCCCAGCGCATGCAGTTGGCAACCTTGCGCCTGCTACTCGACCACGGCCGCGTCGATGACGCCTACAAGGCGCTCAAGCCGGTGGATGAAATGCTCACGCGCATGGCCGCCCTCACCGGCCACCTGAAAACCTTCGCCCGCAAAAGCCCCAGCGGTTTGCGCGAACGCCTGGACCTGGCGGCGGTGGTGGACCAGTCGCTGCAACTGCTCGACACCCGGCTGCGCGACGAACAGGTCAGCACTGTGCTGCACCTGACCCGCCCGGCCTGGGTGCGTGGCGATGCGATTCGCCTGGAACAGGTGCTGATCAATCTGCTGCGCAACGCCCTCGATGCGATGCAGGACAAACCCTGCAAACGCCTGGAAATCCGCCTCGAAGCCGACGAGCAATTGTGGCGCCTGAGCGTGATCGACAATGGTGGCGGTATCGCCGAAGAGAACCTGTCCAAGGTCTTCGATCCGTTCTTCACCACCAAACCGGTGGGCGAAGGCCTGGGGATCGGTTTGGCCGTATCGTTTGCCATAGTCCACGAATCCGGCGGGCGCTTGAGTGCCGGCAATCATGACAAAGGTGCCGTGTTTACCCTGACCTTGCCCATCGACCTGGAGGTGCATGAAGCATGCTGAACTCAGTGATCGTGGTCGACGACGAAAGCAGCATCCGCAGTGCCGTCGAGCAATGGTTGAGCCTGTCGGGTTTCGAGGTGCAGCTGTTCAGCCGCGCCGATGAGTGCCTGGCGCAGTTGCCCAGGCATTTTGCCGGGGTGATTCTCAGCGATGTGCGCATGCCCGGCATGACCGGCCTGGAACTGCTGGCCGAGGTGCAACGCCGGGATGCCGATTTGCCGGTGATCCTGTTGACCGGCCACGGCGATGTGCCGATGGCCGTCGAGGCCATGCGCGACGGTGCCTACGATTTCCTCGAAAAACCCTTCAGCCCGGAAACCCTGCTCGGCAGCCTGCGCCGCGCCCTCGACAAGCGCCGGCTGGTGCTGGAAAACCGCGCGCTGCACGAACAGGCGGACAACCGCGCCAAGCTGGATGCCACGTTGCTCGGCGTGTCCCGTGGCCTGCAAAACCTGCGTCGGCAGGTTCTCGATCTGGCGGCGCTGCCGGTCAACGTATTGATCCGCGGTGAAACCGGCAGCGGCAAGGAACTGGTCGCCCGCTGCCTGCACGACTTCGGACCGCGGGCCGACAAGCCCTTTGTCGCACTCAACTGCGCGGCCATCCCCGAGCAATTGTTCGAGGCCGAGCTGTTCGGTCACGAGAGCGGCGCGTTCACCGGGGCGTCCGGCAAGCGCATTGGCAAACTGGAGTACGCCGACGGCGGCACGCTGTTTCTCGATGAAATCGAAAGCATGCCCTTGGCCCAACAAGTGAAATTGCTGCGGGTGTTGCAAGAGCAAAAGCTTGAACGACTGGGTTCGAACCAGAGCATCCGCGTGGATCTGCGCATCATCGCCGCGACCAAACCGGACCTGCTCGACGAAGCGCGGGCCGGACGTTTTCGCGAAGACCTGGCCTATCGTTTGAACGTCGCAGAACTACGCCTGCCGCCCTTGCGCGAACGCCGGGAAGACATACCCTTGCTGTTCGAATCCTTTGCCCAAAACGCCGCCGAACGCCTGGGACGTAAATTTCCACCGTTGAGCGGCGCACAGTTGAGTCACCTGCTGAGCCACGACTGGCCGGGCAATGTGCGCGAACTGGCGAACGTCGCCGAGCGTCAGGTATTGGGGTTGGGTGAGCCGGAGCCCTTGGGCATCGAGCCCGGCCAGTCACTGGCGGCGCAGCAGGAAGCGTTCGAAGCGCAATGCCTGCGTGCCGCACTGACCCGGCACAAGGGCGATGTGAAAGCGGTGCTCGAAGAACTGCAACTGCCGCGCCGGACCTTCAATGAAAAGATGCAGCGGCATGGGTTGAGCCGGGAGATGTTCCTGTAGCGTCTGGACTGGCTCCTTCGCTGGCACAGCCAACACTCCCCGCAAGCAAATAGGCAATTTTTCGCTCACCACTTACTTTTAATAAGCGGATTTCCGCTCACCAAAACACCACCACCCCTCTAAACCGGCCCTCTTCCCCTTGGCACAGCTCCTGCTATAGCCCCTGCAGGCTGCGTTTATTCGCGCTCCACAAAAACAATTAAATGAAGGATCCTTCAATGGATAACTCCAACTCCCTGCCGCTTGGGTCGGCTGCCCTGCCGGCCAAAGAAAGAACCACGTCCAGCCGCATCAAATCGATTTTCAGCGGTTCCGTCGGCAACATGGTCGAGTGGTACGACTGGTACGTCTACGCCGCCTTCTCCCTGTACTTCGCCAAGACCTTCTTCCCCAAAGGCGACACCACCGCCCAACTGCTCAATACCGCCGCGATCTTCGCCGTGGGCTTCCTGATGCGTCCGATCGGTGGCTGGCTGATGGGGCTGTATGCCGACAAGGTCGGGCGCAAAAAGGCCCTGATGGCCTCGGTGTACCTGATGTGCTTCGGCTCGCTGCTGATCGCCCTGAGCCCAAGCTACGAAATCATCGGCATCGGCGCGCCGATCCTGCTGGTGTTCGCGCGCTTGCTGCAAGGCCTGTCGGTGGGTGGCGAATACGGCACCTCCGCCACTTACCTCAGCGAGATGGCGACCAAGGAGCGTCGCGGCTTCTACTCCAGCTTCCAGTACGTGACCCTGATCTCCGGCCAGCTCATCGCTTTGGCGGTGCTGATTGTCCTGCAGAACTTCCTGACCACCGAGGAGCTCTACGCCTGGGGCTGGCGCATCCCGTTCGCCATCGGCGCGCTGTGTGCCGTGGTGGCGCTGTACCTGCGTCGTGGCATGGAAGAAACCGAGTCCTTCACCAAGAAAGAAAAAGCCAAGGAAAGCGCGATGCGCACCTTGATGCGTCACCCCAAGGAACTGATGACCGTGGTCGGCCTGACCATGGGCGGCACCCTGGCGTTCTACACCTACACCACGTACATGCAGAAATACCTGGTGAACACCGTCGGCATGAGCATTTCCGACTCCACCACCATTTCCGCCGCCACACTGTTCCTGTTCATGTGCCTGCAACCGGTCATCGGCGGGCTGTCGGATAAAATCGGTCGCCGGCCGATCCTGATTGCCTTCGGTATCCTGGGAACCCTGTTCACCGTGCCGATCCTCACCACCCTGCACACCATCCAGACCTGGTGGGGCGCGTTCTTCCTGATCATGGCGGCACTGATCATCGTCAGTGGCTACACCTCGATCAATGCCGTGGTGAAAGCCGAACTGTTCCCGACCGAAATCCGCGCCCTGGGCGTGGGCCTGCCGTACGCACTGACCGTTTCGATCTTCGGCGGCACCGCTGAATACATCGCGCTGTGGTTCAAGAGCATCGGTATGGAGACGGGTTACTACTGGTACGTTACCGCGTGTATTGCCGTGTCGTTGCTGGTGTACGTCACCATGAAAGACACCCGCAAGCATTCACGGATTGTCACGGACTAAATCAAGCCTCAAGGAAAAGGGGCAGATCTCACCGGGGTCTGCCCCTTTTTATTGAATCAACATAACCCCTTGTGGGAGCGAGCCTGCTCGCGATGGAGTGTCAGTCGGCACCAACTTATCTGATACACCATCGCGAGCAAGCTCGCTCCTACAGAGGGTAGAGTCGACTGGAATTCAGCGGTTCATCCTTGCACTATGAACGCCACCCGAACTACGCCCTGGAATTACTCCATGCCCGACGACATCCACTTCTACGAACCCGCCAACGGCCACGGCCTGCCCCACGATCCGTTCAACGCCATCGTCGGCCCGCGCCCCATCGGCTGGATCTCTTCGCAGAATGCCGAGGGCCACTTGAACCTTGCGCCCTACAGTTTCTTCACCGCCTTCAACTACATTCCGCCGATCATTGGTTTCTCCAGCATCGGGCGCAAAGACAGCCTGAACAACATCGAGCAAACCGGCGAGTTCGCCTGGAACCTGGCCACCCGGCCGCTGGCCGAGCAGATGAACCAGAGCTGCGCCATGGTCGGGCCTGAAGTCAACGAATTCGAATTGGCCGGCCTGACGACCGTTGCCTCGAAGGTCATTCAGGTGCCACGGGTGGCCGAGAGCCCGGTGTCCTTCGAGTGCAAGGTCACGCAGATCATCCAGTTGCAACGGGCGGACGGCAATGTGGTGCCCAGCTGGCTGATCCTCGGCGAGGTGGTCGCCGTGCATATCGCCAAGTGGCTGTTGAAGGATGGGATATACGACACCGCCGCGGCAGAACCGATTCTGCGCGGCGGCGGGCCAGCGGATTATTTCCAGCTGGGGCCTGAGGCGTTGTTCAAGATGTACCGCCCGGGGCGGTGAGAATCACCAGAGCAGGTCGGTGTTTTCCTTGACGTCCTTGAGGCGGGTCAGTTCCTTGGCGGCCGCATCATCGGCCTCGTGAGCGGTCTTGAAGATCTGGCCTTCCAGCACTTTGTGAAAGCGCGGGGCGCCGGCACCGCCCAGCGCTTTGACGGCGATAGCGGCGTGGTAACCACCCTCGCCCGGTACTACAGCGGAAACAGCTTCGAAGTGATCAAAGGCTTTACGTGCCATGTCGCGAATCCTGGCTGGTTGAGAATGCCGTCATTAAACCCTCAACCGGCCAGTTTGTGTACCGCCACTGCGGACTGCCGCAAGGCCTGCGCCGCCGAGACATCCTTGAAGGTGTGGAAATCCAGACTGTTGACCACCAGCTCCTGCACCAGCTCGGCAAAAATCTCCATCGCCGGCGTGCTGAAGTACGCGGTCATGGCCTGTTGATTGCTCCAGAAACCGGACACCAGCCACAATTCCGGATCGCATTGCGAATGCTGCAAGGCAAAGCTCAGGCAGCCTGGCGCTGCGCGGGACGGTTCGATCAGGGCGCTGAGGCGCACACCGAGTTCCGCCGAACGCCCGGCGCGCGCTCGAACGAAGGCCATATGACTGACGGGGATCTGCGTGGACATGTTCAACCCTCCCGGGGAGTCGCGTGGCAGCCGGGGGACGGGCTGCGACAGGATCAAAGGTTAAGGGCCGCGACGCCTGTCTCGTTAGTCGATTCCTGCCGGTGCGTTGCACAATCCTGCGAAACTGCATGGACAGCCTGTAACAAACGGTAAAACCCTGTCACGGTTCTGCCATACGCGTTTTGTGTAGGAGCTGCCGAAGGCTGCGATCTTTTAGACGCTCATCTATAGAATCAAAAGATCGCAGCCTTCGGCAGCTCCTACGGGGTTATCGGCGTTAGTTGAAGCGCGCCTGTGCGTTGGCCGTGTTTGGGAACGAAACCAACCCCGAGCAGAATCAGGCAAGCATCTGACAGGATGTGTCTACCGCTGCGGCTTGCACAAACTTATGCTCTGCCCATTACTCATGCCTTGCCGAGGATGCCTCGCATGTCGTCGTTCGATCACTTTCAAGCCCCGCTGGACACCGACATGGAAAAGCAACGTGCGGAACTGGCGGCGATCATTCGCCGCAACACCGCCGAAGATGGCAGTTATGCCACGGCCATCGGCTCGCTGTTCATGTCACGCCACAGCCAGTCCCACGAGTTCGCCCCGGGGCTGGCGCAACCGGCGCTGTGCATCATGGCCCAGGGGCGCAAGGAAGTTCGGCTGGCCGATGAATACTTCAATTACGACCCGTTGAACTACCTGGTGGTCTCGGTCTCGATGCCGCTCAGTGGACGGGTGGTGGATGTCTCGCCTGAGGAACCGATCCTGGCCCTGCGCCTGGACATCGACCCGACGGAAATCACCGCACTGATCGCCGACGCCGGCCCCCTCGGCGTGCCCACCCGGCCAACCGGGCGCGGGCTGTATGTCGAAAAACTCGACACCGCGATGCTCGACGCCGTGCTGCGCCTGGCACGGTTGCTGGACACGCCAAAAGACATCGCCATGCTGGCGCCGCTGATTCGCCGGGAGATCCTCTATCGCCTGTTGCGCAGCAAACAGGGGCATCGGCTGTATGAAATCGCCATCGCCAACAGTCAGAGCCATCGCATCAGCCAGGCGATCAAATGGCTCAACGGCAATTTTGAACAACCGTTGCGCATTGATGATCTGGCCAAGGAAGTGAACCTGAGCGTGTCGACCCTGCATCACCGCTTCAAGGCGATGACGGCGATGAGTCCGTTGCAGTATCAGAAGCATCTGCGCCTGCAGGAAGCGCGGCGGTTGATGCTGGCCGAAGGGCTGGAAGCTTCGGCGGCGGGGTATCGGGTCGGGTATGAAAGTCCGTCGCAGTTCAGCCGGGAGTACAGCCGGTTGTTTGGGGCACCGCCGTTGCGGGATCTGGCGCGGTTACGGTTATCGGTTTGATCCGGATCCAGTGGTGCGGCTACTGACGCCTTCGCGGGCAAGCCCGCTCCTACAGGGGATTATTGGTGGTCACCACATTGTGTGAACACCGACGGTCCTTGTAGGAGCTGGCTTGCCAGCGATGGGCTGCGCAGCAGTCCTCTGGAAAATCAGGCGCCAAGCACCCGGCACGCCTCCACCGGCAAGGTCACCGACACCGGATGCCCAACGCTCAGGCCAAAGCCCTGGCACGGCGTGCTCAGCGCAGTAAACGACACCCCGGAACACTCCACCGTGGTCTCGATGGTCGCGCCGATATCGCGCACGAACGTCACCTTGCCCAGCAAGCGGTTGCCCGCGGTCGCCTGGGGTGCTGACAGTTGCAGGTCTTCCGGGCGAATCAGCATCTTCACCTTTTCGCCAGCCACAATGCTGCTGCAGATCGGTACTTGCAGCGCATCGCCGCCTGGCAAGCTGACTTTGCCATTACCCAGCACCGTGGCCGGGAAGATGTTGCCCGAGCCGATGAAATCCGCGACGAACTCGTTGGCCGGGTGGCGGTAGATCTCGATCGGTGTGCCCACCTGCTGCACCTTGTGCTCACCCAGTACGACCACGATATCGGCCATGGTCATGGCTTCACGCTGGTCGTGGGTCACCATGATGGTGGTGATGTTCAGGCGCTGTTGCAGTTGACGGATTTCCACCTGCATCGACTCGCGCAGCTTGGCGTCCAGCGCCGACAACGGCTCGTCGAGCAGGAGGATTTTCGGGTGATTGGCAATCGCCCGGGCAATTGCCACACGCTGGCGTTGGCCACCGGACAGCTTGGCCACCGGACGATCAATCATTTGCTGCAACTGGATCAGCTCCAGCAACTCCACCACCCGCGCCTGCTGATCGGCCTTGCTGACCCCGCGCAGTTTCAGCGGATAAGCGATGTTCTCACCCACGGTCATGTGCGGGAACAACGCCAGGGACTGGAACACCATGCCGAAATTGCGCAGGTGCGCCGGGGTGTTGCCGATGTCTTCACCGTCCAGGCGGATTTCGCCGCCGGTCAGGGTTTCAAGGCCGGCAATCATGCGCAGCAAGGTGGTTTTGCCGCAGCCCGAAGGGCCGAGGAAACACACCAGTTTGCCCTCGGGCAAATGCAGGTTTACATCCGTTACCGCGCAGGCCGAGCCGTAATGTTTCTCGACGTTTTCCAGAATCAGACCAGACATGTGAATCACCTCAAGAAATCAGAACGAAACGCCACCTTCACCGACCAGTTTTTCGAGCGCCCAGATCAGGACGAAGTCGATCAACACGATCAGCACGGCAAACGAAAATACGGTTGGGTCGAGCGAAGACACGGTGCGGCTGTACATCCAGATCGGTACGGTCATCACATCGATGGTGTAGAGGAAGTAGGTCACGGTGAATTCGTTGAACGAGACGATGAACGCCAGCAGCATGCCCGCCAGGATCCCCGACTTCATCAACGGCACCACCACATCGACAATCGCTCGCAGCGGTGAAGCGCCGAGCATTTGCGCGGCCTCCTCGACTTCGCTGCCGATGGAGAGCATCGCCGCCGTGCAGTTCTTCACCACGAACGGCAACGCGAGGATCACGTGGGCAATCACCAGACGCGAGGTGGTCATCTGGAACGGCAGGCTGTCGAACACCAGCAGCAACGCCAGCCCCAATACCACCATCGGGAACACCAGGGGCAACGACATCAATTGCAGGGCCACGGCCTTGCCACGGAACTCGCAACGGGTCAGGGCATACGCCGCCGGCACTGCGATGATGGTCGCGAAGACCATGGTCAGGCAGGACACCATCAGGCTGGTGGTCATGGCCTTGCCCAAGCTCAGCACATCGCTGGCGTCCGGCGACACGAAGGTGTGCCAGGCGGCCTTGTACCATTGCAGGCTGTAGCTGCTCGGCGGGAAGTCGAGGTTCGATGCGCCGCTGAACGACATCACGATCATGGTCAGGATCGGCAACACCGCCAGCAGCAGGATGAAACCCGAGAGGATGCCGGCGAACTTGCCGGTCTCACCCGGCAACAGCGACTGGCGCTTCTTGGTCAGGGTACTCATTGCGAAGCCTCCAGCATGCGCCGACGACGGCCAGTGATGTATTCGGACAGGGTCATGATCGCGAGGGTGGTGACGATCAGCACCACACCGGCAGCGGACGCGGCGGGCCAGTTCATCAGCGGGGCGATCTGGTCATGCACCATCACCGCCAGCATCGGCACGCGCCGGCCACCGAGCAGCAAGGGCACCACGAAACTGCTGGCGTTGTAGGCAAATACCAGGGTCGCACCGGTAATGATCCCTGGCAGACTCATCGGCAATACCACTTGGCGGAACACCTGGAAGCGACTCGCACCCAGGGTGGCGGCAGCTTCTTCGTAGCTGCGGGCGACGCCGCGCATGGCGCTGGCAATCGGCAACACGGCCAGCGGGAAGGCGGTTTGCACCAGGCCCATCAACACACCGTTCTGGTTGTACAACAGCATGATCGGGCGCTTGATCAGGCCCAGGCCCATCAGGGTCTGGTTGAGCATGCCGCCAGGGCCAAGGATCACCAGCCAACCGTAGCTTTGCAGCAGCAGGTTGACCAGCAGCGGCAGCAACACCGCCGCAAGGAAGATCCGGCGCACGAATGGCGAAGTCAGGCGTGACATGGTGTAGGCCACCGGGATCGCCAGGATCACTGCGATCACCGCGCTGATCAGCGCCAGGCGCAGGGTCAGCATCAGCGACTTGAGGTAATAGGGTTCCAGCAACTGGGCGTAACTGGCCAGGCTGAACCCGGACCATTCCGCGCCTTTGGTGCCCACGCTCATGCGCAGTACCAGGAGACTCGCGGCAATCAGTACGCCAAGAAACAGCATCGACGGCGAGAGGAAAAGCCAGGCGCGCGTCGTTGGCGAAACACCCCGAGCGGCGCGCACTGGGGCGGCACTCAGCGGATGAGTCAGAGGTTGGTGTTCCATAGCAAAGGGTCTCGTCAATGGAAGATCAGAAACATCTCGCGCCTGGCACCTGTAGGAGCTGCCGAAGGCTGCGATCTTTTGATCTTTTCAAAACCGCCGAAAAGCCAGATCAAAAGATCGCAGCCTTCGGCAGCTCCTACGGATCAGGAAGAAAAGATTTCCGTGTAACGACGAATCCACTGGTCATGCACAGTCGCCAGGAAGGCGTTGTCGTGCATGATCGCCTTCTCGGCAATCTGCTCCGGCGTGAGGATGTACGGGCTCTTGCGTGCTTCGGCGGAGATGATCGCCTTGGCGTTGACCGGGCCGTTGTAGATGTCTTCAGCCATCTTGCCCTGCACCAGCGGGTCCAGAGAGTGGTTGATGAAGGCATAGGCCATGTCGATATCGCCCGGACGGTTCTTCGGCATCACCGACAGCATCAGGTCGGTGTAGAAACCTTCCTTCATGCCGAACGTGGCACCCAGGCCGTAGTTCGGATCGCGGATCTGTTTCGGGAAGAACGCGGGTGCGTACAGACCGCCCATGTCCAGGGAACCGGTGCGGAACAGTTCGGCGATCTGGTTCGGGTTTTCGCCCAGGGTCACCACACGATCTTTCAGCTCGGCGAGTTTCTTGAAGCCCGGTTCGATGTTGTGCTCGTCACCACCGGCCAGTTTGGCGGCGATGATGATCAGGTCCATGGCCTCGGTCCAGTTCGGCGGCGGCAGGAAGATGTTCGGTGCCAATTCTGGATCCCACAGGGCCGCGTAGCTGTCCGGCGCTTGTTTCTGGGTGCGGGTGCTGTAGACCAGGCTGTTGCACCACAGCAGGTAACCGATACCGTGGCCATTGGCGCCGGTGCGGTACTTCTCCGGTACATCGACGAGGTTGGGAATGCGGTTGAGGTCGGGTTTTTCCAGCAGGTTGGCGGCGGCCAGACCTTCGGCACCGACGCCTGCCAGGGTGATGATGTCGTATTGCGGCCGATCACCGCCGGCCTTGAGTTTGGCGACCATTTCCGAGGTACTGCCGGTGCGGTCAGCGATGACCTTGCAGCCGTACTTGTCTTCGAAGGTCGCGGCGATGTTGCGCAGTGCAGCCAGGCCGGTGTCATCGGACCAGGTCAGCAAACGCAGGGTCTTGCCGGCAAAACGTGTGTCGCTGGCATTGGCCTTGATGAACGGCATGCTCATGGCTGCCGCTGCAACCGAGGCTACGCCCACGGTCTTGATGAATTGACGTCTGTTCAGATCATGCTCGCCCATTACGGACTCCCTTTGTTTTTGTAGGTATAAGGCAGGTCGAAACTGTTGCATCCGCGCGACCGGATCAGCGTTAGCCCTCTTATTTTCGGGGGCTTGGCTGAGCCAGCAAGTTCATCCTGAGGTCGTGTAAAACACCTGACTATCGATAAAAACTCATTGAAGCCATGACGCCAGCGCATGCCTCAACGCGAGGCATGCGCTCACCTTTTTCGTGCCTTCAGACGGCCCGGATCACGTGTTTGATTTCCTGGAAAGCCTGCAAGCCCCACGGCCCCAATTCGCGGCCGATGCTGCTCTGCTTGTAGCCGCCCCAGGCGGTCTGCGGGAAGATCACCTGCGGCGCGTTGATCCACACAAGCCCCGCCTGCAAAGCGTTGGCGACGCGGTCAGCGGTCTGTGCATTGCCCGTCACCACACTGGCGACCAGGCCAAACTGACTGTCGTTGGCCAGGGCAATCGCTTCGGCTTCGCTGGAAAAACTGCGCACGCAGATCACCGGGCCGAAAATCTCTTCATTCCACAACGCACTGTCGAGGGGCACTTCGGTGAACACCGTCGGCTGCAAAAAATATCCGCGCGGCAGGTCGGCGGGACGATTGCCACCGCACACCAGCTTGGCGCCGGCACTCAAACCGCGGTCGATGTGGCCCAATACACGTTGGTATTGCGCCTGATTGACCAGGGCGCCCATTTCCACGTTCGGGTCGAACGGGTCGGCCACGCGTATCGCTTCGGCACGAGCCTTCACGCGGCTGAGGAATTCATCGGCCAGTTCATCGGCGACCAGCACGCGGCTGGTGGCGGAGCACATCTGCCCGGCGTTGAAGAAACCACCGCCGCAGGCCACTTCCACCGCCAGGTCGAGATCGGCATCGGCCAGCACCAGCAGCGAAGATTTGCCGCCCAGTTCCAGGCTCACGCCCTTGGCGGTTTCAGCCGCCCGTTGCATGACCTGCACGCCGACCGCATTGCTGCCGGTGAAGGAAATTTTCGCGATGCGCGAGTCTGTCGACAGGGGCGCGCCAACCGCCAGGCCAGTGCCGCACACCAGGTTGAACACGCCCGCAGGCAACCCGGCTTCAGCGATGATCGCTGCCAGTTCCAGCTCCGGCAGCGGCGTCACTTCCGAAGGCTTGAGCACCACGCAGCAACCGGCGGCAAGGGCCGGGGCGAGTTTCCACGCGGTGGTGACCATCGGGAAGTTCCACGGCACGATCAGGCCGACCACACCGCACGGCTCACGGCGCAGGCGAGCGCTGAAGTCGTCGGTCGGCAGCTCGATGGCGCTGTCCTGTTTCGCGTCCAGGCCTTCGGCCAGACCGGCGTAATACTCGAACGTGGCGATCACGTCATCAACGTCGATAGCCGCTTCGAACTGTGGCTTGCCGTTGTTGCTCGACTGCAAGTGCATCAGCTTTTCACGGTTGGCCTGTACCCCCACGGCGATTTTGCGCAGGATCGCGCCGCGTTCGGCGCCCGTGGTTTTCGACCAGTCGGCGAACGCCTGGGTCGCCGCGCTCACCGCTTGATCAACAGCGCGCTCATCGCCGCCATTCACCGTGGTCAACAGGGCTTCGGTCGCCGGGTTGATCACCCGCAGGTGTTCGTTGCCGGCCGACCATTGGCCGTTGATGTACAGGCCATCCTGGGTAGTCGAGAAAGTCATTTCGACACCGCCTGCATCCACTGGGTCTGGTCGATTTCAATCAGGGTCGGGCCCTGGCGATCGGTAGCCATACGCAACGCGCCACGCAATTGCTCGACACTGCTGACCGCTTCGGCCGCGCAACCCAATGCCTTGGCCACACCGATGAAGTCCGGGGTGTAGATGTCCACGCCGACCGGCTCGATGGCACGGTTGACCATGTATTTCTTGATCTCTTCGTAGCCCTGGTTATTCCACAGCAGCACGATCACCGGGGTGTGCGCTTCAACGGCGCTGGCCAGTTCCGGCAGGGTGAATTGCAGGCCACCGTCGCCGATCAGGCACACCACCGGAGGACGCGCGCCACCTTCGACGCTACCACCCAGCCAGGCGCCAATCGCCGCCGGCAAGGCGTAACCGAGAGTGCCGTAACCGGTGGACGAGTTGAACCAGCGGCGCGGGCGCTCCGGGTTGAATGTCAGGTTGCCGGTGTACACCGGTTGCGTCGAGTCGCCGACGAATACCGCGTCCGGCAGTTCGTGCAGCACGGTTTCAAGGAAACGGGTCTGAGCCAGGGTCGGTGCGTCCCAGGTCGCGGCCAGCTCTTCACGCAGACGAGCGGCGCGCACCTGGCCCCAATCGTTGCGGCGCTCGGCCAGGGATTTGTGCGACAGCGCGCTGAGCAAAGCCTGGGCGGCGTTGCGCGAGTCGGCCACCAATGCCACGTGCGGCGGGTAGTTGCGCACGGTCTGGTCCGGGTCGATGTCGACGCGCAGCAACTTGCCAGGAATTTCGAAACCGCCGGCGAAGGTCACGTCGTAGTCGGTCTCGGCCAGCTCGGTGCCGATGGCCAGGACCACATCGGCCTCGGCGACCAGCGCACGGGTGGCGACCAGGCTCTGGGTCGAGCCGATCAGCAACGGGTGGCCGGAGGCGAGCATGCCCTTGGCATTGATGGTCAGGGCGACCGGCGCGTCCAGCAGCTCGGCCAGTTCAGTCAGCTCGGATGCCGCGTCGATGGCCCCGCCACCGGCGAGAATCAGCGGACGCTTGGCGTCGGCCAGCAATTCGGTCATGCGCGACACGGCGCTCGGCGAAGCACCGGCGCGGTCGATGTTGACCGGCAGGCTGCTGAGCAGGTCATCGGCTTCTTCGACCAATACGTCCAATGGAATTTCGATGTGCACCGGACGCGGACGGCCGGCCTGGAACAGTGCAAAGGCGCGAGCCAGCACGCCCGGCAGCTCGGACGCCGACATCAGGGTGTGGGAGAACGCCGCGACACCGGCACACAGTGCGCCCTGGTTCGGCAGCTCATGCAGCTTGCCGCGACCACCGCCCAACTGGCTGCGCGATTGCACGCTGGAGATCACCAGCATCGGGATCGAATCGGCGTAGGCCTGGCCCATGGCGGTGGTGATGTTGGTCATGCCCGGGCCGGTGATGATGAAGCACACACCCGGTTTGCCGCTGGTGCGGGCGTAGCCGTCGGCCATGAAGCCGGCGCCCTGTTCATGGCGCGGCGTGACGTGGTTGATGCTCGAACGGGCCAGCCCGCGATACAGCTCCACGGTATGCACCCCCGGAATGCCGAACACCTGCTCGACCCCGTAGTTTTCGAGTAACTTGACCAATACTTCGCCGCACGTCGCCATGTCTTTGCCCTTTTTGTTCGTTTGAGACGCCGGGCGTGCGCTGTGTTTATGATGGATTCGCAGGCCCGGGAATGGCCTCATTGGAACGGGCGGGACGTAGCCGCAACAATGGATAAAAAGTCATACTAGCCATGTCCTCACGTCATACCTTGGATCCCAATGAAACGACTGCCTCCCCTGCCGGCGCTGCACACCTTTCTGATTACCGCGCAGTGCTGCAATTTCACCCGGGCCGCCGAACAGCTGCACATCACCCAGGGCGCGGTGAGTCGGCAGATCGCCGGGCTGGAAGATCATCTGGGTTATGAACTGTTCATCCGCCTGGCCCGAGGCCTGGACCTGACAGCCGAGGGACGGGAATGGCTGCCACGGGTCCAGCAAATTTTCGGCCTGATCGACGAGGCCGTTGAACAGATCGGCGAGAAGCGCGAAACCCTGCAACTCAAGGCCCCGACTTGCGTCATGCGCTGGTTGCTGCCACGTCTGTTGCAATGGCAAAGGGAACGCCCGGACGTGCCGGTGGAACTGACCACCACGGTCAAGCACGGCGTGGACTTTCATCGCGAGCAGTTCGATGCGGCGGTGATGTACGGCGCACCGCCGGACGATTCATTGATGTCGCAAAAACTCTTTGATGAGCAACTCACGCCGGTGTGCTCCAGACCGATGCTCGAAGGCCCCATGCCCCTGCAAGCACCGGCCGATCTGCAACAACACCTGTTGCTGCACCCAACCCGCGATGAACGGGACTGGAAGGCCTGGTTGAAAGCCGCGGATGTGCATTTGACCAATGTCGGCAAGGGCCAGCACTTCGAAACACTGGACCTGGCAATGTCGATGGCGTCCCAGGGAACGGGGGTGGCGATTGGTGATTGGTCGCTGATTGGCGATGACCTGAACGCCGGGCGGCTGGTCATGCCATTCGAATTGAAGGTAACGACGGGGCTGGCGTATTACCTGGTGTTCCCCGAAAAACCAGGACCTTCGCCGAAATTACGTGAATTGATGAGCTGGTTGGTGGAGCAGGCGCAGTCTCGGTAAACCACGGTATCTGTAGGAGCTGCCGCAGGCTGCGATCTTTTGACATTGATTTTCAAGATCAAAAGATCGCAGCCTGCGGCAGCTCCTACATGGATTGCGGTGTTAGTACCCGACAGTAAACCGCTGCCGCGAATGCTTCGGCGCTTCTACTTCGTCGAGCATTGCAATCGCATAGTCGGCAAAGGTAATCCAGCTGCGCCCTTCTCTGCTCACCAGCAAATCATCCTGACCGATGCGGAATTTCCCGGTGCGCTCGCCCTCGACAAATTCGGCCGATGGCGACAGGAAGGTCCAGTCCAGTTGCTTTTCCTGACGCAGGTTAGCGAGGAACTCGGCACCGGCACTGGCTTCGGCCTTGTACGCGTCCGGAAAACCTTTGCTGTCGATCACTCGTGTACCATCCGGCAACAACAGCGAACCGGCACCGCCCACCACCAGCAAGCGTTTGACCCCGGCCTTCTTCACCGGCCCGATGACGGCGCTGGCAGGCAGGGTCGTGAAATGTGCGGCGCTGACGACTACGTCATGCCCCTCGATGGCCGCTTGCAAAGCACTGGCATCCAGAGCGTCGACGTTGCGTGTGACCAATCCGGCACGCGGACCGATTTTCGCCGTGTTGCGGGCGATCGCGGTAACGCTGTGACCGCGACGCAGGGCTTCTTCCAGCAGTTGGCTACCGGCACGACCGGTGGCACCGATGATTGCGATTTTGCTCATGACGTTCTCCAGTTGGCTTGAAAGCATTGATATCAAAGGCCCGCTACCTCTTAAATTTATTCACCCCACTTCATCTCGCCCTTGGCGACCTTGGCGCTCAGCTCCAGGGAGCTTTCATCACCCAGGGTCGGGAAGCGCTTTTTCATCGCCGCGATCAGCGCGGCAGAATCCTTGGCCTTTGCGGTTTCCTCGTCGAAAGCCTTGATGTAAGCGGAGGTGAATTGCACTGCCGCCAGTGAGCGATCACTCACGCCCAGGTAATGCCCCGGTACCACGGTCTGCGGCTTCAGGGTTTCAATGGAGTGCAGCGTAGCCAACCAATCGGCATGGGACTGTGGCGTTTGCGTGTCAGCCATCCACACATGGATGTTTTGCGCCACCACGACACCTCCGACCACGGCCTTGATCGACGGAATCCACACGAAGCTGCGATCCGGCTGCGAGCCCTCAAGACCGACCACCTGCAATTTCTTCCCTTCGAGGTTCAGGCTGTCGCCCTTGAGCACGTCCGGCACGATGGTTTTGCCCGGCACATCGGCCCCCATTTTCGGGCCCCAGAACGCCAGTTTGCCGTCGACTGTTTGCTTGATGTGGTCAACGGTCGGCCGCGAAGCGAGGACCTTGGCCTTGGGAAACGCGGCCGTCAGGGTTTCGAGGCCGAAGTAGTAATCCGGATCGCCATGGCTGATGTAGATGGTGGTCAGTTGCTTGCCGCTGGCGCGGATCTTTTCCACCACCTGCTCGGCCTGGGATTTGCCGAACTGCGCATCCACCAGGATCGCTTCTTTCTCGCCGCTGACCAGCACCGAGGTCACCGGGAAGATGGCTTTTTCGCCGGGGTTGTAGACATCCAGCGTCAGGGTCGAGGCGGCTGCATGGGCGGCGAAACCGAAGGCCGCGCTTGCCAGCACAATGCGCTTTAAAGTGGTGAAACCGATCATCTGTTGCTCCGTTGTCCCATGGCTTTAAATGGGCGATGCGGTTCGCCCTTCGTAGGAGCTGGCTTGCCAGCGAAGCATTTCAGCGCGCCGCATTCATCCAGCCTGCACGCGTCATCGTTAACGACCTTCGCTGCGATGCGGCGACCCGACAAGCCAGCTCCTACAGGGAACAGAGCTTAGTTGCCTGACTCAGTGCAAAAAATGCGATGCTTGAACATAGTTTGTTTCTGAAAGCGGGCAAATCATGGATCGTCTTCAAGCAATGCGTGTGTTCGTCACGGTGGTCGACCTCGGCAGCCAGTCGGCCGCCGCCGATCATCTGGAGCTGTCACGACCGGTGGTTTCGCGGTATCTGGCGGAACTGGAAGACTGGGTTGGCGCGCGCCTGATGCATCGCACCACGCGCAAGTTGAGCCTTACCGCCGCCGGCAACGAGATCCTGCCCCGCTGTCGGCAGATGCTCGATTTGTCCAGCGACATGCAAGCCGCAGTCAGCGAACCGGATGACGCACCGCGCGGCCTGCTGCGGATCAGCGTCAGCACCTCCTTCGGCCAGGCACAACTGGCCGATGCCATGGCCGCCTATGTCCGACGCTACCCCGGCGTCAGCATCGACATGCAGATGCTCGACCGCACCGTGAACCTGATCGATGAGCGCATCGACCTGGCGATCCGCACCAGCAACGACCTGGACCCGAACCTGATCGCCCGCCGCCTGACGGTTTGTCGCTCGGTGATCTGCGCATCCCCCGCTTACTTGCGCGAGCACCCGGCGCCGCAACGGGTCGAGGACCTGAGCCGGCACAATTGCCTGACCCATTCCTACTTCGGCAAAAGCCTCTGGCATTTCGAGCAGGACGGCGAGCAGGTTTCAGTACCGGTGCAGGGCAACATCAGCGCCAACGAGGCCAGCACGCTGCTACGCGCAACGATCGCCGGCGCCGGGGTGGCGATGCTGCCCACGTATCAGGCCGGCGTGCACATTCACAGCGGCGAATTGATTCGCCTGCTGCCGGCGGCCGAACCACGGCAAATGAACGTGTATGCGGTGTATGCCTCACGCAAGCACATGCCGGCGGCGTTGCGCAGCTTGCTGGATTTTCTGGTGGTGAGATTTCCGGAGGAACCGGAGTGGGATGTGGGCCTGTAAACACCAACCCTGTAGGAGCTGGCTTGCCAGCGATAGCGGCGTATCAAACAACATCAGCGGTGACTGACACGCCCTCTTCGCTGGCAAGCCAGCTCCTACAAGGGTGATCAGTGTTCTGAATACCGCGCTATTGCTGGTAACTCACCGGCGCTGACCTATGCTCAAAGTAATACCGAAAGGTATTCGTTCAGAGGTCAACGCCATGAACATCAAAACAAGAAGATACCTCGCGATTTTCATCACCTGTGCGGTCACGCTCGGGCTGTATGGCGCTGCCGCCTGGCGCGTAGAGCAATTGCGCAACCTGCCCCGTGAATACGCGAGCTGTAACTTCGAGCGCTGCATCCCCCACAACGCCACCCTCAACGCCCTCCGGTAACGAAAGGGGTCAGGCTTCGTTGTCCTGATCGGCCTTCAAGCGGTCGCGGAACGCCTTGGGCGAAATCCCCACACGACGCCGGAACAGGCGCGTGAAGTTGGTCGGATCGGAAAACCCCAACACGTCGGACATTTCATAAATGGTCATGCTGGTGTAGGTCAGCAAACGCTTGGCCTCCAGCAATTGCCGTTCGTGCATGATCTGCAACGCCGGTTGCCCCGCAAGCTCACGACAGGTGCCGTTGAGGTGGGACACGGAGATCCCCAGCCGGTGCGCCAGGTCCTCGACCTTGACGTGCTGCCGATAGGTCTCTTCCACCAGCTGAATAAAGCCATTGAGGTATTCCCGGGCCCGCTGCGGTCGCGCCATGGCAGTGCGACGCTGGATCACCTGACGGCTGACCCACACCATGATCACACTGACCAGCGAATGCATGAGCATTTCCCGCGCCGGTTGATGGCTGGTGTATTCGTTCTGCAAGGCACTGAACAGGCTGTTGAGGTACTCGGCGTCCTTGCCTGCCGGGTAGCTTTCGGACTGGGCCAGGGCATTGACCGAGTGTCCCAACTGCATCTGCAGGTGGGCGATCAGCGGCGCGGCCAGGGTCACGACAAACCCTTCCACATCCTCTGAAAAGCGAAAGCCGTGCACCGACAGCGGTGGCAGGATCTGGATCGCCGGTTCCACCAGTTGCGTACGTTGGCCTTCGATTTCAAGCTCTGCCTGACCTTTGAACACGAAGAGCAACTGGCACAAATCAGCGTGGCGGTGGGGTTTGATTTCCCAATGATGTTCGCGGCTGCGTTTGGAAATGGTTTCACAGTGCAGCAAGTCCGGGGTCGGCCAATCCAGGCTTTCACCGTAGAGCTTGAACACCGGAATCGAAGGCAGGTCAGGCTTGTTCATCACTTCAATCCAGGCCTCGGAGTAGATGGCGGGCGATAATCGCACCGATTGGCAGAATGTACAGGTATCGGCTCAGTTTTCACCTTCAATTGACAGACTCGCAAGGGAAAAATGCAAGCACTCGATCCATAAAAATCATTCACCGGCCCTGGTCGCGTGAAGCTTGCGAGTCATAACAACAATGAAAACGCTGAAAACCCAGGTCGCCATCATTGGTGCCGGCCCTTCAGGCCTGTTGCTCGGCCAATTGCTGCACAACGCCGGTATCGACACCGTCATTCTAGAACGCCAGACCCCGGACTATGTGCTCGGCCGGATCCGCGCCGGCGTGCTTGAGCAAGGCATGGTAGAGCTGTTGCGCCAGGCCGGCGTGAGTCAGCGCATGGACACCGAGGGACTGGTGCATGGCGGCTTCGAACTGGCCCTCGACGGGCGCCGGGTACATATCGATCTGCACGCCCTGACGGCTGGCAAAACCGTGATGATCTACGGCCAGACCGAAGTCACCCGTGACCTGATGGCCGCTCGTCGGGAGGCCGGCGCACAGACGATTTATCAAGCCGTCAACGTCGTTCCCCACGGCATGAAAACCGATGAAGCGTTTGTCACTTTTGAGCAGGACGGCGAGCTGTATCGTCTCGATTGCGACTACATCGCCGGTTGCGACGGCTTCCATGGAGTGGCGCGGCAATCGATTCCCGCCGACAGCCTGAAAGTCTTCGAACGGATCTATCCGTTCGGCTGGCTCGGGATCCTGGCCGATACTCCGCCGGTCCACGAAGAACTGGTCTACGCCCGTCACGAGCGTGGTTTTGCCCTGTGCAGCATGCGCTCGTCGACGCGCACCCGTTACTACCTGCAAGTGCCTACCAGCGATCATGTGGATAACTGGTCGGATCAACGCTTCTGGGACGAACTCAAGTCGCGACTGCCGCAAGCGTTGGCAGACAGCCTGGTCACGGGCCCGTCCATCGAAAAGAGCATCGCGCCACTGCGCAGCTTCGTGGTCGAACCGATGCAATACGGTCGCATGTTCCTGGTCGGCGATGCCGCGCATATCGTCCCGCCCACCGGCGCCAAGGGCCTGAACCTGGCGGCCAGTGATGTGAGTACGCTGTTCAACATCCTGCTCAAGGTTTACCGCGAAAAACGCGCCGATTTGCTGGAGAAATACTCGGAAATCTGCCTGCGTCGGGTGTGGAAGGCCGAGCGCTTTTCCTGGTGGATGACCTCGATGCTGCACCGTTTCGATGATCACGATGCCTTCAGTCAGCGCATTGCCGAGTCGGAACTGGAGTATTTCATCGACTCCGAGGCGGGTCGCAAGACCATTGCAGAAAACTACGTCGGGCTTCCTTATGAGGCTATCGAATAGCTTCCTATCGACTTACACTGACGAGCATCCCCGCTCGCCTTGCTACTTGCGGGTCAATCACTGCCCGCAGGTTTTCCCGTGACCAATCTCCACCAGCCTGAAATGCCCAAACCCGCCATCCGCAGCGTGCTGATCGCGCTGATGCTGGCGATCTTTCTCGGGGCGCTGGACCAGACCATCGTCGCCGTTTCGATGCCGGCCATTTCCGCACAATTCAAGGACGTCAGCCTGCTGGCCTGGGTGATTTCCGGCTACATGGTGGCCATGACCGTGGCGGTGCCGATCTACGGCAAACTGGGCGACCTGTACGGGCGGCGCAAGCTGATGTTGTTCGGCATGGGCCTGTTCACCCTGGCGTCAGTGTTCTGCGGCATGGCCCAGAGCATGGAGCAACTGGTGCTGGCGCGGATCCTCCAGGGCATCGGGGCCGGCGGGATGATCTCGGTGAGCCAGGCGATCATCGGTGACATCGTGCCGCCACGGGAGCGCGGTCGTTATCAGGGCTATTTCAGCAGCATGTACGCCGTGGCCAGCGTGGCCGGCCCGGTGCTCGGCGGCTACATGACCGAATACCTGTCCTGGCGCTGGGTGTTCCTGATCAACCTGCCGCTGGGCCTGGGTGCCTGGCTGGTGGCCCAGCGGACGCTGGTCGGCCTGCCGATTCCGCAACGCAAACCGATCATCGATTACCTGGGCACCGTGCTGATGATCATCGGGCTGACAGCGTTGTTGCTGGGCATCACCCAGGTCGGCCAGGGCCATTCGTGGCGCAGCGCCGAAGTGCTGGCGCTGCTCGCTTGTGCAGTGCTGGTGTTGGGGCTGTTTGTCGTCCACGAGCGGCGGGCACGGGAGCCGCTGTTGCCCATGCACCTGTTCGCCAACCGCAACGCGATCCTGTGCTGGTGCACGATTTTCTTCACCAGTTTCCAGGCCATCTCGCTGATCGTATTGATGCCGCTGCGCTTCCAGAGCGTCACCGGCGCCGGTGCCGACAGTGCCGCCCTGCATCTGCTGCCGCTGGCCATGGGCTTGCCGATTGGCGCGTATTTCGCCGGCCGTCGCACCTCCGTGACCGGGCGCTACAAACCGATGATCCTCACCGGTGCTGCGCTGATGCCCATCGCGATTCTCGGCATGGCGTTCAGCCCGCCGCAGGCGTTCGTCTTGAGCAGCCTGTTCATGCTGCTCTGCGGGATTGCCTCCGGCATGCAGTTCCCGACGTCATTGGTCGGCACGCAGAACTCGGTGGACCAGCGGGATATCGGCGTGGCCACCAGCACCACCAATCTGTTCCGTTCGCTGGGTGGTGCGGTCGGCGTGGCGTTGATGTCGGCGCTGCTGCTGGCGCTGTTGCAGGATTCAAGTTTTGCGCATCTGGCCGGCTCGTCGCTGATTGCCGAAGGCAGTTCGGGGAATGTGTTGCTGGACGGGTTGAACGCCGCACCGGGTGACGCGCAGAACGCCTTGCGCGCTGAGCTGTTGCTGACGTTCCGCCACTTGCTGACGGTCAGCGCGGCTGTTTCATTGCTGGGGCTGGCGGCGGCGATTGCCATGCCGAACATGCTGTTGCGCGGGCGCGAGGACAAGGTTCGATAGACAGACCGTACTGCGCGGCCTTCGCTGGCAAGCCAGCTCCTACAAGGACTGTGCATATCCTGTAGGAGCTGGCTTGCCAGCGAAGGTATGGATATTCAGGAAAACACGGCTTGAGACTTTTGTGGCGAGGGGGCTTGCCACAAATGTTCGGATTACTGCCGGGCGCGCAGTTGCTGCTGAAGGTTCTGGATCTGCGCCTGAAGGGTATTGATGTTGCGGGTGACCTGGCTGCGGAAGGCATCGAACTCGGCAGTGTTGGTCGAACCCTGTGCGGCGGCCGGACGGTTGTCCTGCTGGCTCTTGAGCACGATCATGTCTTGCTCGAGACGCTCGATGGCAGCGCTCGGGTTGCCTTGCTTTTTCAGCGCGGTAATGTCGGCGCCCAGGCTTTTCAGCTGTGCGTCGAGTTTTTCCGAGTCGGACGGGGTACTTTTCAAGGCGGCCAATTCAGCGCTCAAGGCTTTGACCTGGGCCTGCAACTGCATATTGTCCGTCTGATGCTCGGTGTCCTGGGCAGTCAACTGCGCCAGGCGTTTGTCCAGTTCGGTGGATTGCGCGGTCATTTGTGCCAGTCGCTTGTCCAGATCCGAGGCCTGGCCGGCAACACCTTGCTGCTGGGCGCCCTGGTCCTTGAGTTTGCTTTCCAGCTGGCGGATTTGCAGCTTCAAGGCCTCGCTGTCGGTGGTGACACTGGTCTGGCTGGCAACGACCTTTCCGGAAATGTCCTGCAGGCGCCCAGCCGCTTCCTCACTGATCCGCGCGAAACTTTCCTGGGTCGCCACCAATTGCTGTTCCATCAGGGAAATCTGCTGAAAACTCCACCAGGCCAGGCCCGCGAACGCAAAGATCAATGCCCCGACCAACGCCCACAGTGGGCCAGTGCTCGCCGCCTTGACCCTCACCACCGGCGCCGTGCGCGAATGCACGACCGTGCGGGCAGTGGGTGGAAAGTCGTCGTCGAGAACATCTGCACGCAGGCTCGGTACTTCGTCGAAGTCGTCGTTGGCATCGTTACGCATAGACATTGAATCAACCTTAGTGAAACAAATGATGGCTTTATGCCGCGCAGTATAAACCCCACAGCCGTAACCATTGACCCCCAAGCCCCGTATCCGGTTCAGTAAGGAGTCGTTGTTCGGGCATCAGCGAATATCCTGGGCCTTCCACCAGCCACAGAACTCATCGAGGGCCGTCCAGAGGCTGACCTTGGGATCGTAATCCAGATAATGCCGGGCGCGGCTGATGTCCAGGGTGAAATTTTTGTTCATGACCTGCATGCCCAGACGCGACAGCGTCGGCTCGGGACGCCCCGGCCACAACTTGCACACACCCTCGTTGAGCGCCGCCACGCTGTAGGCCAGACCGTAGGAACGGTGACGGGTTACCTGTGGAACCTCCATGTTGCGCATGACGTAATTGACCACGTCCCACAACGGAATCGGCGTGCCGTTGCTGATGTTATAAGCCTTGCCCAACGCGGAACCGCTGGCCAGCAAACTGCTGAGCAACGCTTCGTTGAGGTTTTGCACGCTGGTGAAATCAACTTTGTTCAGACCGTTGCCGATGATCGCCAGGCGCCCCTTGCGCTGCATGTTCAACAGGCGCGGAAAGATGCTCATGTCGCCGGCCCCGGTGACGAAACGCGGGCGCAGGGCCAGGGTTTCGAGGCCGAACTCCTGGGCGCCGAAGACTTTTTGCTCGGCCAGGTACTTAGTGGCGGCGTAAGGGTGCTTGAAGCGTTTGGGCACCTGTTCTTCGCTCAGGCCCTGGTGATCGCGACCATCGAAGTAGATCGACGGCGACGACAAATGCACCAGCCGCCGTACCCGTTGCTTCAGGCAGGCCTCGACCACGTTCTCAGTGACCTGGACATTGCCCTGATGGAAGTCCTGATAACGCCCCCACAAACCGACGGCACCGGCGCAATGCACCACGGCCTCGACGTCCGAACACAGTTCGCGAGCCAGTTCCGGGTCGCTCAAGTCACCCTGGATGAACTCGGCTCCCCGGCGTACCAGATGCTCCACACTCTCGGCCCGGCGACCGTTGACCCGCACGTCCAGGCCCTGCTCCAGGGCAAAACGCGCAAAGCGCCCGCCGATGAAGCCGCTTGCGCCGGTAACCAGAATCTTCATGAATTGCTCCGAATTTTTCGTTTTGCGTATTACGTGAGGTCTTGACGCTGCGCGTCAGTCCAAGGGCACCAGCCATTGCTTCGATGCGCGTACCAATTGATCGGTGAGCAGCCCCAGCAGCTGGCCGCCATTACGCCAATGATGCCAGTACAACGGCACATCGATCGGCTTATCTGGCAGCAGCTCCTGCAATACGCCCCTTTCCAGTTGCTCGCGTACCTGCAGTTCCGGAACCAGCCCCCAACCCAGCCCGGCTTCCGTCAGACGAATGAAACCTTCGGAGGAAGGGCATAAATGGTGTTCGAAACCGCCCTCGACGCCGAGGGACGCAAGGTACCGATGCTGCAGGAAATCGTCCGGGCCAAACACCAGCGCCGGGGTGCGGGCCAACTGATCGGCCCGTACGCCCTGCGGAAAGTGCCGGGCAATAAAGGCGGGGCTGGCCAGTGCCCGGTAACGCATGGCCCCCAGCAGCACGCTGCGCGCACCCGCCACCGGGCGCTCGCTGGCGCAGACGCAGGCCGCCACTTCACCGGCGCGCATGCGCTTGAGGCCGACGGTCTGGTCTTCGACCACCAGATCCATCAACAGATGCTGTTCCGCGCAAAACGCCCCCACGGCCTGCGCCCACCAAGTGGCCAGGCTGTCGGCGTTCAGGGCGATCCGCAGGCGCTCCGGCAGGCCCTCTTCATCCAGCGCCGGCACCAGGCTTTGCAAATCCCGTTCAAGCAAGCGCACCTGCTGCACGTGGTTGAGCAGCCGTCGACCGATTTCCGTCGGCGTTGGCGGTGTAGTCCGCACCAGTACCGGTTGGCCGACCCGCGCTTCCAGTAGTTTGATACGTTGGGAAATTGCCGATTGCGACAGGCCCAGCACTTGGGCCGCCCGTTCAAAACCGGCCTGTTCAACCACGGCGGCCAGGGCAGAAAGCAATTTATAGTCGAACATCAGTTTTCCTAATGAGCGATCAGCAAGATTGGTTTTTCTTATACAGCCTTCACAAGGACAATGACCAGCAAGAACTCTTGAACAAGGATCACCCACATGGCTGGCGAAACTTCATTGGCAACGCTGCTGCGCAGTATGAGCCCGCAACTCAACGCCGGCGAATATGTGTTCTGCACCCTGCGTGACGGCAAGTTGCCCAAGGATCTGGAGATTGTCGGCAGCTTCCGCGAGCAGGAAGGCCTGACCGTGATTCTCGAACGTTCCCACGCCGAAAAAGCCGGTTTCAGCTTCGACTACATCGCCGCCTGGATCACCTTGAACGTACATTCGGCCCTCGAAGCCGTCGGCCTGACCGCCGCGTTCGCCACGGCATTGGGCCAGGCCGGAATCAGCTGCAACGTGATTGCCGGCTACTACCACGACCATTTGTTTGTCGGCCAGGCCGACGCCGACCGTGCCCTGCAGGTGCTGCGGGATCTGGCAGCCAACGCGGAGTAAATAATCATGTGGCAAAGTTATGTGAACGGGCTGCTCGTGGCCTTCGGCCTGATCATGGCGATCGGCACCCAGAATGCGTTTGTCCTGGCGCAAAGCCTGCGGCGTGAACATCACCTGCCGGTGGCGGCGCTCTGCGTGGCCTGCGATGCCCTGTTGGTGGCCGCCGGGGTATTTGGCCTGGCGACGGTGCTGGCGCAGAACCCGACGCTGCTGGCCATCGCCCGTTGGGGTGGCGCAGCGTTTCTGTTGTGGTACGGCAGCCAGGCACTGCGCCGAGCCTTTTCGAAGCAGAGTCTTGAGCAAGGCGAGCACCAGACCGTACGCTCGCTGCGGGCCGTAATGCTCAGTGCGCTGGCGGTGACGTTGCTCAACCCGCACGTTTATCTGGACACCGTTTTGCTGATCGGCTCCCTGGGCGCACAACAAACCGAGCCCGGCGCTTATGTAGTCGGCGCGGCCAGCGCCTCGCTGCTTTGGTTTTTCACCCTGGCGCTCGGTGCGGCATGGCTGGCACCGTGGCTCGCCCGCCCCAGCACCTGGCGAATTCTCGATCTGTTGGTGGCTATGATGATGTTTGCCGTAGCGCTCCAGTTGATCGCGGCCAGCTGATTCGCGGAACCTCTATTCCACACAGTTGTTGCGTGGTTATGCCGCCCCCCCGGTGCTATGATCCGACTCCCTGCGCCGCAAAGAGTACAAACTCCCCGGCGCTTGTCTGGCCGCCCGTGATCGGCCTTGCGCTCACCGCAACTGACCTGATTAGGAGAATCATCATGGCTTTCGAATTGCCGCCACTGCCGTACGCACACGATGCCCTGCAGCCGCACATCTCCAAGGAAACCCTGGAGTTCCACCACGACAAGCACCACAACACCTACGTCGTGAACCTGAACAACCTGGTGCCAGGCACCGAGTTCGAAGGCAAGACCCTGGAAGAAATCGTCAAGACTTCCTCGGGCGGTATCTTCAACAACGCCGCTCAGGTCTGGAACCACACTTTCTACTGGAACTGCCTGGCGCCAAACGCCGGCGGTCAACCAACCGGCGCTCTGGCTGAAGCCATCAACGCGGCTTTCGGTTCGTTCGACAAGTTCAAGGAAGAGTTCAGCAAGACGTCCATCGGTACCTTCGGTTCCGGTTGGGGCTGGCTGGTGAAGAAGGCTGACGGTTCCCTGGCCCTGGCCAGCACCATCGGCGCCGGCAACCCGCTGACCAACGGCGACACCCCGCTACTGACCTGCGACGTCTGGGAACACGCTTACTACATCGACTACCGCAACCTGCGTCCAAAGTATGTCGAAGCGTTCTGGAACCTGGTCAACTGGAAATTCGTGGCTGAGCAGTTCGAAGGCAAAACCTTCACCGCTTAAGCTCGACGCCAGTCAAAAGAACCCGGCTTATGCCGGGTTTTTTTATGGAAGGATATGAGCAACGGGACGGTGGCGATCGTTCCGCCGCCTTCGCGAGCAAGCCTGCCAACTACCGTGGATCGACGTTATCCAACGCGCGATTCACCGCCAGTTCCGCCAGCATGATGATCTGCGCAATGGCCAACGCCGTGTTGCGCTGGGGGCCGGTCAGGAAGGTGGCGAAATCACTCGCCATGACGTTGGCCGAAGCCAGTGACTCACAAGCGTGGGCCAGCAGGGATTCGGTATCCATGTCCGGGACGATCATGAACATGGTGTTGGGGGTGTAGGGTTTGGCTGTATTTAAGGGCGGATCGGGGATTAACTTATCCACTGAAATATTCCTATGCGGTGGGTGCCACCCATTGCCGTTCTCACACGGCAAAGAGGTGGCAGCTATGTGCGAGGTGAGAAAACCGGTCATAGGCACCCGGCCAGACAAAAGTCTGCCCGCACACAGCCGCCATAACGCATTTACAAACAGCGGATAAGCTGGCGGCAATTATGCGGATACTGGCACTGGATGACTATGACTTGCCGGGTTCTCACACCCGATCGCTGAGTTTTCAGCGACAGTCAGAGGCTATTGAGTCCGCTTCCGACGGGCAACCTGAAAACTGCGTGGGAAACTTCTGGCGCTTTCCTACACCGCGTTAACCCGCAAAACGTAACACGGAGGTCCCTGGCAGCATTCCCACGCGGGAGCGTGGGAACGATCAGCTTAGAGGCGTGGGAAATTGGTCGGCTGGCAGGCCGCCATCGCTGGCAAGCCAGCTCCTACAGGGATTGGGGACATCTGCAAAAACCGGGTCGGCTGGCAGACCTGGTTCTTCATGCGTGCGCATTTCCCTGTAGGAGCTGTCGAGTGCAACGAGGCTGCGATCTTTTGGCTTTATTACTTACAAACAAGATCAAGAGATCGCAGCCTTCGGCAGCTCCTACGGAGTAATACATCCGCGAAATCAGGTCGGCTATCTGGCCGCCTGAGCGAGCAACCCAGGACAATTTCCCACGATGAAACAAGTCTTGCCCCCCTTGCCCCAACGCCACGGACGACTAACATCAAACAAAAGGAAAATATCTCCACCCCCGCCCCTCAAGTTGAAGGACTCGACAACCGACACAGTGCTAATAGGCTAACTCGTCAAGACAACTGCAAATCGGCCAAGCTGCAGGCAAAATCCCCCAAGGATGATTGTCACTTTGACTACCATCACGGGATTGCCAATACTCATGGCAACTTGATGCTACCCGCACGGAACAAGGAATAACCCTTTGAAGCTGGAACTCAAGAACAGCTTGTCGGTGAAGTTGCTGCGGGTCGTGCTCCTGTCGGCATTGATCGTCGGCGTGGTCTTGAGCTGCGCTCAGATTGTGTTCGATGCCTATAAAACACGCCAGGCCGTCGCCAGCGATGCCCAGCGTATCCTCGACATGTTTCGCGACCCCTCGACCCAGGCTGTCTATAGCCTGGACCGGGAAATGGGCATGCAGGTCATCGAAGGCCTGTTTCAGGACGACGCCGTGCGCCAGGCCTCCATCGGCCATCCCAACGAAGCCATGCTCGCGCAAAAAAACCGCGAGTTGCAGCACTCCCACAGTCGCTGGCTGACCGACCCGATTCTTGGCAAGGAACGCACCTTCACCACCCAACTGGTCGGTCGCGGGCCTTACAGCGAGTATTACGGCGATCTGAGCATCACCCTCGATACCGCCACTTACGGCCAGGGGTTCATTGTCAGCTCGGTGATCATCTTCATTTCCGGCGTACTGCGCGCGCTCGCCATGGGGCTGGTGTTGTATCTGGTCTATCACTGGCTGCTGACCAAGCCGCTGTCGCGGATCATCGAGCACCTCACGGAAATCAATCCGGATCGTCCCAGCGAGCACAAGATTCCGCTGCTCAAGGGCCACGAGAAAAACGAACTGGGCATCTGGATCAACACCGCCAACCAGTTGCTCGAATCCATCGAACGCAATACCCATCTGCGCCACGAAGCCGAAAACAGCCTGTTGCGCATGTCCCAGTACGATTTCCTGACGGGACTGCCGAACCGGCAGCAACTGCAGCAGCAACTGGACAAGATCCTCATCGACGCCGGCAAACTGCAGCGCCGGGTCGCGGTGTTGTGTGTCGGCCTCGATGACTTCAAGGGCATCAACGAGCAGTTCAGCTACCAGACCGGCGACCAGTTGTTGCTGGCCCTGGCCGATCGCCTGCGCGGTCATAGCGGTCGCCTGGGCGCCCTCGCCCGCCTCGGTGGCGACCAGTTCGCCCTGGTCCAGGCCGATATCGAGCAGCCCTACGAAGCCGCCGAACTGGCGCAAAGCATTCTTGATGATCTGGAAGCGGCGTTTGCCCTCGACCATCAGGAGATCCGCCTGCGCGCCACCATCGGCATCACTCTGTTCCCCGAGGACGGCGACAGTACCGAGAAGTTGCTGCAAAAGGCCGAGCAGACCATGACGCTGGCCAAGACCCGTTCGCGCAACCGCTATCAGTTCTATATCGCCAGCGTCGACACCGAAATGCGCCGCCGCCGCGAGCTGGAAAAAGACCTGCGCGATGCACTGATCCGCAATCAGTTCTACCTCGTCTACCAGCCGCAGATCAGCTATCGCGATAACCGCGTGGTGGGCGTCGAAGCCCTGATTCGCTGGCAACACCCCGAGCACGGTATGGTGCCGCCAGACCTGTTCATCCCGCTGGCCGAACAGAATGGCACCATCATTGCCATCGGCGAATGGGTGCTTGACCAGGCCTGCAAACAATTACGCGAGTGGCATGACCAGGGCTTCAGCGACCTGCGCATGGCGGTAAACCTGTCCACGGTTCAATTGCACCACGCCGAACTGCCACGGGTGGTCAACAACCTGCTGCAGATGTATCGCCTGCCACCACGCAGCCTGGAGCTGGAAGTCACCGAAACCGGTCTGATGGAAGACATCAGCACGGCGGCCCAGCACCTGCTCAGCCTGCGCCGCTCCGGCGCGCTGATCGCCATCGATGACTTTGGCACCGGCTATTCATCCTTGAGCTATCTGAAGAGCCTGCCGCTGGACAAGATCAAGATTGACAAGAGCTTCGTTCAGGACCTGCTCGATGACGACGACGATGCGACCATCGTTCGGGCCATCATCCAGCTGGGCAAGAGCCTCGGCATGCAGGTGATTGCCGAAGGCGTGGAAACCGCCGAGCAAGAGGCCTACATCATCTCCGAAGGCTGCCACGAAGGTCAGGGCTATCACTACAGCAAACCGTTGCCAGCACGGGAACTGGGCGCTTACCTGAAGCAGGCCCAACGCAGCAATGCGGCTATTTTGTAGAAAATAAAAAGATCGCAGCCTCGTTTCACTCGACAGCTCCTACATGAACCGCGCGTTGTGTAGGAGCTGTCGAGTGAAACGAGGCTGCGATCTTTTGATCTACGACACAACTCCCACCTGAATAAGAAATATTTACAGGTACAACCCTTTACACAGAATGCGAAAGATTTGCATTATGTCGCAGTTTTGCGTGCGCATAGCACCACTCCACCCCTTATCGAAGCAGGATGTTCGCCATGATTCGTATGCCTCTGGCTACCGCCAGTCTGTTGGCCATCGCTATTTCCCTCGCCGGTTGCGGCGAAGGTAAAGACCAAGAAAAAGCTGCTGCGCCAGCTGCCAGCACTGCGGCTGCCCCGGCTGCGCCTGCCGCTGCCGGTAAAGTCGACGAAGCCGCCGCCAAAGCCGTTGTCGCCCATTACGCCGACATCGTTTTCGCCGTTTACAGCGATGCCGAATCCACCGCGAAGACCCTGCAAACCGCCGTCGACGCCTTCCTCGCCAAACCGAACGACGACACCCTGAAAGCCGCCAAGGCTGCCTGGGTTGCCGCTCGCGTGCCTTACCTGCAGAGCGAAGTGTTCCGCTTCGGCAACACCATCATTGACGACTGGGAAGGTCAGCTGAACTCCTGGCCGCTGGACGAAGGCCTGATCGACTACGTCGACAAATCCTACGAACACGCCCTGGGCAACCCGGGCGCCACTGCCAACATCATCGCCAACACTGAAGTGCAGATCGGCGAAGACAAGGTCGATGTCAAAGACATCACCCCGGAAAAACTCGCCAGCCTGAACGAGCTGGGCGGTTCCGAGGCCAACGTCGCCACCGGTTACCACGCCATCGAATTCCTGCTCTGGGGCCAGGACCTGAACGGCACCGGCCCTGGCGCCGGCAACCGTCCGGCTTCGGACTACCTGGAAGGCAAAGGCGCCACTGGCGGTCACAACGATCGTCGTCGTGCCTACCTGAAAGCCGTGACCCAACTGCTGGTCAGCGACCTGGAAGAAATGGTCGGTAACTGGAAGCCAAACGTGGCCGACAACTACCGCGCCACCCTGGAAGCGGAACCGGCTGAAACCGGCCTGCGCAAAATGCTGTTCGGCATGGGCAGCCTGTCCCTGGGCGAACTGGCGGGCGAGCGCATGAAGGTTTCCCTGGAAGCCAACTCCCCGGAAGACGAACAGGATTGCTTCAGCGACAACACCCACAACTCGCACTTCTACGATGCCAAGGGCATTCGTAACGTGTACCTGGGCGAATACTCCCGTGTCGACGGCACCAAAATGACTGGCGCCAGCCTGTCGTCCCTGGTGGCCAAGGCTGATCCGGCTGCTGACACCGCACTGAAAGACGACCTGGCTGCTACCGAAGCCAAGATCCAGATCATGGTCGACCACGCCAACAAGGGTGAGCACTACGACCAGTTGATCGCCGCTGGCAACACCGCGGGCAACCAGATCGTCCGCGACGCTATCGCGTCCTTGGTCAAGCAGACCGGTTCGATCGAAGCCGCTGCAGGCAAACTGGGCATCAACGACCTGAACCCGGACAACGCTGATCACGAATTCTGATCAACGCTGGCTGAGTGAGTAATAAGGCGACCTTCGGGTCGCCTTTTTCATATCTGCCATACACAGCCCATTGTGGGAGCGAGCCTGCTCGCGATGGGGCCGTGTCAGTCGACATCAGTTTTGGATGACACACCGCAATCGCGAGCAGGCTCGCTCCCACAGGGTTCAGGGTTGGCCGCGACAATTGCCCCACATCAAGCAAACGATAATTCCTCTTATTCAAATTCCCATCCCCTGTTAGACTTTGCGCCCTTGTTTTGCTCGTCTTGCAGGATGTCTGATGCCCTCGCTGCCTCTTCGCTTGTCCGCACTGTTTCTGGCCCTGGGCCTGAGTGCCTGCGATGACGCCCCGAAATTCACCCAGGCCGAACCTGGTGAAGCCCGCTCCGGCGGCAGTGCGACGGTGCGCAAGACCGATCAGAATGCGTTTTCCATGCCCTCGGCGAATCTGCCGCCGTCACGGCGCGTGGATTTCAGCGTCGGCAACAGCTTCTTCCGCAGCCCTTGGGTGATCGCCCCGTCGACGACGACCGCCCGCGATGGCCTCGGTCCACTGTTCAACACCAATGCCTGCCAGGGCTGCCACATCAAGGACGGCCGCGGCCATCCGCCGACTCCCGACGATGTGAACGCCGTGTCGATGCTGGTACGCCTGTCGATTCCCGACGCCCCGGTGTATGCCAAGGTCATCGAACAGCTCGGCGTGGTGCCGGAGCCCGTCTACGGCGGTCAGTTCCAGGACATGTCCGTCCCCGGCGTGGCGCCCGAAGGCAAAGTGCGGGTCGATTACACCGCCGTGCCGGTTCGCTTCAAGGACGGCACCGAAGTCGAGTTGCGCAAACCAAGCCTCAACATCACCCAGCTGGGCTACGGCCCGATGCACCCCGACACCCGTTTCTCGGCCCGCGTGGCGCCACCGATGATTGGCCTGGGTCTGCTCGAAGCGATCCCCGAGGAGGCCATCCTGGCCAACGCCGAGGCACAGGCCAAGGCGAACAACGGCATCAGCGGACGACCGAACCGGGTCTGGGATGATGCCCAGCAAAAGACCGTACTGGGGCGATTTGGCTGGAAAGCCGGACAACCGAACCTCAACCAACAGAATGTCCACGCGTTTTCGGGTGATATGGGCCTCACGACCAGCCTGAGACCCTTTGATGACTGCACGGACGCGCAAACGGCTTGCAAACAAGCACCCAGTGGCAACGGCCCGAATGGCGAGCCGGAAGTCAGCGACAACATCCTGCGCCTGGTGCTGTTCTACAGCCGTAACCTCGCCGTACCAGCCCGTCGTGACGTCAACGCACCTGAAGTGCTGGCCGGCAAGTCCCTGTTTTATCAGGCGGGCTGCCAGTCCTGTCACACCCCGAAATACACCACCGCCGCCAACGCCGCCGAACCTGAACTGGCCAACCAAGTGATTCGCCCGTACAGCGATCTGCTGCTGCATGACATGGGCGACGGCTTGGCCGACAACCGTAGCGAATTCCAGGCCAGCGGCCGCCAATGGCGTACCCCGCCATTGTGGGGCATCGGCCTGACACAGGCGGTCAGCGGCCACACCCAGTTCCTGCACGACGGCCGCGCTCGCAACCTGCTCGAAGCCGTGCTCTGGCATGGCGGCGAGGCGACAGCGGCGCAGCAACAGGTTTTGTCTTTCGATGCCGAGCAACGCGCTGCGTTGCTGGCGTTCCTGAATTCCCTTTAACACGTATTCCACTCGCGGGAGCCCGACATGTTCCGTCCCAAACTGTTGTTCACCAGCCTTGCCGCACTCGCCCTGGGCGCCTGCTCGCCCCAGGACCCACAAGCGGTCACGTCGTCGGCTATCGCTAAATCGGTGATCCTGCCGACCTACACCCGCTGGGTTGAAGCCGACCGTCAATTGGCGGTCAGCGCCCTCGCCTACTGCGAAGGCAAGGAAACCCTGGAAACCGCTCGTGCCGATTTCCTGCACGCGCAAAAAGCCTGGGCCGAACTGCAACCGCTGCTGATCGGGCCATTAGCCGAAGGCAACCGTTCGTGGCAAGTACAGTTCTGGCCGGACAAGAAAAACCTGGTCGGTCGTCAGGTCGAACAACTGGTTACCGCACAGCCGCAAATCGATGCCGCCGCCCTGGCCAAGTCCAGCGTTGTGGTACAGGGTCTTTCGGCCTACGAATACATTCTGTTCGACAGCAAGCCTGACGTGGCCAACGCTGAGCAGAAGGCCAGATACTGCCCGCTGCTGGTCGCCATCGGTGAGCGCCAGAAACAGTTGGCCGAAGACATTCTGCAAACCTGGAACAACACCGACGGCATGCTCGCGCAAATGAGCAAATTCCCGAACCAGCGCTACGCGGACTCCCACGAAGCGATCGCCGATCTGCTGCGTGTGCAAGTCACAGCCATCGACACCCTGAAGAAAAAACTCGGCACGCCGATGGGCCGCCAGACCAAGGGTGTGCCGCAACCGTTCCAGGCCGATGCATGGCGTAGCCAGTCGTCCCTGGCCAGCCTCGAAGCCAGCCTCGCGGCCGCCAAGACAGTCTGGGAAGGTGTGGATAACAAAGGCCTGCGCAGCCTGTTGCCGAGCGAGCAGAAACCATTGGCCGACAAGATCGATGCCGCCTACGCCGCCTCGCTGAAACTGTTCGCCAGCAACCAGCGCTCGCTGACCGAAATGCTCGGTGACGACGCCGGCCGCCAGCAACTCAACGATCTGTATGACAGCCTCAACGTCGTCCATCGCCTGCACGAGGCCGATCTGGCCAAGGCGCTGGGCATCCAACTGGGCTTCAACGCCAACGACGGTGACTGATGAGGGCAAGTTCCATGCTGCGACGCCAGGCTCTGACCTTAGGTAGTTTGTTGCTGGGTGCGGTGACGCTGGGCGGCTGGAAGCTGTTCAAGCAAAAGGACAAGAGTCCGTTGTTGCTGTCGGCACGGGACGATACCGACGGCCAGCATTACGCCGTCGGTTATCGCCTGGATGGCACCCAGGTGTTCGCCACCCGGGTCGGCCAGCGTTGCCACGACATCGTCAACCACCCGACACTGCCGATTGCGCTGTTTGTCGCCCGTCGTCCAGGTACCGAGAGCTACCTGATCGACCTGCGCGACGGCGCACTCCTGCAAACCGTGGTGTCACAGCCGAACCGGCACTTCTACGGACACGCGGTCATTCACCACAGCGGTGACTGGCTGTACGCCACCGAAAACGACACCAGCGATCCGGGCCGCGGCCTGCTCGGCGTGTATAAATTCGAAGGCGAACGGCTGGTGCACAGCGGTGAGATTTCCACCCACGGCCTCGGTCCGCACCAGGTGTCGTGGATGCCCGATGGCGAAACCCTGGTGGTGGCCAACGGCGGGATTCGCACCGAGGCCGAAAGCCGGGTGGAGATGAACCTCAACGCCATGGAACCGAGCCTGGTCCTGATGCAACGTGACGGCACCCTGCTGAGCAAGGAAACCCTCGCCCAGCAGATGAACAGCGTGCGCCATCTGGCCATCGCCAGCGACGGCACCATCGTCGCCAGCCAGCAGTTCATGGGCGCGGCCCACGAGTCGTCGGAGTTGCTGGCGATCAAGCGGCCCGGTCAGCCCTTCGTCGCGTTCCCGGTGCCCGAGCACCAGTTGCAGGCCATGGGGCACTACACCGCCAGCGTCGCGGTACACAGCGACTTGCGCCTGGTGGCGTTGACTGCGCCGCGGGGCAACCGCTTTTTCATCTGGGACCTGGACAGCGGTGAAGTACGCCTGGATGCGCCTCTGCCCGATTGCGCCGGGGTCGGCGCCGTGGCCGATGGTTTTGTCGTGACCTCGGGTCAGGGTCGCTGCCGCTACTACGACTGTCGCCAGACAAACCTTGTTGCAAAACCGCTGGAGCTACCCGCCGGGCTCTGGGACAACCATCTGCATCTGATGGCGTAAATCATTGAAAAGATCGCCGCCTTGGGCCGCGCCTGCGAGATGACGAACATCCCGCAGGCGCGGCCCAAGGCGGCGAATCTTTTCAGGCTTTCACCCCTCTAATACCTCACAACATGTAAAAACGGCAGTTGGATTACCCTCTACACTCCCGGTAATGTGCCCCGCTGTCTCACCTGATTCTCTCCAAGGAACTGGATATGCTGCGTCGCCGCATGCTGATCATGTTGGGTGTCGTTCTACTGATTGTGCTGGTCCTGGCCGCGTACAAAGCCTTCTCGATCTACACGATGGTTCAAGGCTACTCTGCGCCCAGACCGGCCATCAGCGTTGCCGTGGCCACCGCCACCGAGCGCCCATGGCAAGCCCGCCTGCCTAGCGTTGGCACGCTCAAGGCATTGCAAGGCGTGGACCTGAGCCTGGAGACCGATGGCACCGTCATCGATTTGCAGTTCGAGTCAGGGCAAAAGGTCAAGGCCGGTCAACCACTCCTGCGCCTCGACAGCGCCGTGGAAAGTGCCCTGCTGGAAACTGCTCTGGCCGACCTCGGGCTGGCACAGCTCGATTACGGTCGCGGTAGCCAACTGGTCGGCAGCCAGGCGATTTCCAAAGGCGAGTTCGACCGGCTTTCGGCGGTGCTGAAAAAAAGCAAGGCCACGGTCAATCAACTCAAGGCTGCGCTCGGCAAAAAAAGCATCGTCGCGCCCTTCAGCGGCACCATCGGCATTCGTCAGGTAGACGTTGGCGACTATCTTGCCAGCGGCACCATGATCGCCACCCTGCAAGACCTCAGTAGCCTGTATGTCGACTTTTTTGTGCCCGAGCAGTCGGTGCCGAAGATTGCTCTCGGCCAGCCAGTGCAGGTCATTGTCGCGGCGTATCCGACCCAGGAGTACCCCGGCACCATCAGTGCAATCAACCCCAAAGTCGAGAACAGCACCCGTAACGTGCAGGTCCGCGCCGCCCTGGCCAACCCCGATGGCAAGTTGATGCCAGGCATGTTCGCCAGCCTCCAGGTGCTCCTGCCCGACCCGCAACCGCGCATCGTGGTACCGGAAAGCGCGATTACCTACACGCTCTACGGCAACTCGGTGTATGTGGCCGTACCAAAGAAGGCCGAAGATGGCAGCCCGGAAAAGGACGACAAGGGCCAGCCGGTGCTGATCGCCGAACGGCGTTTTGTCGAAACCGGCGAACGCCGCGATGGGCAAGTGATGATCACCAAAGGCGTGCAGAGCGGCGAGAAAGTGGTGACCGCCGGCCAGCTCAAACTGGACAACGGCGCACACATTGCCATCAGCGACGACAAGACCCTGGCCGAGCGGAACAGCCCGCCACGCGCGGACTGATCAAGGAATCCCCATGGCTTTTACCGACCCGTTCATCCGCCGCCCGGTTCTCGCAACCGTGGTCAGCCTGCTGATTGTGCTGCTGGGCTTCCAGGCCTGGGGCAAGCTGCCCCTGCGCCAGTATCCGCAAATGGAAAACGCCCTGATCACGGTGACCACCGCCTACCCCGGGGCCAACGCCGAGACCATCCAGGGCTACATCACCCAACCGATGCAGCAAAGCCTGGCCAGCGCCGAGGGCATCGACTACATGACCTCGGTGAGTCGCCAGAACTTTTCGGTGATCTCGATCTACGCGCACGTCGGCTCCAACAGCGACCGTCTGTTTACCGAACTGCTGGCCAAGGCCAACGAGGTCAAGAGCCAGCTGCCCCAGGACGCTGAAGACCCGGTGCTGAGCAAACAATCTGCCGATGCGTCAGTGCTGATGTACATGAGCTTTTTCAGCAAGGAATTGAGCAACCCGCAGATTACCGATTACCTGTCGCGGGTGATCCAGCCGAAACTGGCAACCTTGCCCGGCATGGCCGAAGCTGAGATCCTCGGCAACCAGGTCTTTGCCATGCGCCTATGGCTGGACCCGATGAAGCTCTCTGGTTTCGGCCTCAGTGCCAGCGATGTGACCAACGCGGTGCGCCAGTACAACTTCCTCTCGGCCGCCGGCGAGGTGAAAGGCGAATACGTGGTCACCAGCATCAACGCCAATACCGAACTCAAGTCCGCCGAAGCCTTCGGGGCGATTGCGCTCAAGGTCGATGGCGACAGCCGTGTGTTGCTGCGCGATGTGGCGCGTGTGGAAATGGGTGCGGAAAACTACGACACCATCAGCTCGTTCGGTGGCACCCCTTCGGTGTACATCGGCATCAAGGCGACGCCCGGTGCCAACCCGCTGGAAGTGATCAAGGAAGTGCGCAAGATCATGCCGGACCTGGAGGCCCAGCTACCGCCGAACCTCAAGGGTGAGATCGCCTACGACGCCACCCTGTTCATCCAGGCCTCGATCGACGAAGTGGTGAAAACCCTGTTCGAAGCGGTGCTGATCGTGATCGTGGTGGTGTTCCTGTTCCTCGGCGCCCTGCGTTCGGTGGTGATCCCGGTGGTGACCATCCCGCTGTCGATGATCGGCGTCATGTTCTTCATGCAGATGATGGGGTACTCCATCAACCTGCTCACCCTGCTGGCAATGGTATTGGCCATCGGCCTGGTGGTGGACGACGCCATCGTGGTGGTGGAAAACATTCATCGCCACATCGAGGAAGGCAAGACACCGCTCGACGCCGCCATTGAAGGCGCCCGGGAAATCGCCATGCCGGTGGTCTCGATGACCATCACCCTGGCCGCGGTATATGCACCGATCGGCTTCCTGACCGGCCTGACCGGGGCGCTGTTCAAGGAGTTCGCCCTGACCCTGGCCGGCGCGGTGGTGATTTCCGGTATCGTCGCCCTGACCCTGTCGCCGATGATGTGTGCGTTTCTGCTGCGCCACGACGAGAACCCCAGTGGCCTGGCCCATCGCCTGGACATGATTTTCGAAAGACTCAAGCGCCGCTACCAGAGCCTGCTTCACGGCACCCTAAACACCCGGCCGGTGGTGCTGGTGTTCGCCGTGATCGTGTTGTGCCTGATTCCGGTCTTTCTCAAATTCACCAAATCGGAACTGGCGCCGGATGAGGACCAGGGCATCATTTTCATGATAGCCAACGCCCCGCAACCGACCAACCTCGACTACCTGAACACCTACACCGACGAGTTCATCTCGATCTTCAAGGCGTTTCCGGAGTACTACTCGTCCTTCCAGATCAACGGTTTCAACGGCGTACAATCGGGTATCGGCGGTTTCCTGCTCAAGCCGTGGAACGAGCGCAGTCGCACGCAAATGGCGATCCTGCCCAAGGTGCAGGCCAAACTGGAAAAGATCACGGGGTTGCAGATTTTCGGCTTCAACCTGCCGTCCCTGCCGGGCACCGGCGAAGGTGTGCCGTTCCAGTTCGTCATCAACTCCGCCAACGATTACGAGTTGCTGCTGCAGGTGGCCGACCGGGTAAAAAAACGGGCGAAGGAATCCGGCAAGTTTGCGTTTGTCCACGTTGACCTGGCCTTCGACAAGCCGGAAGTGGTGGTGGATATCGACCGCGCCAAGGCCGCGCAGATGGGGGTTTCCATGCAGGATCTGGGGGGAACCCTGGCGACCCTGCTGGGTGAAGCCGAGATCAACCGTTTCACCATTGAAGGTCGCAGCTACAAAGTCATTGCCCAGGTCGAACGGCCGTTCCGTGACAATCCGGACTGGCTGAACAATTACTACGTGAAAAACACCAAGGGCGAGCTGTTGGCATTGTCGACCCTGATCACCATCACCGACCGTGCTCGACCGCGACAACTGAACCAGTTCCAGCAACTCAACTCGGCCATCCTGTCCGGAGTACCGCTGGTGAGCATGGGGGAAGCCATCGACCTCGTGCGCCAGATCGCCCGGGAAGAGGCACCCGCCGGCTTTGCCTTCGACTACGCCGGAGCATCGAGGCAGTACGTTCAGGAAGGCAGTGCCCTATGGGTCACCTTTGCCTTGGCACTGGCGATCATTTTCCTGGTGCTGGCGGCCCAGTTCGAAAGCTTCCGCGACCCGCTGGTGATCCTGGTCACCGTGCCCCTGTCCATCTGCGGCGCATTGATTCCGCTGTTCCTGGGTTGGTCGAGCATGAACATCTACACCCAGGTCGGGTTGGTGACGTTGATCGGGCTGATCAGCAAGCACGGCATTCTGATCGTCCAGTTCGCCAACCAGCTACGCAAGGACAAGGGCCTGACGGCACGGGAAGCGGTAGAGGAAGCGGCGGCCATCCGGCTGCGACCGGTCTTGATGACCACCGCGGCGATGGTGTTCGGCATGGTGCCATTGATCATCGCCACCGGTGCTGGCGCAGTCAGCCGGTTCGACATCGGCACGGTCATCGCGACGGGCATGTCGATCGGCACGTTGTTCACCCTGTTTGTGTTGCCCTGCATCTACACGTTGCTGGCCAAACCCGATAAACCTCAAGAATACTCATAACCTTGTGGGAGCAGCGATGCGGCGATCCGTCTTGCTCCTGCACCGGGCAATAAAAAAAAAGGCCTCGCATCAGCGAGGCCTTTCATTTGGGCTTCAATCGGTTCAATTTTGCGGCCTCAATCCTTGAGAAAGTCCGAACATGAACAACAACAGATCATGATCGGGTCGAGTGGCCACGGATGCCTTTGCAACCCGTGGCAATGGACAATGTTCTTCTGCGCTTATCGAGCTGAGAACCCGGGGGCGCGGTTGCTCCCAGGTTGCCATCGCGATTGATGCAACTGCCAAGGCTCCTACCAGAAACAAACCTCGTGCAATTTCGAGTTTCATCGCTATAAACCCTTGATGGCGCTGCCAAACGCCGTCTCATAAAAATAGACCAGCTTTTTCCAGTCTGCCGCGCTGAACGACGAGTGGCGACGCAACTGCTTCAAGTCATGGACAGCTGCACGATTGGCGGTCAAACGCCGTCGGCATTTCTCCAGATCGATCAGGGCCACTTCGACCTTGGCCGTCTCGCCCTCACCGGTCACGCGAACGAATACGTGCTTGTCGTAAAGGCAACCGTGCTGCCAGCGGCCCTTGTGCATGCGAGCCAGGTTTTCAGCCAGGTCCTTGAGCACTCGGTCGTTTATGGCTTCACCATGACGCTCGCGACCGCCACCGGCGTACCAGCGATCGATTTCCTCGAAGCCGTCCAGCGACTTGGTGAGCAGCAAGGCACGCCACTTGTGCACAGGGTCGCGCTGTGCGCCGCAGAAAACGATTTGCGGAACCCGTACGCCAAGCGCGGTCACACCGATGAGCGCAGCATGCTCGCGCAGTACCGTAGGCCGCCCGAAGGGGTGCTGCCAGCTACGATGGATATGCCCGGTCTGGCGCTTGACGTAGAGCAGCTGACCATCACTGCCCATCAGGCGTTGAACGCCGCTTTCCCCGCCGCGACGGACGTTGGGTTCCTCCACCCATTCACCGCGCTGATTCCAAAAGTAATCGAAGCGGTCCTGGGGAGCGACTTCCGTTTCTGCTGCACACTGCACTGCCATCCTGTTACCTCTTGCGTAATACGTAAACTCGCCACATCGCATAGAGCGGCAAAAAGTCCAGTTGTTCCTGGATGCGGAAACCCGCCTGCTCAAATTCCTTTTCTACGGTAGCGGCCGGTAACACAAACCGGTTTTGGTAACCTTCCTGCCCACGGGTTTTCTCCGAACGCTTGCGTTTCCAGGCCTTGAAGTTGCCATCGACCCATAGCGAAAGGATCACGCTGTCACGGGAAACTCGCTCGAATTCGCGCAAGATAGCCATGCGATGCTCGGCTTCACCGATGTGGTGGAGCAAGCGCATGCAAAAAATGCTGTCGACGGCGTTGTCCGGCAAGGCGATGTCGAATGCAGACGTGTGCAAGGGTTGTACCCGTTTCACCACGTCGGCAGGTTGCGCCTGGGTTGCGATCTTCAGCATGGACTGCGAGTTATCGGCACCGATGATCACGCGGTTGGATTTTTCCGCCAGCAAGGGCCAGAAACGCCCTGCACCACACGGCAAATCGAGGACCAGGCCAGGCTCGCCAACCAGGGCCAGCGCCTTGCGCGCCAGTTGTTCGTCACGCCAATGGGACAATCGACGGCCGAGACCTTCCTGGTGTTTGTGCAGATAACGTTGCGCGTGTTGATCGTCGTACTTTTCGGAGAAATCGAGCTTGATCGGGCCGTCCATCATCAGGGCTCCTGAACTTCTGATAGCAACCACCTTAGGTTTCGTGGTGTCGTTGACAGGTGATCCATTTGTGAAAAGTTCGTAATGGGAAACCTGGAAGTATTACAGAGCTTTACAGAATTGATAGGGTTTACTGGACGCCCGACTCAACTGTTCAAGTTCGCGACAACTCCACCTGAAAACGGCAGCCATTGGGCTCCATGGTTGTCAGGCCGACGCTCCAGCCCTGGTTTTCACAGATCCGCTGCACCAGTGAAAGCCCCAGGCCCAAGCCTTCCCCACGCTTTTCAGTGCCCCGGACGAAGGGTTCGAACATCGCCTCGCGTTTTTCCTCGGGAATGCCCACACCACTGTCTTCGACCAGAAAGCCCGTACCCGTCAGGGTCAGGCGGATGAAGCCCTGCTCGGTGTAATGCAAGGCATTGCGCAGCAAGTTACCCATCACCGCGTGCAAGAACGTCGCATTGTAGCCCTTGGCCTCGGGGTTGCCCGGTTCGAAGATCAGCTCCAACCCTTTGCTTTCGATAGGTTCACGCCACAGACCGAGCAGGCCCTCGGCCACCTGGCTAAGGGACTGTTGCGGCGACATGCTGGCGTCTTCGCGTTGGGCACGGGCCAGCATCAGGAAGGTTTGCACCAGCTCACGCATTTCTTCACACGCTCGGGCAATGCGCTCGACCTGAGCGCGGCCGCGCTGATCGATACCGGGGTTTTCCAGCAACAACTCGCAGGAACTGGCCAATATCATCAGGGGCGTACGCAATTCGTGGCTGACGTCGCTGGTGAACAACCGCTCGCGGGTCAAGGCCTGACGCAAGCGCCCGAGGGTGGCGTCGAAGGCCACGGCCAGTTCGCCCACTTCGTCAGCGGCATAGTCCGGAGCCAACGGAGGAGCCAAACCCAGCAGTTGATCACGATGGCGTACCTGGCGGGCCAACCGTACCACCGGCGCCATGACCTTGCGTGCCAGGACCCAGCCGAGAAACACCGCCAGCACCAGGCTCAGTACGAAACCCACCAGCGCCACGGCAAACAGCACCCGCTCACGCTCTTCGAAGTCGCTCTGGTCCTGCAACAGCACGTAACGTCGGCCGTCGACGATTTCGACCATGGCGTGGTACGACAGGTTTTCACGGAACACTTCATGGAAACCCGGCTCCAGGTGCCGCAAATCCTTGGGCAATCTGAAATCGCCTGGCCCGCTGCTGAAGTAGAACAATTGGTCCGGTTCGGGACGATGGCGCCAGTCCGTGACACTGTCCATCAGCAACAGGCGCTGCAAATCGCCACCCAGACCTGCCGAAATCAGTTTTTCTTCCACCAGGTGCACGGTCGCCACAATGCCCATGGCAAAGGCACCCGCCACCAGTGCGCTCATCAGCGCAAAGGCAATGATGATTCGTTGAGAAAGGCTCTGCTTAAACTCCATCACGCCCCTCGGCCAAGCGATACCCCACACCGTGTACGGTTTGCAGCAATGGCTTGGCGAACGGTTTGTCGATCACCTGGCGCAGTTGGTGGACATGGCTGCGCAGGCTGTCGCTGTCCGGGCAGTCGTCGCCCCACAGGGCTTCTTCAAGAATTTCACGGCGCAATACATGCGGGCTTTTCTGCATCAACACGGCCAGCAGCTTCAGGCCGACCGGGTTGAGTTTCAGCAACCGGCCTTCGCGAGTGACTTCCAGGGTGTCGAGGTCATAGCTCAGGTCGCCGACCTGCAAGGTCCGCCGTCCGCCGCCCTGGGTACGGCGCATGACCGCTTCGATACGCGCCGCCAGCTCAGACAGGGCGAACGGTTTGATCAGGTAGTCATCGGCGCCGGACTTGAAGCCTTGCAGGCGGTCATCCAGTTGATCGCGGGCCGTGAGCATGATCACCGGCGTTTCGCGGCGGGCATCTTCGCGCAGGCGCTTGCACAGGGTGTAGCCATCGATGCCGGGTAGCATGATATCGAGCACGATCAAATCGTAATGCTCGGTGGCCGCCAGATGCAGACCCGACAGACCGTCCTGCGCGCAATCCACGGTATAGCCTTTGAGCCCCAGGTAATCGGCCAGGTTGGCCAGGATATCGCGGTTGTCTTCAACCAATAGAATTCGCATGGGTATCTCTCCGTCCACAGTAACGGCCGTCATGGCCCGCGCAGCTTAAGGCCAAGTGTGGCCCACGGCTAGGGGAAGGCTGTGCATGGATCAATTCACTCAACCAACAGGTATGATTGACGAGTTTTTCACTATCGATTCACACGCTCCCTACAGCGGGCGGTGAAGACTGTCACGCGATTGATAATAAGGAATATAGAAAATGGACTATTTGAAGACGGCACCCATGCGCTTTTTGCTGCTGGTGACCGGCTCCTGGCTGGCAATTTTTTTTCTGACTCGAACAGTCCTGCTCCTCACTCATCTGAATGAGGCCGGTAGCGGCTTCCTGTCGGTGTTTGGTATCGGCCTGCTTTACGACATGGGTTTTATCGCTTACGCAGCGCTGCCCATGGGCCTCTACCTGTTGCTGTGTCCGCCGGCCTTGTGGCGCACTCGTGGCCATCGCTGGTTTCTTCAGGGTCTGCTGACCGTCAGTCTGTTCGCGATGCTGTTCACCTCGGTGGCCGAGTGGCTGTTCTGGGATGAATTCGGCGTGCGCTTCAACTTCATCGCCGTCGACTACCTGGTGTATTCCGACGAAGTACTGAACAACCTGCTGGAGTCATACCCGATCGGCACGCTGCTGAGCATTCTCGCCGTGCTGGCCGTGGTCCTGAGTCTTGCATTGCGCAAATTCTTCAACGCCGCACTTGATGCGCCATTGCCGCCCCTACGCGGCCGCTTACTGAATGCTCTCGGTTTGTTGATCGTCGCCGGCCTGAGCATGCAGTTGCTCAGCCAGGATGCCCCGCGCGCCCAGGGCGGCAATGCCTATCAGAACGAACTGGCGAGCAATGGTCCCTACCAGTTCTTCGCCGCGTTCCGTAACAACGAACTGGACTACCCGCAGTTCTACAAAACGCTGCCGGAGGCAGTCGTTGCCCAGCAGATTCGCGCCGAACTGGCAGAACCCAATGCCCGCTTCGTTGGCCAGGACCCGCAGGACATCCGTCGGCAAATCGATAACCCGGGCACACCGCGCAAGCCCAACATCGTACTGGTCACCATTGAAAGCTTCAGCGCCAAGTACATGGGCAGCAACGGTGACACCCGTAACCTGACCCCCTACCTTGATGCCTTGCGCAAGCAGAGCCTGTATTTCAATAACTTCTACGCCACCGGCACCCGCACCGACCGAGGCCTGGAAGCCATCACCCTGGCGATTCCGCCGACACCGGGTCGCTCGATCGTCAAGCGCGTGGGTCGTGAAAGCGGCTTTGCCAGCCTTGGCCAGCAACTCAATGCCGTGGGCTACGACAGCGTGTTTGTTTACGGCGGCCGCGGTTACTTCGACAACATGAATGCGTTCTTCAGTGGCAATGGTTATCGCGTTGTAGACCAGAGCAGCGTCGAGGAGTCGGAGATTCACTTCAAGAATGCCTGGGGCATGGCAGACGAGGATCTCTACAACCAGACCCTGAAACTGGCCGATGCCGACTATGCCAGGCAGCAGCCATTCCTGCTGCAGCTGATGACGACGTCCAACCATCGCCCTTACACCTATCCGGACAACCGGATCGACATCAAGTCCGGCAACGGCCGTGACGGCGCGGTGAAATACACCGACTACGCCATCGGTCAGTTTCTCGATCAGGCGCGTCAAAAACCCTGGTTTGACAATACAATCTTCGTCTTTGTCGCCGACCACACCGCAGGCAGCGCCGGTAAGGAAGACTTGCCTATCGCCAACTATCAGATTCCGCTGTTCATCTACGCGCCCAAGTTGATCGAAGCTCGGGAAACGGCACAGCTGGCCAGCCAGATCGATCTGGCGCCAACGCTGCTGGGCTTGCTCAATCTGGATTATGAATCGACGTTCTTTGGCCGTAACCTGTTGCAGGACAACCCGCTGCCGCCACGCGTGGTGGTTGGTAACTACCAGCACCTGGGGTTGTTTGACGGCAAGGACCTGGCAATTTTGAGCCCACGCCAGGGATTGCGTCGTCACGATGACGCACTGACCGAAAGCCGCGAGTCCCGGTCGACCGCCGATGACCCGCTGATTACCCGCGCCATCACCTATTACCAAACCGCCAGTTATGGCTTCAAGCAACAGCTGCTTGGCTGGAAGGCGCCCAAGGAGGGTGCCGGTCAAGTCGGCGAACGTTAACCGAATCGCCCCGGGCTGATGCCCCGGGGCTTTTTCCTTTGTTCAGGATCCACCATGTCATCAACCGCTGTCCGCCCTGCCCCTCGCCCACTCAACTTCTGGGTGTGCCTGGGGGTTCCCGCCGTTGCGGCGATCATTCTGGTGTTGCTCGAACTGACCTCACTGGACATGGACCTTGCCAAGCTGTTCTACGACCCGGTCGCGGGGGACTTCATCGGACGGCACAGTTACTTCCTGGAAAACATCCTGCATACCCGCGCCAAGCAGGTCGTCATTGCATTTTCGGTGTTCGCCATCCTCGGCTACATCGCTTCGTTCTTCATGGCCAAACTCAAGCCGTACAAGCGCGAACTGGGTTGTCTGGTGCTGTCCCTGGGCCTGGCGACTTCCTTTGTCACGCCCATGAAAGCGGTGACCGCGGTGCAATGCCCCTGGAGCCTTGAGCAATTCGGCGGTCACGAGACGTACAGCGAATTGCTGAGCCCTCGCCCGCACACCGAAAAACCGGGACGTTGCTGGCCCGGCGGCCATGCGGCCACCGGTTTCACCCTGTTTGCCCTGTTTTTCGTATTGCGTGACCGTCGCCCGCGCATGGCTCGCGCAGCGTTTGTCTTCGCCTTCGCCCTCGGCTCGGTGTTTTCCATCGGGCGGATGATGCAGGGCGCGCACTTCTTCTCGCACAACGTGTGGACGGCAGTGTTCTGCTGGCTGATTTGTCTGGGGTCGTATTACTGGATTCTGTATCGACCTGCATCCAGCGTTGAACGAGCAGGCAAGGCCGAACCGGTCAGGGCTTGATAGAAGATCTTTTGACTTTGATGTTTGTAAAAGACAATAAAAAACCCCGCCTGCTTTCGCAGGCGGGGTTTTTTCGTACAGGGGTAAGGCTGGCTTACATCATGCCGCCCATGCCACCCATGCCGCCCATGTCTGGCATACCGCCACCAGCACCGCCGTCTTTCTTCGGTGCATCAGCTACCGCGGCTTCGGTGGTCAGGATCAGACCGCCGATCGACGATGCAGCTTGCAACGCGGAACGGGTGACCTTGGTCGGATCCAGGATACCCATTTCGATCATGTCGCCGTATTCGCCAGTCGCAGCGTTGTAACCGAAGTTACCTTTGCCGTTCTTGACTTCGTTGACCACAACGCTTGGCTCGTCACCGCTGTTGGCAGCGATCTGACGCAGCGGTGCTTCGATGGCACGACGCAGTACGGCGATACCCACGTCCTGGTCGGCGTTGTCGCCTTTCAGGTCGAGGATTGCTTCCAGAGCGCGGATCAGCGCAACGCCACCGCCAGGTACCACGCCTTCTTCAACGGCTGCACGGGTTGCGTGCAGGGCGTCTTCAACGCGGGCTTTTTTCTCTTTCATTTCTACTTCGGAACCAGCGCCAACCTTGATCACTGCAACGCCGCCGGACAGCTTGGCCAGACGCTCTTGCAGTTTTTCACGGTCGTAGTCCGAGGAAGTTTCGGCAACCTGAGCACGGATCTGAGCAATGCGGGACTCGATGTCGCCTGCTACGCCAGCACCGTCAACGATGATGGTGTTTTCCTTGGAGATGGTCACGCGCTTGGCGCTGCCCAGGTTTTCCAGGGTGGCTGCTTCCAGGCTCAGGCCGATCTCTTCGGAGATAACGGTACCGCCGGTCAGAACGGCGATGTCCTGCAGCATGGCCTTGCGGCGGTCGCCGAAGCCTGGAGCCTTGACGGCTGCGACTTTAACGATGCCACGCATGTTGTTCACGACCAGAGTCGCCAGGGCTTCGCCTTCAACGTCTTCGGAAACGATCAGCAGCGGACGGCCGGCTTTGGCAACGGCTTCCAGCACTGGCAGCATTTCGCGGATGTTCGAGATCTTTTTGTCGACCAGCAGAACCAGCGGGTTGTCCAGCTCGGCAACCATGGTTTCCGGCTTGTTGACGAAGTACGGGGACAGGTAGCCACGGTCGAACTGCATGCCTTCTACAACCGACAGTTCGTTTTCCAGGCCAGTGCCTTCTTCAACGGTGATCACGCCTTCTTTACCGACTTTTTCCATGGCTTCGGCAATGATGTCGCCGATGGAGTTGTCGGAGTTGGCCGAGATGGTGCCAACCTGAGCGATGGCCTTGGTGTCAGCGCATGGCTTGGACAGGTTTTTCAGCTCTTTGACGATGGCGATGGTCGCCTTGTCGATGCCGCGCTTCAGATCCATCGGGTTCATGCCGGCAGCGACGGCTTTCAGGCCTTCGTTGACGATCGACTGAGCCAGAACGGTAGCGGTGGTAGTACCGTCACCAGCGTCATCGTTGGCACGGGAGGCAACGTCTTTGACCAGCTGCGCGCCCATGTTTTCGAAACGGTCTTCCAGTTCGATTTCTTTGGCGACGGAAACGCCGTCCTTGGTGATGGTCGGAGCGCCGAAGCTCTTCTCGATGATCACGTTACGGCCTTTCGGGCCCAGGGTCGCTTTTACTGCGTCAGCCAGGACGTTGACGCCTTTGAGCATTTTCTTGCGGGCGGAATCGCCAAACAGAACTTCTTTAGCAGCCATGATCGATATTCCTTAAATACTTTGTAGTAGCGGAAAATGAACGGGGGTATCAGCCTTCGATAACAGCGAGGATTTCGTTCTCGCTCATTACCAGCAGGTCTTCGCCGTCGACTTTCACAGTGTTGCTGCCGGAGTAAGGACCGAACACAACCTTATCGCCCACTTTCACGGCCAGTGCGCGCACTTCACCGTTGTCCAGTACGCGGCCGGTGCCTACAGCGAGGATTTCGCCGCTGTTGGCTTTTTCAGCAGCCGAACCTGGCAGGACGATACCGCCAGCGGTTTTCTTTTCTTCTTCGCTGCGACGGATGACGACGCGGTCATGCAGAGGACGAAGCTTCATTGTCGATCTCTCCTAATTGTGGTTTTCATCGGCCGGTGTAGTCCCGGCGGGTTTAACAAAGTCCGGCGATGCCGGGTGCGGTTCGTCAAGCGAACCGCGGAAGTCTGTCTGGCGTGTTCGCCAGAAACCTTGCGGTGACCGTTACATAAGGGCGCATAAGCTTATTACAAGGGCGAGGATCGAAAAAATTTCAGTTCGCTGCCCCGCAAACGAACACGGCACCCGAAGGTGCCGTGTCGATGTGCTTATTACTTGGTATCGCGGTGTTCGAACTCGCCTTCGATCACGTTGGGCTCGCGGCCCAGCGGCTCGCGAGGTGCCGGGCCGCCACGGGCCTGGAGGTCATCGGCGAACGCTCGCTGACGCATGGCCTGCTCTTCGGCGCGCTGGCGCATTTTACCCGCCAGCAGGCGACGACTGAACGGCAGCAGCATGAACAGGCCGATCACATCGCTGATGAAACCGGGAAGAATCAACAGGCCGCCGGCCAATGCCAGCATCAGGCCTTCGAGCATGGTCTGGGCCGGCAGCTCGCCGCGGTTCAGGCTCTCACGGGCACGCAGGGCCGTGGCCAGGCCGGCGACGCGCAGCACGAACACACCGAACATCGAGCCGAGAATGATCAGCAGCAGGGCCGGGAAAAACCCGATCGACCCTGCCACCTTGACGAATACGAACAGCTCTAACACCGGGAACAGCAGAAAGAGCAACAAAAAAGGGCGCATCAAATGATTCCTCAACGCAAGAATGCCTTGCCAGTTCACCTTAGATGACGTCGCCGTTTCGTGAATTCAAGCATCGGCCACTTCATTTTTCGGCCAATGCTCGGCGTGGGCCAGAGAAACCAAGGCTTCGCGGACTTGTGTCGGCGTATTACAAGGCGCTTGAAACGGCAACCAGTACAGGCTCTGGCCAATGCGCAGATGCATGCCTTCGCTGTCGATTCCGGCCATTTGCGCCGGTACGTTTTTCGGCAGTCCGGCCAGCTCGACGTAATGGGCAATGGCCTTGGCGTGGTCGGCGTTCATGTGCTCGACCATGCTCACTTCGGCCTTGCCAGCGAACGGGTTGGCCAGGGTCAGGTCGTTGACCCAATGAATGGCGCCAAAACCGCCGATGTAACGGTGGCGTACAGGCTTGAGCACCCAGAAATCGAAATCGTGGGCCTGGTGATAACCCTGCGACTCCGGGAAGTAGCGGTAGTAACGCTCGGAGGCGGCTTCGATGGCGGCTTCGTCTTCGAGCTGCTGCGCCTCGGCCAGGTAAGTCAGTCGACCAACGGCCTGGACATCTTCGGCGCCACGTTCGCCGACAAAGAGCGAGCACTTCGGATCTTTCTGCAGATTATGAGTGTGCTGGGCGATGCGGCTGATCAGGATCAGCGGCCGGCCCAGCTCGTCCAGGCAGTACGGAACCACGGAGCCGAACGGAAAACCGGGCATCGATTTGGAGTGCGTCGAGAGCACCCCACGGTATTCCTTGAGGAGCAATTCTCGTGCATGCTTAGCCGCTTCAACGCTCAATTTATGACTCCTTAAATAGAGTCCGTCAGAAAAACGGACGAGCTGCTGGTGAAAGTCCCAGCACGCCATCGGGGCAGTTCTCATGTGCAGCCGGGCCACGTCAGGCGCAGATCGAGAGGCTCTCTACAAGGAAACACTCAGACCTGCTACCGGGGGCATGCGAATGCAACTCACTGACAAAGTAATCATTATCACGGGCGGTTGCCAGGGTTTAGGCCGCTCCATGGCCGAGTATTTCGCAGGCCTTGGCGCGAGACTCGCGCTGGTGGACCTGAACCAGGAAAAACTCGACGACGCCGTCGCGGCCTGCAAGGCCCAAGGTGTCGAGGCCCGCGCCTACCTGTGCAACGTGGCCAACGAAGAACAAGTGACCCACATGGTTGCCCAGGTCGCTGAAGACTTCGGCGCGATCCATGGTTTGATCAACAACGCAGGGATCCTGCGCGACGGTCTGTTGCTCAAGGTCAAGGATGGCGAAATGACCAAGATGAGCCTGGCCCAGTGGCAGGCGGTCATCGACGTCAACCTGACCGGCGTGTTCCTGTGCACCCGTGAAGTCGCGGCGAAGATGGTCGAGCTGAACAACAGCGGCGCGATCATCAATATCTCGTCGATTTCCCGCGCCGGCAACGTCGGCCAGACCAACTATTCGGCGGCCAAGGCCGGTGTTGCGGCGGCGACCGTGACCTGGGCCAGGGAACTGGCGCGCTACGGCATTCGCGTCGCCGGCATTGCACCGGGCTTCATCGAAACCGAAATGACTCTGGGGATGAAACCTGAAGCGCTGGAGAAAATGACCACCGGTATTCCGCTCAAGCGTATGGGCAAACCTGAGGAAATCGCCCATTCGGCGGCTTACATCTTCGAGAACGACTATTACACCGGTCGGATTCTGGAGATGGATGGCGGGTTGCGGATCTAAAGCAAGATCAAAAGATCGCAGCCTGCGGCAGCTCCTACATGGAATTGATGTTCACCCTGTAGGAGCTGCCGCAGGCTGCGATCTTTTAACAGGCGACCGGGATCAATCGTCGCTAACGCTGATGTTCGGCATCGCCGGCGTCAACGCTTCCTGCAATACGATCCGCGCACCGACATGGCGGGCCAGTTCCTGGTAGACCATGGCGATCTGGCTGTCAGGCTCGGCGATCACCGTTGGCTTGCCGCCATCGGCCTGCTCGCGGATGACCATCGACAGCGGCAACGAGGCCAGCAGTTCGACGCCATACTGGTTGGCCAGTTTCACGCCACCGCCCTCACCGAACAGATGCTCGGCATGTCCGCAATTGGAGCAGATGTGCACGGCCATGTTTTCCACCACGCCCAGCACCGGAATGTTGACCTTGCGGAACATTTCCACGCCCTTGCGCGCGTCCAGCAATGCCAGGTCCTGCGGAGTGGTAACGATGACCGCACCGGCCACAGGCACTTTCTGCGCCAGGGTCAGCTGGATGTCACCGGTGCCTGGCGGCATGTCGATGACCAGGTAGTCCAGGTCGCCCCACGCAGTCTGCGTCACCAATTGCAGCAAGGCGCCGGAGACCATCGGACCACGCCAGACCATCGGTGTGTTGTCATCGGTGAGGAAGGCCATGGACATGACCTCGACACCATGGGACTTGAGCGGCACGAACCACTTCTGGTCCTTGACCTCTGGACGGGTGCGCTCAGGGATGCCGAACATGATGCCTTGGCTCGGACCGTAGATGTCCGCGTCGAGAATCCCGACCTTGGCGCCTTCGCGGGCCAGTGCCAACGCAAGGTTGGCCGCGGTGGTGGATTTACCCACGCCGCCCTTGCCGGACGCGACAGCCACCACGTTCTTGACGTTGGCCAGGCCCGGAATCTGTGCCTGAGCCTTGTGTGCGGCAATCACGCTGGTGATGTCGACCTTGGCACTGGCTACGCCATCCAGCCCCTGAATAGCCATTTCCAGCATTTGTGCCCAACCACTCTTGAACAGGCCGGCGGCGTATCCCAATTCAAGCTGAACGCTAACGCGGTCACCCTGGATCTCGATGTTGCGCACGCACCCGGCGCTGACCGGGTCCTGGTTCAGGTATGGGTCGGTGTATTGGCGAAGGACGGCTTCCACCGCTGCGCGATTGACGGCGCTCATGGGCAACTCCGAAAACAGGACTGGAAAAGATAACGGGTATCGTACCTGTTCTGATCGTTGGGCGGGATGTAGAAAAGATCGTCCGAAGGCTCGGGCCGCGTTCGGACGAACTTTTGAACCATCACCCGTTACTCATCCAATGAAACAGGCTCACAGGGTGAAAAATATGCGCCAGCGCTTTATAGTGGCCGACCTCCGTTTCATCAAGTAGCCGAGCCCCATGTCCGAGCCACGCAAGATCCTCGTCACCAGCGCCCTGCCCTATGCCAATGGTTCGATTCACCTCGGCCATATGCTGGAATACATCCAGACCGATATGTGGGTGCGCTTCCAGAAGCACCGCGGCAATCAATGCATCTATGTCTGCGCCGACGACGCCCACGGTTCGGCGATCATGCTGCGCGCGGAAAAGGAAGGCATCACCCCGGAACAACTGATCGCCAACGTCCAGGCTGAACACAGCGCCGACTTTGCCGACTTTCTGGTGGATTTCGATAACTTCCACTCCACTCACGCCGAAGAAAACCGTGAGCTGTCGAGTCAGATCTACCTGAAGCTGCGTGACGCCGGGCACATCGCCACGCGCTCGATCACCCAGTACTTCGACCCGGAAAAGAAAATGTTCCTGGCCGACCGCTTCATCAAGGGCACCTGCCCGAAATGCGGCACCGAAGACCAGTACGGCGACAACTGCGAAAAATGCGGCGCGACTTACGCGCCAACCGACCTGAAGGATCCGAAGTCGGCAATCTCCGGCGCCACCCCGGTGCTCAAGGATTCCCAGCACTTCTTCTTCAAGCTGCCAGACTTCCAGCAAATGCTGCAAACCTGGACCCGCAGCGGCACCCTGCAGGACGCCGTGGCCAACAAGATCGCCGAATGGCTGGACGCCGGCCTGCAACAGTGGGACATCTCCCGCGATGCGCCGTACTTTGGTTTTGAAATCCCCGACGAGCCGGGCAAATACTTCTACGTGTGGCTGGATGCGCCGATCGGCTACATGGCCAGCTTCAAGAACCTGTGCAACCGTACGCCGGAGCTGGACTTCGATGCGTTCTGGGGCAAGGACTCCACCGCCGAGCTGTACCATTTCATCGGCAAGGACATCGTCAACTTCCACGCCCTGTTCTGGCCAGCCATGCTCGAAGGCGCAGGCTACCGCAAGCCGACCGGGATCAACGTGCACGGCTACCTGACCGTCAACGGCCAGAAAATGTCCAAGTCCCGTGGCACCTTCATCAAGGCCCGCACTTACCTTGATCACCTGTCGCCGGAATACCTGCGCTACTACTACGCGGCCAAGCTGGGCCGTGGCGTAGACGACCTCGACCTGAACCTCGAGGACTTCGTGCAGAAGGTCAACTCCGACCTGGTGGGCAAGGTCGTCAACATCGCCAGCCGTTGCGCCGGTTTCATCAACAAGGGCAATGCCGGCGTGATGGTCGACACCAACGCCGCGCCTGAACTGACCGAAGCCTTCCTGGCCGCCGCGCCAGGCATTGCCGACGCCTATGAAGCCCGCGACTTCGCCCGCGCCATGCGCGAGATCATGGGCCTGGCCGACCGCGCCAATGCCTGGATCGCCGACAAGGCACCGTGGTCGCTGAACAAACAGGAAGGCAAGCAGGATGAAGTCCAGGCCATCTGTGCCACCGGCGTCAACCTGTTCCGCCAACTGGTGATCTTCCTCAAGCCTGTACTGCCGCTGCTGGCCGCCGACGCCGAGGCGTTCCTCAACGTCGCGCCGCTGACCTGGAACGACCACGCGACCTTGCTCAGCAATCACCAGCTGAACGAGTTCAAGCCGTTGATGACTCGTATCGACCCGGTCAAGGTGCAAGCCATGACCGACGCCTCGAAAGAAGACCTGACCGCCAGCCAGACCGACACCGGCGAAAACGAAAGCGAAATCCCGCCTGTCGGCAATGGCGAACTGGCCAAGGATCCGCTGTCGCCGGAAATCGAGTTCGACACCTTTGCCGCCGTCGACCTGCGAGTCGCTCTAATCGTCAAGGCTGAACACGTGGAAGGCGCCGACAAGCTGTTGCGCCTGACCCTGGACATCGGTGACGAGCAACGCAACGTGTTCTCCGGGATCAAGAGCGCTTACCCGGACCCGTCCAAGCTCAATGGTCGCCTGACCATGATGATCGCCAACCTCAAACCACGGAAAATGAAGTTCGGCATCTCCGAAGGCATGGTGATGGCCGCCGGCCCTGGTGGCGAAGAAATCTACCTGCTCAGCCCTGACAGCGGCGCCAAGCCTGGTCAGCGCATCAAGTAAGGTCTGCGCAAAACCGATCCCACAGTCGTGCCTGGCGCGACTGTGGGATTTTCATGTCTGGCCCATACTGTCTTTCAGGTCTGGCTTCATCTTGTAGGAGCTGCCGCAGGCTGCGATCCTTTGATCTTGGCTTTTTAAGAGCAAAGTCAAAAGATCGCAGCCTGCGGCAGCTCCTACAGAGTTATCCAGCATCGGATATGGACGATCATGACCGAAACACTGCTTACGCTTATCAGTGCAGCCTTGATCAACAACGTCGTGTTGCACTGGCCGCTGGGCGTCGATCCGCTGTTGGGCAGCCAACGCCGTCAGGTCCATGCCTTGGGCATTGCGACGACGTGCCTGATGCTGGTCGTGGGCATGCTCGGCTACGCGCTCTATCAATGGCTGCTGGTGCCGCTGCATTTGACGACGCTGCGTCTGTTTGTGTTTCTGCCATTGAGCGTGCTGCTGATCAGCCCATTGCTGAAGTTGCTGACACGGTTGTTTTCGACACTGCCGTTCGAAGGCCTCTGGCCGTTGCTGCTGGGCAATGCCGGCGTGCTCGGCGTGGCCTTGCTCAATGCTCAGGAAGACAAGGGCTTCTTTCACGCCACAGCCTTGAGCCTTGGTGCAGGGCTGGGCTTCTGGCTGGTGTTGAGCCTGTTCACTGATTTGCGTGAACGCACGGCCGACAACGATGTTCCCCTGCCCTTTCGCGGCTTGCCGATCGACCTGATTGGTGCCGGCCTGATCGCAGTGGCCTTTCTCGGATTCAGCGGACTGATCAAAACATGAGTCTGATTCAACTCATCGACGCACTCTTGCCGCAAACCCAATGCGGCAAGTGCGGCCACCCCGGGTGCAAGCCTTACGCCGAAGGCATCGCCAATGGCGAGCCGATAAACAAGTGTCCGCCAGGCGGCAACGAAACCATTAATGCCCTGGCCGAACTGCTGAAGGTGCCGGTGCTGGAGCTGGACATCACTCGCGGCTCGGCACCTGCGCAGATCGCCTATATCCGCGAGGCCGAGTGCATTGGTTGCACCAAGTGCATTCAGGCCTGCCCGGTCGATGCCATCGTCGGCGCGGCCAAACTGATGCACACGGTGATCATCGATGAGTGCACCGGTTGCGACCTCTGCGTGGCACCGTGCCCGGTGGACTGCATCGAAATGCGCCCGTTGCTGCCGAACACGGTACTGCCCGTTGTCGGGGGGCTGGCCCTCACACCGCAGGCGCGGCAGGCCCGCACCCTCAAGCGCGATCACGCACGGCGCCGCTTCGAACAACGCAATGCCCGCTTGCAGCGTGAGGAGCAACAGAAAATCGCCGAGCGCCAGGCAAGGCAGCGAGCCGCGCAACCTGCCGAGACGACAGCCGACCCGGTGCAGGCGGCCCTCGAGCGCGTCCGCGCACAGAAAACCGCCAATGCCGATGCCGCGCTGAAAAAGGCCAAGATTGATGTAGCGATGAGTCGGGCGCAGTTGCACAAATCGCTGAAGGCCTTTGGGCATCCGCCGACCTTCGAGCAGCAATCGCAGTTGATCGTCCTGCAACAACAGTTCGAAGCCGCCGAACAAAGCCTGGCGCAACTGGAAAGCGTCGCCCCATCGGCCCCTGCGCCGACTGCCGCAGTTGTGTCGCCAAATGATGCCGATCTGAAACGGGCCAAGATCCAGTTGGCCATGCGCCGCGCCGAACTCAAGAAGGCTCAGGCCAGTGAAGCACCGGCGGAGCAAATCGAAGCCCTGGAGCGCGCACTCGGCGAAGCCGAGCGCCAGGTGGACGCCCATGCCAGCCCTTGACGCGGTTGACGATCGCCTGCAACAGGCGATGAAACTGGTGCTGCTGGCCACGCTGCCGGGAATGCTGGTGGCATTCTGGTTGTACGGCTGGGGCGTGTTGATCAACCTGGTTCTGGCGGCCTCTGCTGCGCTGGCCGTCGAGGCCGCCGTCGTGCAATGGCGCAAGCGGCCGCTGCGACCAACCCTGAGTGACGGTAGCGCGTTGGTCAGTGCCACCTTGCTGGCTCTGGCGCTACCGCCTTACTGCCCGTGGTGGCTGACCCTCAGTGCTGCCGCTTTTGCCATGGTGTTTGGCAAGCACTTGTATGGCGGCGTCGGCTCGAATCCCTTCAACCCGGCGATGCTCGGTTTTGCTCTGGTGCTGGTGACCTTCCCCCAACCAATGACCCATTGGCCCTCGTCCCATGGCATGGATCTGCTGAGTGGCTTGCAGCAAGTGTTCGGTGTCGGCCAAACGCCGGATGCATGGGTGCAGGCCACGGCACTGGACAGTCTGCGGATCAACAAAAGCCTGACCATGGATGAACTGTTTGCCGGCAACCCGGCATTCGGCCACTTCGGCGGCCGGGGAGTGGAATGGATGAGCCTGGCGTTTCTGGCAGGTGGATTGTTTCTCCTGCAACGGCGGGTGATCAGTTGGCATGCCCCGGTCGGCATGCTGGCCAGCCTGTTCATCATCAGCCTGCTGTGCTGGAACGGGTCGGGCTCCGACTCCCATGGTTCACCGCTGTTTCATCTACTGAGCGGCGCGACCATGCTGGGGGCGTTCTTCATCATCACCGAACCGGTGTCCGGCGCCAGAAGCCTTGGCGCGCGACTGCTGTTCGGCGCTGGCGTCGGACTGCTGACTTATCTGATTCGTACCTGGGGCGGCTATCCGGACGGCATCGCCTTTGCCGTGCTGTTGATGAACCTGTGCGTGCCGGCACTGGAGCGGTTCGTGGCGGCCAGACAACAGCCGGAGGCACCATGAGCCGGACGTCAAGCATCGCGCTTCTGGTGCTTTTGACCGCACTGGGCCTTGGTGTGACGTACTTCGTGCAGCTCGGCAGCGCGCCGCGCATTGCAGCCGAACAGCGCCTGATCGACAGCCGTAATCTGCTGGACCTGATCGCGCCGGACAGCTACGACAATCAACCACTCGAACACCCCATAAATCTCGAAGCAACCGCCTTGGCCAACAGCGCCTTGCTCGGGGGTTATCTGGCGACCAAAACCGATCAACCCGTCGCGGTATTGCTGCGCAGTCAAACCCTTGGCTACGCTGGTGCCATCGACCTGTTGATCGCTGTCGACGCCAATGGCAGGTTGCTGGGCGTCAAAAACCTCAAACAGTCGGAAACCCCAGGACTGGGTGCGCGGATCGCCGACTGGCCCAATACCTGGCTTCAGGTTTTTTCCGGCAAGTCTCGAACAGAACCGGGCGACAGTGGCTGGGCGTTGAAAAAGGATCAGGGGCAGTTCGATCAGATCGCTGGTGCGACTATCACCTCAAGGGCGGTGATCAATGCCGTCCACGATGCGTTGCGCTACTTCGATGAACACCGGCAACAACTGCTCGGAAACCCTGCCCATGGATAACTCATCGACTCCGCGCAACGCCTTGATGCTGACGCCGCTGATCGGCGCTACCGAGTCGCTGATGGCCGCACTTGGCCTGTGCCTGATGTTCATGGTGGTGACCCAGTTGTTCAGTCTGGCCATGGGCGCCCTGCGATCCCGACTGGTCCCGGCGACCCGCTTGCTGGCCAGCATCCTGTTGGCGGCCACGCTCACCAGTTGCGCGGAACTCATGGCACAGGCCTGGTCGCTACAGTGGCAGCAGCATCTGGGGTTTTATGGCGCCTTGATCGCCTTGCAATGCGTCGTACTCGAGCACACCGGGCTCTTTCAGAACGGCTGGCGCCAACGCCTGCGACTCAATGGCCTGTTTGCCACTCTGATGATCGCGCAGGGCCTGCTGCGCGAACTCATCGGCAACGGGACACTTGGAAGCCACTTGTCGTGGCTGACCGGCACAACGCAAGCTGACTGGCAAGGCTGGGGGCTGATGGCGGATGGCGGTCTGCGCCTGGCCACATTGGTCCCTGGCGGGTTCATTCTGCTCGGACTGCTGATCGCCGCCTGGCAGGCTTGGCGACCCAAGTCCACACATTGATCGTCTTCGAGGAAACGTACTGCCCATGAATGCCGCAAAACGTCTGGAAATTTTCCGCAGGCTGCACGAGGACAACCCGGAACCAAAGACCGAACTGGCCTATTCCTCACCGTTCGAATTGCTGATTGCCGTGATTCTCTCGGCGCAGTCGACCGATGTCGGCGTCAACAAGGCCACAGCCAAGCTGTTCCCGATCGCCAATACCCCGGCAGCGATCCATGCCCTGGGTGTCGAAGGACTGTCGGAGTACATCAAGACCATCGGCCTGTACAACAGCAAAGCGAAAAACGTGATCGAGACCTGCCGCTTGCTAGTCGAGCGCCACACCGGTGAAGTGCCACAAACGCGCGAAGAGCTTGAGGCGCTGCCCGGTGTCGGCCGCAAAACTGCGAATGTGGTACTCAATACGGCATTCCGTCAGCTGACCATGGCCGTCGACACGCATATTTTCCGGGTCAGCAACCGGACCGGCATTGCTCCTGGCAAGAATGTGGTGGAAGTCGAGAAAAAACTGATGAAATTCGTGCCCCGGGAGTACCTGCTCGACTCCCATCACTGGCTGATCCTTCACGGCCGCTATGTTTGCCTGGCTCGCAAGCCACGATGCGGAAGCTGCCGGATCGAGGACTTGTGCGAATACAAGCACAAAACCTCCGACGATTGAGGCGCTCTTGGGTTTTTTGATTTATCGATTGAAAAAATCTTTTTTACCCGCCGGGAGATTGTCGATATAAGGAGCGCCAAAGGCCTTCTTAGCCTGGAGTAACTAAATGAGTACTGGCAAAGAGCAATTGGACGTAGAAGACGACTTCACCACCGCCGACACCGATGACGCTGAGCCGGTGGTTGAAGTAGCGAAAACTAATCTGAGCAAACGCCGCACCATCGACAATCTGCTGGAGGAGCGCCGACTGCAAAAGCAATTGGCCGATTACGATTTTGACTTATGACACCTGAAAGCCTCCCGAAACGGAGGCTTTTTTTTAAGTGCCATACTCTCGCAGACGCCCCTTGTCGCACAGTTACGTCATCACACCAGACCATTGCGTTGTGCCAACTCGATCAAATCGACCAGAGACCTCGCATTCAGTTTGAGCAACAGGCGGGTCTTGTAAGTACTGACTGTTTTATTGCTGAGAAACATTCCATCGGCAATCTCTTTATTGGTCTTTCCTCGGGCCAACTGTTGCAGGACCATCATTTCCCGCCCCGACAATCGATCAACCATATCGGCCTCACTGGCGTTCCCCAAACTGCAACGCACGGTATGCAAGGCTTGATTAGGAAAGTAACTGTAGCCTGACAACACGGCCTTTATCGCACTGAGCAACTCCGTCAGGTCTTGTTGTTTGCAGACATAACCGGCCGCACCGGATTGCATGCAACGCATTGAAAAATGCCCCGGCGCCTGGGAAGTCAGGATCAGAACTTTCATCGGCATTGAGGTCGAAGACAAACGCGCGATGACTTCCAACCCGTCCAGCTTCGGAATCCCGATATCCAGAATGACAATATCCGGCATAAGTTCACGGGCTAGTTGCAGTGCATCCACACCATTATCGGTTTCTGCAATAACTTCGTAGCCATGACGTTCCATTAGCATACGTACCGCAAGACGAATGACGGGGTGATCATCCACGATCAGCACTTTATTCATGGGCAAGTCCAATTTTCGCTGTTCGAATTTTTAGAGCCCGCACAATAGCCTAGTCGTTTCACCCATGGCATGTCGTCCCTTCCGGCCACCCACACCAAGAGACATCCCCTACAAACAACACGGATTTCTCCTACAATAATCCCTCGAACGGAATGAGTTGAAAACTGTGTCAGCGTCAGTGTGTCGCACTTTCCAGCAGCTGCCTCTATCGATTTACGACCAAAATTTTCCGAGAGCCGGCCTGAACAGTCGCGCCCTGACAAACATAAGCCTCTACTCCTTCGTTAAAACGTAACTGATATTTTCGCACTCAACATTCACACCGGAAATATCACACACCAAGCATCCAATTACTCTTACAGCAAATAATATTTTTTGAGCAATCATTAAAGCACCACCAGCACTCAAAAAAATCGAAGAAAACACAACAACAACTACCACATCAAACCATTTTCATAAACCATTCAAGAAAAGACAATAGAGCATGAATATAGAACATGATAAAAAACGAATTAACAACCCGATGACAATTATCGCGATATTTGCAGCGCTCTCTGAAACTTCGGCAGCCGTTTCCCTACCCTTCCTTGACCAAGAGGAAAGAGAACTCTATGTCTGGTTTCTGATCAGCTTTCCGTTTTATTTACTTTTGCTTTTTTTCGCGACACTCAACTTCAACTACAAATCACTTTATGCGCCTTCCGACTTTGAAAAGGGCAAACACTTCATGAAGGTCATGGATGATGCCGGGCGGCCGGAAAAAAAAGCGTCCGGGAAGTCCTCTGGGAGTTCCGCTCTGGAAACGTCAACGAATGACCGGCAGTCAGCTCGGACGCCCTGCGGCGCACAGGACCCGCCAATGGAGATTGGCCTGCAAACCACCGTATTTGTTCAGCATCAACTTCAGTTACCGGAGTTTATAAAAGACCTGTACATCGTGGATGCACGCTGGATGAGCAAGGAGGTCGAGTTTGGAGCGCTGCTGGAAAAAATCCAGAGGCCACGGGAAAAGGAGGCGTACGTGATTCTGTTTGTCACTTGTGCCGTTTCGGAGGCTTTACTGAAAGCCAGTGCGCTTAAACATTCAAAGCAGACCAGGAAGCGCTGTGTCGCCTTTTATGTTGCCTACAATCTGGACTCGCACAGGTTGTCGGTCATTGATCAAGCCGGACAACCAGCAGACAACAACACGTAGAACAGGACAAACCATTGGCAGGAGAAAAACAGAAAATCATCAGCGAAAACGAAAACACCCGACAACGTAGTAACTGGCGTCACACCCCGTTTTCAGGTGCCTGACCTCGTCCTGGACGAGATCAGGCATCCATCACGATATCAAAGGTCTCAGAACAGCTTCCGGCCTTTGTTCGCTGCAATGCGCATGCGCAAGGCGTTGAGCTTGATGAAGCCCGCTGCATCCGCCTGGTTGTACGCGCCACCATCTTCTTCGAAGGTCGCGATATTGGCGTCAAACAGCGAGTCGTCGGACTTGCGGCCAGTGACGATCACATTGCCCTTGTACAGTTTCAGGCGCACAACGCCGTTCACGTTGACCTGGGACGCATCGATCATCTGTTGCAGCATCAGACGCTCAGGGCTCCACCAGTAGCCGGTGTAGATCAGGCTGGCGTACTTGGGCATCAGCTCGTCCTTGAGGTGAGCCACTTCGCGGTCCAGGGTGATCGATTCGATCGCACGGTGGGCACGCAGCATGATGGTGCCGCCCGGGGTTTCGTAGCAGCCACGGGACTTCATGCCCACGTAGCGGTTCTCGACGATGTCGAGACGGCCGATACCGTGTTCGCCACCGATACGGTTCAGGGTCGCCAGCACGGTGGCCGGAGTCATTTCGACGCCGTCCAGCGCGACGATGTCGCCGTTGCGGTAGGTCAGTTCCAGGTACTGCGGCTTGTCGGGTGCGTTTTCCGGGGAAACGGTCCAGCGCCACATGTCTTCTTCGTGCTCGGTCCAGGTGTCTTCCAGCACGCCGCCTTCATAGGAGATGTGCAGCAGGTTGGCATCCATCGAGTACGGGGATTTCTTCTTGCCGTGACGCTCGATCGGAATCGCGTGCTTCGCGGCGTAATCCATCAGCTTTTCACGGGACAGCAGGTCCCATTCGCGCCACGGAGCGATCACTTTCACGCCAGGCTTCAAGGCGTACGCGCCCAATTCGAAACGAACCTGGTCGTTGCCCTTGCCGGTGGCGCCGTGGGAAATGGCGTCAGCGCCGGTTTCGTTGGCGATTTCGATCAGGCGCTTGGCGATCAGCGGACGAGCGATGGAAGTACCCAGCAGGTACTCGCCTTCGTAAACGGTGTTGGCGCGGAACATCGGGAAAACGAAATCGCGCACGAACTCCTCGCGCAAGTCGTCGATGTAGATCTCTTTCACGCCCATGGCCTGAGCCTTGGCGCGTGCAGGTTCGACCTCTTCGCCCTGACCCAGGTCAGCGGTGAAGGTCACCACTTCACAGTTATAAGTATCCTGCAGCCACTTGAGGATCACCGAAGTGTCCAGGCCGCCGGAATACGCCAGAACGACCTTGTTTACGTCCGCCATGCCATCACTCCACGGGGTTCTACGGAAAGCCGGGAAGTCTACCGCTCATACAGAATAATTTACAGTGGCGCGACAGCTTATGACGACGAAGCGACAGATTCTGTCGAGGGCGCGACGATGACCGCCGGGTCAGGAAGTTGCCGAAGTGGCCGCTTTCGTCGCTTGCGGGGCGACTTGTTCCACAGGTGCTCCGCGCTCCAGGCGTACCGCTACCCGTCGGTTCTTCGCGCGGTTGGCGTTGTTGGTATTAGGCGCCAACGGATAACGCTCACCATGGAAACGCACGGTGATTTGCGACTCCTGGATGCCGTTGGCCTTGAAGAACTCCATCACTGCCAGGGCCCGGCGCCGCGACAAGTCGCGGTTGGTCAGACGGTTGCCACTGTTGTCGGAGTGACCGTCGAGCTCGATGCGATTGACCGTCGGATCGGCCTTCATGTACTCCAGCATCACCTGCAGCTTGGCCTTCGCGGCGCCGTCGAGCTCGATTCCGCCGCCGGGGAAGCCGATTTCGGATTGTTTCACCTGCTCAAAGTTCTGCGGCAACAGTTTGGCCACGCAGCTTTGGTAATCGGCAAACGCCTTGGTGAACCTGACCGGCAGCAAGCGCACTTCCGACACCCGGCCATCCCCCGCGAAATGGCGAACCACCGGGCTGCGACCGTCCATCAGTCCGCTGATCAGGCGTCCGGCCTGAACCTGTGAACTGTTGAACACCACGTTGCCGCTGCCGATTCTCACCGTGCCCAGGTTGATATCGTTACGCCCCGGTTGCCACGGCGCGGCAGCGGCCAGCAGCGTCGCCGAGCCACCGCCAATCATCGGGTTGTAGGTTTTCAGACGAAACGTCGCCTGCTCACCGGCACGACGCACGAACTCGCCCGAACCGAAGTCGGTAATCGGCTGAGTCATGCGGCATTCGAACTTGTCACCCTCGACCGTCCACTCAATGCTCTCCAGACGGGTCTGGAAAGTGAGCGCCATCGCGGGAAGGCTGGCAAACACACTGAGCAAGGCTAAAAAACGCTGGCGCACGGGAGGCTCCACTGGCTTCTACAACAAAAAGACCGACACACACATGTTTACGGCATACCCGTTGGATATCGGAAGCTTCGCGCAAAACTTGATAGCGAGTGCCTGCAAGAGTCTTTTCCGGTAGCATTCCCTTGAGTTTGACCCGCCTGGAATCCCCTCATGTCCGACCGCCTGACCCTGCTGCGTCCCGACGACTGGCATATTCATCTTCGCGATGGTGCCGTATTGACCAATACCGTCGCGGATGTCGCGCGCACCTTTGGCCGCGCCATCATCATGCCCAACCTGGTTCCACCGGTGCGCAACGCGGCCGAAGCCGACGGCTATCGCCAGCGGATTCTCGCTGCCCGCCCGGCCGGCAGCCTGTTCGAGCCACTGATGGTCCTGTACCTGACCGACCGCACCCAGCCTGAAGAAATTCGCGAGGCCAAGGCCAGCGGATTCATTCACGCCGCCAAGCTGTACCCGGCCGGCGCGACCACCAACTCGGACTCTGGCGTCACCAGCATCGACAAGATTTTCCCCGCACTCGAGGCCATGGCCGAAGTCGGGATGCCGTTGCTGGTTCACGGTGAAGTCACCCGTGGTGATGTCGACGTGTTCGACCGCGAAAAAATCTTCATCGATGAACACATGCGCCGTGTGGTCGAGCGCTTCCCGACCCTCAAAGTGGTCTTCGAGCACATCACCACCGCGGACGCCGTGCAGTTCGTCAACTCGGCTTCGGCCAACGTCGGCGCGACCATCACGGCTCACCACCTGCTGTACAACCGTAACCACATGCTGGTGGGCGGGATCCGGCCGCACTTCTATTGCCTGCCGATCCTCAAGCGCAATACCCACCAGGAAGCCCTGCTCGACGCCGCCACCAGCGGCAGCGAGAAGTTCTTCCTCGGCACCGACTCGGCGCCCCACGCCCAGCACGCCAAGGAAGCGGCCTGCGGTTGCGCCGGTTGCTACACCGCCTATGCGGCAATCGAGATGTATGCCGAAGCCTTCGAACAGCGCAATGCGCTGGACAAGCTCGAGGCCTTCGCCAGCCTCAACGGCCCGCGCTTCTACGGCCTGCCGGCCAACACCGATCGCATCACCCTGGTCCGCGAAGAATGGACCACCCCGACCAGCCTGCCATTTGGCGAGCTGACCGTTATCCCGCTGCGCGCCGGTGAAAAACTGCGCTGGCGCCTGCTGGAGGAACACGCGTGAGTGAAGACCATTTCGACGACGAACTGGAAGGCAACGGCGGCGGAGGTGGCCCTCGTCATCCAATGGCGGCCAGGTTCCGTGGTTACCTGCCGGTTGTCGTCGACGTAGAAACCGGTGGTTTCAATTCGGCCACCGATGCCCTTCTGGAGATCGCCGCGACCACCATCGCCATGGATGAAAAGGGTTTTGTTTATCCGGATCACACCTACTTCTTCCGTGTCGAGCCGTTCGAAGGCGCGAACATCGAAGCGGCGGCCCTGGAGTTCACCGGGATCAAGCTCGATCACCCGCTGCGCATGGCCGTGAGTGAAGAGTCTGCCCTGAACGATATCTTCCGCGGCGTGCGCAAAGCCCTCAAGGCCAATGGTTGCAAACGGGCGATCCTGGTCGGGCATAACAGCAGCTTCGACCTGGGCTTCCTGAATGCAGCGGTTGCGCGCCTGGACATGAAGCGCAATCCGTTCCATCCGTTCTCCAGTTTCGATACCGCAACGCTCGCGGGCCTGGCCTACGGCCAAACCGTGCTGGCCAAGGCGTGCCAGGCAGCGGACATCGATTTCGATGGCCGCGAGGCTCACTCGGCCCGTTACGACACCGAGAAGACCGCTGAGCTGTTCTGCGGCATCGTCAATCGCTGGAAGCAAATGGGCGGTTGGGAAGATTTCGACGATTGATGTCGTCGGGTTTATCCCGCCCATAAAAAAACCGGCCTCGAAGGCCGGTTTTTTTGTACCTGCTTTTTATAGCTGAAGCGTGCGCCTTACAGAGCGGCAGCGTGCTCGGTCAGGTAAGCCGCAACGCCTTCTGGCGAAGCGTTCATGCCTTTATCGCCTTTTTTCCAGTTGGCAGGGCAGACTTCGCCGTGCTCTTCGTGGAATTGCAGAGCGTCGACCAGACGCAGCAGCTCTTCCATATTACGGCCCAGCGGCAGGTCGTTGATGATCTGCGAACGGACAACACCTTTGTCGTCGATCAGGAACGCGCCACGGAAAGCCACGCCGTCAGCGGACTGAACGTCGTAGGCTTTCATGATTTCCTGCTTGATGTCGGCAGCCATGGTGTAGCGAACTTCGCCGATACCGCCATTGTTGACCGGGGTGTTGCGCCAGGCGTTGTGGGTGAAGTGCGAGTCGATCGACACAGCGACCACTTCAACGTTACGCGCCTTGAACTCGGACATGCGGTTGTCCAGAGCGATCAGTTCGGACGGGCAAACGAAGGTGAAGTCCAGTGGGTAGAAGAACACCAGGCCGTATTTGCCTTTGATCGCCGAGGACAGGGTGAAGCTGTCAACGATCTCGCCATTGCCGAGTACGGCCGGTACGGTGAAGTCAGGGGCTTGCTTGCCTACGAGTACGCTCATTGGATATCTCCTGGTGTAATAGCGTGAGAAACAGGGTTCGCATCAGCCTGCCACCCTGAGGCGACAGCCCTGTGACACGATCCCCGGTCGCAAAAGACCGGCCATCATACACCGCGTGTTTGAGCTGGCTTAGCTGTTTTTTCCCCGTACGATGAAATCCCCGACGGTTTTGTATCACCAATTTGTCAGGCAGACCATTCGTCAGCCATACTCATTTATGACAAAAAGTGCTCTGAAACCACTTTGACAATCATTCTCGTTAACATTAAGATCCATCGCAATTGAGTCACAATCAGCGACGGACCTTCCTTATGTATGTTTGCCTCTGCACTGGCGTCACCGACGGTCAAATCCGCGATGCGATCTATGAAGGATGCTGCAGCTACAAGGAAGTCCGTGTGGCTACCGGCGTTGCCAGTCAATGCGGCAAATGTGCCTGCCTCGCCAAGGAAGTGGTCCGCGAGACCCTGACCAAACTGCAAACGGCCCAGGCTGCAATTCCCTTTCCAGCAGAATTTACCGCGGCTTAACTATCGAATATCAAAGAACCGGACATACGTCCGGTTTTTTTATGCCTCAAAATCAACTAGTTATGCTCTAGACGCGGAACACAAACATTCTTATTCAGATTAATTTTCATTTAAGTTTCAATAACTTAGGTTTGACACCCTTAAATACGCGGCTCAGACTCTGCCCTATTGACAGCTAATAAAGGGCAGGACCCCATCATGAAAGGCGACGTTACAGTCATCCAGCATCTCAACAAGATCCTCGCCAATGAGCTGGTCGCGATCAATCAATACTTCCTGCATGCGCGCATGTATGAAGATTGGGGCCTGAACAAGCTCGGCAAGCACGAGTACCACGAATCCATCGACGAGATGAAGCACGCGGACAAGCTGATCAAGCGGATCCTGTTCCTTGAAGGCCTGCCGAACGTCCAGGACCTGGGCAAGCTGCACATCGGCGAACACACCAAGGAAATGCTGGAGTGCGATCTGCGTATCGAACGCACCGGTCACGCTGATCTCAAGGTGGCTATCGCTCATTGCGAAACAGTCGGCGACTTCGGTAGCCGTGAGCTGCTTGAAGATATCCTCGAGTCCGAAGAAGAACATATCGACTGGCTGGAAACCCAGTTGGGCCTGATCGATAAAATCGGACTCGAGAACTATCTGCAATCGCAGATGGGCGAAGAGTAGGAGCTGCCGCAGGCTGCGATCCTGGGGATTGCAGCGGCAACTTTGCAGTAACTATCCAGACACAATAAAAAGCCCCGCACTCTTTCGAGTAGCGGGGCTTTTTATTTGCCGAAGATCAAAAGATCGTCCGAACGCGGCCCGAGCCTGCGGCAGCTCCTACAGGGGAGCCAAGCGAATCAGGCTTCGGTCTTTGGAACAGCTGCCTTGGCGGCGGCGTCCTTGATCAGGCTCTGCAGCGAACCGTCAGCAGCCATTTCAGTCATGATGTCGCTACCGCCGACCAGCTCACCGGCAACCCACAGTTGCGGGAAGGTTGGCCAGTTGGCGTATTTTGGCAGGTTGGCGCGGATTTCCGGGTTCTGCAGGATGTCCACGTACGCAAACTTTTCGCCACACGCCATCACGGCCTGCGCGGCTTTCGCGGAGAAGCCGCACTGCGGGGCATTCGGCGAGCCTTTCATGTAAAGCAGAATGGTGTTGTTGGCAATCTGCTCTTTAATCGTTTCGATGATATCCATGGAGCACCTCGGCTGAACTTTCCGACTCATGGGTCGGCACGGTGGCGCATTGTAACGGAAAGCCGAGCGCCCTGCTCGGTCTCTCCGTCAGACTGACTCAAGCTGCGGCCACGGTCACCGGTACGCCATTGAGCGCGGCATTTCCCGACAGTTCGTCAAGCCGGCATTCGTCGGTCAGGTCGTTGGCGCTTGAGCCCGGCTGACTGCTGGCAATCGACATTTGCACGCCCGGCCGCGCGTGACCCCAGCCGTGAGGGAGGCTGACCACGCCTTTCATCATGTCCAGACTGCCAAGCACTTCGACCTCAATTACCCCCACCCGCGAGCTGACCCGCACACGTTGCCCGTCACTGAGCCCGCGACTGGCCAGGTCGTCCGGATGCATCAGCAACTGGTGACGTGGTTTGCCCTTCACCAACCTATGATAGTTATGCATCCATGAGTTGTTGCTGCGTACATGCCGGCGGCCAATCATCAACAACTCGTCGGCGGCCGGCGCCTGCAAGGCTGCGAAGCGCGTCAGGTCAGCGAGAATCGCGGCCGGCGCGGCCTGGATGCGTTGATTGGCAGTCTTCAGGCGTGGTGCCAGGTTAGGCTTGAGAGCGCCCAGATCGACGCCATGGGGATGATCGAACAAAGTCGCCAGCGAGAGTTTGTGCTCTGACGTGTCGCCGTACATCCCCATGCGCAGACCGCGATCGATCATTTGTGCGGGGGCGATGGTGGGTTTCAACTCTTTGCCGGTCCTGGCGGCAAATGTCTTGGCCAGCCCGACGAAGATCTCCCAGTCGTGCAATGCACCTTCGGGCTTGGCGAGGATGGCGCGGTTGAAGCGGCTGACGTTGCGCACCGCAAACAGGTTGAACGTGGTGTCGTAATGGTCGTTTTCCAGCGCCGATGTGGACGGCAGGATCAGGTCGGCGTAACGCGTGGTTTCATTGATGTACAGGTCGATGCTGACCATGAACTCCAACCCGTCCAGCGCCTGCTCGAGCTTTCGGCCATTGGGCGTGGACAGCACCGGATTGCCAGCCACAGTGATCAACGCCCGGACTTGCCCCTCCCCTTCGATGAGCATCTCTTCGGCCAGCGCCGAGACAGGTAGTTCTCCGGCGTATTCCGGGCGCCCGGAAACCCGGCTCTGCCACAGATTGAAATGCCCGCCCGAAGTCGTCGCCACCAGATCCACCGCTGGCTCGGTGCACAAGGCACCACCCACGCGATCGAGATTGCCGGTGACCAGATTGATCAACTGCACCACCCAGTGGCACAGCGTACCGAAGGCCTGGGTCGAAACGCCCATGCGGCCATAGCAGACTGCACTCGGTGCCGCGGCGAAGTCCCGCGCCAACTGGCGGATCTGTTCGGCCGGTACGGCGCACAACGGACTCATGGCCTCGGCAGTGAACGGCGCGACAGCCTCGCGCACGTCCTCCAGGCCGTCCACCGGCAGATGGCTGTCGCGGGTCAGACCGTCAGCGAACAAGGTATTGAGCATGCCGAACAACAGCGCGGCATCACCACCCGGGCGCACAAACAGATGCTGATCGGCAATCGCCGCCGTCTCACTACGGCGCGGATCGACCACCACCACTTTGCCACCCCGGGCCTGTATCGCCTTCAAGCGTTTTTCCACATCTGGCACGGTCATGATGCTGCCGTTTGAAGCCAGCGGGTTGCCGCCCAGGATCAGCATGAAATCGGTGTGATCGATGTCCGGGATCGGCAGCAACAAACCGTGGCCGTACATCAAATGACTGGTCAGGTGATGGGGCAATTGATCGACCGACGTCGCGGAAAACCGGTTGCGGGTTTTCAGCAGGCCGAGGAAATAATTGCTGTGGGTCATCAGCCCGTAATTGTGCACGCTCGGATTGCCCTGATAGACCGCCACGGCGTTTTGCCCGTGACGCTCCTGAATGGCGGCGAGGCGTTCGGCGACCAGATTGAATGCCGCTTCCCACTCGATGGGCTGCCACTCATTGCCCACCCGCTGCATCGGCTGATGCAGGCGATCCGGATCGTTCTGAATGTCTTGCAACGCCACGGCCTTGGGGCAGATGTGCCCACGGCTGAACGTATCCTGGGGGTCGCCCTTGATCGATGTGATCTGGACGTTACCACCTTCGACCTCAGTGGTTTCGATGGTCAGGCCACAGATGGCTTCGCACAAATGGCACGCACGGTGATGGAGAGTCTTGGTCATGGCCAGTCACTGTCTTGTTATGGGCGGGCAACGATGGCCGCGGAAACAAAACTATGGCGCCAGACCCGCCGCCACGCCAGCGACGTGCGTCTTGTGAATCGAGGGTTATCAGGCCAGCCGATGGCCGCCGGAGTTCAGTTCGAAGGCAGCCTGGACAGCGCTCCTGAAGGGTTTCAATCGGCCCGTGGGGGCCCTGCACGCAGGTCAGTTCGCCGATCAGGCACCAGTGTTCGTCGAGCCCGGCGCTGATGAATGACAGGTCAGAAACCGACTGTCAGCGCACCATTGCCGCCCCGCCTGATTGCCAAGCCCCGAGGGGCCGGTGTACAAATGAGGCGCTGCTATCAGGAAACAGGCTTCAAAAGCGCTACCTCGGTGAACCCGTAGCACCTCTGAAACTCCCTAAAAACTGTAGCCCTATTGGTAAGACGCGACATTTAATTATAAGATCGCGCCTTCCCCTATTTCGTCGCCCCGTGCGGCTTACGCCGCAGGTCTCGCCCGTTGTTCCGTTAAACAAGGCTTTGAGCATCTGCGGTTTGTAGCAAAAGGTAGTCAATGATGAGCGCAAGGCACTTTCTCTCCCTGATGGATTGCACGCCCGAAGAGCTGGTCAGCGTGATCCGTCGAGGCGTTGAGCTCAAGGACCTGCGTAACCGCGGCGTACTGTTCGAGCCTCTGAAAAACCGCGTCCTGGGGATGATTTTCGAGAAATCCTCGACCCGCACCCGGATCTCCTTCGAGGCCGGCATGATCCAGCTCGGCGGCCAGGCGATCTTTCTGTCGCCACGTGACACCCAGTTGGGTCGTGGCGAGCCGATCGGCGACTGCGCCATCGTCATGTCGAGCATGCTCGACGCAGTGATGATCCGTACCTTTGCCCACAGCAACCTGACCGAATTCGCCGCCAACTCCCGCGTACCGGTAATCAACGGCCTGTCCGATGACCTGCATCCGTGCCAGTTGCTGGCCGACATGCAGACCTTCCTCGAACACCGCGGCTCCATCCAGGGCAAGACCGTGGCCTGGATCGGCGACGGCAACAATATGTGCAACAGTTATATAGAAGCGGCGATCCAGTTCGACTTCCAGTTGCGCGTGGCCTGCCCGGAAGGCTACGAGCCCAATCCTGAATTCGTGGCCAAAGCCGGCGATCGGGTCACCATCGTTCGCGACCCGAAAGAAGCCGTGCGCGGTGCACACCTGGTGAGCACCGACGTCTGGACCTCCATGGGTCAGGAAGAAGAAACCGCCAAGCGTCTTAAGCTGTTCGCACCGTACCAGGTCAACCGCGCCCTGCTTGACCTGGCCGCTGAAGACGTACTGTTCATGCATTGCCTGCCGGCGCACCGCGGCGAAGAAATCAGCGTCGATCTGCTCGACGACAAACGTTCGGTGGCCTGGGATCAGGCCGAAAACCGCCTGCACGCGCAAAAGGCCTTGCTCGAGTTTCTCGTCGAACCGGCGTACCACCACGCATGAGCCAGCCTTTACTGCTTAACCTGCGCAACCTCGCCTGCGGCTATCAGGACCAGCGTGTAGTACAGAACCTGAACCTGCACCTGAACGCTGGTGACATCGGTTGCCTGCTCGGCTCTTCGGGCTGCGGCAAGACCACCACACTACGGGCGATTGCCGGCTTTGAACCGATACATGAAGGCGAAATCCAGCTGGCGGGCGAAACCATCTCCAGCGCCGGCTTCACCCTTGCTCCGGAGAAACGTCGCATAGGCATGGTGTTCCAGGACTACGCGCTGTTTCCGCATTTGAGCGTGGCCGACAACATCGCCTTCGGCATTCGCAAGCATCCGCAAATGGATCGCGTTACCGAAGAACTGCTGGAACTGGTCAACCTGAAGAACCTCGGCAAGCGCTTCCCCCACGAACTTTCAGGTGGCCAGCAGCAACGTGTCGCCCTGGCCCGCGCACTGGCGCCGGATCCGCAATTGCTGTTGCTCGACGAGCCGTTCTCCAACCTCGATGGTGAATTGCGCCGCAAGCTCAGCCACGAAGTACGCGACATCCTCAAGGCCCGAGGCACCAGCGCGATTCTGGTGACTCACGACCAGGAAGAAGCCTTCGCAGTCAGTGACCACATTGGCGTGTTCAAGGAAGGTCGCCTGGAACAGTGGGATACGCCCTACAACCTGTATCACGAACCGCTGACACCCTTCGTGGCGAGTTTCATCGGCCAGGGCTATTTCATTCGCGGTCAGTTGAGCAGCCCGGAATCGGTGCAAACCGAGCTCGGCGAATTGCGCGGCAACCGGGCCTACACCTGGCCGGTAGGCGGTGCGGTTGATGTGCTGCTGCGCCCGGACGATATCGTCTACGCGCCGGATAGCGCACTGAAGGCGCGAATCGCCGGCAAGACGTTCCTGGGTGCGTCGACCCTGTATCGCTTGCAGCTGCCGACAGGCGCACAGCTGGAATCGATCTTCCCGAGCCATGTCGATCGCCAGGTTGGGGCGGATGTGGGTATTCGTGTCGCGGCTGAACACTTGGTGCTGTTCCAGGCGTCCGGCAGCACGGCGGCGCAGATTCCTGCTGTTGAATCAGGTGTCCGGCGTTACAGCGCCGCTAGCTGATACACAAAAACCCTGTAGGAGCGAGCTTGCTCGCGAAAAACGTCTGGATAACGCGTTCCTTCCGGTTGCACGCGTTATCGTTGTCGTCCATCGCGAGCAAGCTCGCTCCTACATTGGATTTGCGTTAACCCAACATCAGCGTTCCACGCGCTACCAAGGTCGCATTCCCGCCGATCTTCACTCGATCGCCTTCCAGTCGACAGAACAGCTCCCCACCCCGCGCCGAACGCTGAAAAGCCGTCAGGCTCGACTTGCCCAAATGCTTTGACCAGTACGGAATCAGAAGGCAATGGGTCGATCCGGTCACCGGGTCTTCATTGATGCCGATTGCCGGGGCGAAATAGCGGGAAACGAAATCGTGCTGCTCGCCCCGCGCCGTCACGATGGCGCCCAACCATGGCAGTTTCGCCAGGGCCACCATGTCCGGCTTGCAGTCGAGCACGGCTTGCTCCGACTCCAGCACCACGAACAGTTCATTCGAACCCAGTACCTCAACAGCCTTCACACCCAGTGCACGCTCAATTTCCGAGACCACGTTCACCGGTGACGCAGTGATCGCCGGGAAGTCCAGCCACAGGCCTGCGCCCTCCCGCGTCACGCTCAACGGGCCGGACTTACAGGTGAAGTCCAGTCGCTCGACAGGCTCTTTATAGATCTCAAACAGCACATAGGCGCTAGCCAGCGTCGCGTGACCACACAATGGCACCTCGGTGGTCGGCGTAAACCAGCGGATGTGCCAGCCCTGCCCTTCGCGCACGACAAACGCCGTTTCGGCGAGGTTGTGCTCGGCGGCAATCTTTTGCATCAACTCATCGGCGAGCCAGGTATCGAGCCGATAGACCATCGCCGGGTTACCACTGAACGGCTGATTGCTGAACGCGTCGACCTGATGAAACTCAAGCTGCATAACCTTCTCCCTTGGTTTGTCCGCTGAGCATGCAGCGCCGGCCGAATGAGCGCCAGTGACAGAGCGGGCAGATTTTCACCATACAGCGCTCACACCCGACCGATATCGGCAAATTTCGCCTGGGTGTGCTCGGCCAGCACGGCCGGTGCCAGTTCGACTTCCAGTCCACGTCGACCCGCACTGACAAAAATACTGGCGAAGGACTGGGCTGAATTATCGATGAATGTGCGCAAGCGCTTTTTCTGCCCCAGCGGACTGATCCCGCCCAATAGATAGCCAGTAGAGCGTTGCGCTGCCGCCGGGTCGGCCATTTCGACCTTTTTCACGCCCGCGGCGTGGGCCAGCCCTTTCAAGTCCAGGCTGCCGACAACCGGCACCACGGCCACCAGCAACTCGCCCTTTTCGCTGGCCGCCAGCAAAGTCTTGAACACCTGCGCCGGATCGAGCCCGAGTTTTTCCGCCGCTTCCAACCCGTAGGAGGCGGCCTTCGGGTCATGTTCGTAACTGTGTACGCGATGTTCGGCCCGAACCTTTTTCAACAAATCCAATGCGGGGGTCATGACAGCTCCAGACTGGGCGGCAGAAGAAAAATACTGCGCCCGATTCTAGGACATTGATCGTTAAAAGGCTCTACGGCGGCGCATCCATAACGCCATTGCCTGGCCATCCCATTGCGCAATGACTCATTCATTCATGCAACGAATAGTTTTTTTGTGACCGATGGTTCACTTTCGACCTTTGACATCAGCGTTTCTTGTCTATATTTTTTCGTTTCTGAAACTGTACGAAACGTCCTACCGCTGCACCCAGCAGTAAACCGCGACCAGGATGGGGATCCTGCCTCGGCGAAAAACGCGCTCCGACCATGATGGGAAAAGCGCCAGACAACAAAAAAATTGAGGTTTCAATGACAACTGTTTTACAACAACCGTCGCTCTCGAGCCAATGCATGGCCGAGTTTCTGGGTACAGCGCTGCTGATCTTTTTTGGTACAGGCTGTGTTGCCGCGCTCAAGGTCGCGGGTGCCAGTTTTGGCTTGTGGGAAATCAGCGTTATCTGGGGCGTCGGCGTCAGCATGGCGATCTACCTTACCGCCGGGGTTTCCGGGGCTCATCTGAACCCTGCCGTCAGTATTGCCCTGAGCATTTTCGCGGACTTCGAAAAGCGTAAATTGCCTTTCTACGTACTCGCCCAAGTGGCGGGTGCCTTCTGTGGAGCGCTGTTGGTCTACACGCTCTACAGCAATCTATTCTTCGAATTCGAACAAACGCACCACATGGTTCGCGGCACTCACGCCAGCCTTGAGTTGGCCTCCGTGTTCTCCACCTTCCCGAATCCTGTGCTGACCACCGCCCAGGCATTTCTGGTCGAGGTGATCATTACAGCCATCCTGATGGGCGTGATCATGTCCCTGACCGATGACAACAATGGCCTGCCAAAAGGCCCGTTGGCACCGCTGCTGATCGGCCTGCTGATTGCGGTGATCGGCAGTTCGATGGGACCGCTGACCGGTTTTGCCATGAACCCTGCGCGGGACTTCGGTCCTAAACTGATGACTTTCTTCGCTGGCTGGGGTGAAATTTCCTTCACCGGCGGACGCGATATTCCGTATTTCCTGATTCCTGTTTTTGCACCGATTGTCGGTGCCTGCCTCGGCGCCGCCGCCTATCGCGGGCTGATTGCCCGCCATCTGCACGGCGCTGTACCTGCTACAAAGGATGCAACAGCTGCCATTGACGGCAAACCCAGAACTTCTTGATACCGTTGGCGCGTGCCCCTGCCCTTTGATCACGCGCCAGACCTCACTCCCTTATTTCGTCCAAGGCAATCGACATGACCGACACACAGAATAAGAACTACATCATTGCCCTCGATCAGGGTACGACCAGCTCCCGCGCGATCATTTTCGACCGCGACGCGAACGTGGTCTGCACCGCCCAACGGGAGTTCGCTCAGCATTACCCGCAAGCCGGTTGGGTTGAGCACGATCCGATGGAGATCTTCGCCACCCAGAGCGCAGTGATGGTCGAGGCCCTTGCACAAGCCGGCCTGCACCATGACCAGGTAGCAGCCATCGGCATCACCAACCAGCGCGAAACCACCGTGGTCTGGGACAAGAACACCGGCCGCCCGATCTACAACGCAATCGTCTGGCAGTGCCGACGCAGCACCGAGATCTGCCAGCAACTGAAGCGCGATGGCCACGAGCAATACATCAGCGACACCACAGGCCTGGTCACCGACCCGTATTTCTCCGGCACCAAGCTCAAGTGGATCCTCGACAACGTCGAAGGCAGCCGCGAACGCGCGCGCAACGGTGAGCTGCTGTTCGGCACCGTCGACAGCTGGTTGATCTGGAAATTTACCGGCGGCAAGGTGCATGTCACCGACTACACCAACGCTTCGCGCACCATGCTCTTCAACATCCACACCCTGGAGTGGGACGCGAAGATGCTGGAAGTCCTCGACATCCCGCGTGAGATGCTCCCGCAAGTCAAATCGTCGTCCGAGATCTACGGCCACACCAAAAGCGGCATCGCCATCGGCGGCATTGCCGGTGACCAGCAAGCCGCTCTGTTCGGCCAGATGTGTGTCGAGCCAGGCCAGGCGAAAAACACCTACGGCACTGGCTGCTTCTTGCTGATGAACACTGGCGACAAAGCCGTGAAATCCCGACACGGCATGCTGACCACCATCGCCTGCGGCCCGCGTGGCGAGGTGGCCTATGCCCTGGAAGGTGCGGTGTTCAACGGCGGCTCCACCGTGCAATGGCTGCGTGACGAACTGAAGATCATCAACGACGCCCACGACACCGAATACTTCGCCAACAAGGTCAAGGACAGCAACGGCGTGTACCTGGTGCCGGCCTTCACCGGACTTGGCGCACCGTACTGGGACCCGTACGCCCGTGGTGCATTGTTCGGACTGACCCGCGGCGTACGCGTGGATCACATCATTCGGGCCGCGCTGGAATCGATTGCCTACCAGACCCGTGACGTGCTGGACGCCATGCAGCAAGACTCTGGGGAGCGTCTGAAAGCTCTGCGCGTGGACGGCGGTGCAGTGGCCAACAATTTCCTCATGCAGTTCCAGGCCGACATCCTCGGCACGCAGGTCGAGCGCCCGCAAATGCGCGAAACCACGGCGCTGGGTGCGGCTTACCTGGCAGGCCTGGCCTGTGGCTTCTGGGGCAGCCTGGAAGAGTTGCGTGGCAAGGCTGTGATCGAGCGCCAGTTCGAGCCGACGCTGGACGAAGCTGCGAAGGAAAAACTCTACGCAGGGTGGAAAAAAGCGGTCAGCCGTACTCGCAATTGGGCGGCTGAAGACGAGGCTGAATAAACCGGGATACGGGCTCGTATCTGTATGTAACTGGTCGGGAGCGGATTCCTGCGGCATCATGGGCAAATTTTGCACGGCAGCCCAAAGGACGCCCAATGAATCTGCCTCCCCGTCAGCAGCAAATCCTCGAACTGGTCCGCGAACGCGGCTATGTCAGTATCGAGGAAATGGCCACGTTGTTCGTTGTTACCCCGCAGACCATCCGCCGCGACATCAATCAGCTCGCGGAAGCCAATTTGTTGCGTCGCTACCACGGCGGCGCGGCTTACGACTCCAGCGTTGAAAACACCGCCTACGCCATGCGCGCCGATCAGATGCGCGACGAGAAACAGCGTATCGGCGAAGCCATTGCCGCGCAGATTCCCGACCATGCCTCGTTGTTCATCAACATCGGCACGACCACCGAATCCATTGCCCGGGCACTGCTCAACCACAGTCACCTGAAAATCATCACCAACAACCTGCATGTGGCTTCGATGCTCAGCGCCAAGGACGACTTCGACGTGCTGCTGACCGGTGGCAACGTACGGCGCGACGGCGGTGTGGTCGGTCAGGCCAGTGTCGATTTCATCAATCAGTTCAAGGTCGACTTCGCCCTGGTCGGCATCAGCGGCATCGATGAAGACGGCAGCCTGCTGGACTTCGACTATCAGGAAGTGCGGGTATCCCAGGCGATCATCGCCAATGCCCGGCAAGTGATCCTCGCGGCCGACTCCAGCAAATTCGGACGCAACGCCATGATTCGCCTGGGGCCGATCAGCCTCGTCGATTGCCTGGTCACCGATCAGCAGCCTTCCCCGGCGCTGGCGCAACTGCTGAACCAGCACAAGGTTCGGCTGGAGGTTGTTTAACACCGAAGGTGGTTAAACAACCTGTAGGAGCCGGCTTGCCGGCGAAGGCGATTTCAGGAGCGCGTTCGCCGGCAAGCCGGCTCCTACAGCACTTACGCGACACTCCTCCCTTCTTTCAATGTTCGAATATTTTCCTTTGATGCCCCCTCGATGAGTATTTTCAATCGAAGCTGGCTGGCTGTGCGCGTCTTTATGGGCTAGTATTTTCGCAAATGAACATTAATGTTCGAATTCAAATACAGAACATCAAAGAACTCCGAGGCCGAGCCGATGCCCACTTCCACCTTGCCCACGCCCCCTCTCGCCGAGGTTTACGATATCGCCGTCATCGGTGGCGGGATCAATGGCGTGGGGATCGCAGCGGATGCCGCCGGTCGCGGTCTCTCGGTGTTCCTTTGCGAAAAGGATGACCTGGCCAGCCATACCTCGTCGGCCAGCAGCAAGCTGATTCACGGTGGCCTGCGCTACCTCGAGCATTACGAATTCCGCCTGGTGCGTGAAGCCTTGGCCGAACGTGAAGTACTGCTGGCCAAGGCTCCGCACATCGTCAAGCAAATGCGTTTCGTGTTGCCGCACCGCCCGCACCTGCGCCCGGCGTGGATGATTCGCGCCGGTCTGTTTCTCTATGACAACCTGGGCAAGCGCGAGCAACTGCAAGGTTCGAAAAGCCTGAAGTTCGGCCCTGACAACGCACTGAAAAGCGAGATCACCAAGGGCTTCGAATACTCCGATTGCTGGGTGGATGACGCGCGCCTGGTGGTGTTGAACGCCATGGCCGCCCGGGAAAACGGCGCCCACGTTCACACCCAGACCCGCTGCGTCAGCGCGCGTCGCACCAAGGGCCTGTGGCACCTGCACCTGGAGCGTGCCGATGGCAGTCTGTTTTCGATCCGCGCCAAGGCATTGGTCAATGCGGCCGGGCCATGGGTCGCCAAGTTCATTCGCGATGACTTGAAGATGGAATCGCCATACGGCATCCGCCTGATCCAGGGCAGCCATCTGATCGTGCCGAAACTATACGAAGGCGAACACGCGCACATCCTGCAGAACGAAGATCAGCGCATCGTGTTCACCATTCCGTACCTGAATCACTTCACCCTGATCGGCACCACCGACCGCGAGTACACCGGCGATCCGGCGAAAGTGGCAATTACCGATGGCGAAACCGATTACCTGCTGAACGTGGTCAATGCCCATTTCAAAAAGCAGATCAGCCGCGACGACATCCTGCACAGCTATTCCGGTGTGCGCCCGCTGTGCAACGACGAATCCGACAACCCGTCGGCCGTGACCCGCGATTACACCCTGGCGCTGTCTGGCACAGGCGAAGAGGCTCCGTTGCTGTCGGTGTTCGGCGGCAAGCTCACCACCTATCGCAAACTGGCCGAGTCGGCGCTGGCGCAACTGGCACCGTATTTCAAACACATCAAGCCAAGCTGGACCGCCAGCGCCACGCTGCCGGGCGGTGAAGGCATGACCACCCCGCAAGCCTTGAGCTCGCGTATCCGCGACAAATTCGACTGGGTACCGAGCGAGATCGCTCGCCGCTGGGCCACCACCTACGGCAGCCGTACCTGGCGTATGCTCGAAGGCGTACAGGACCTCAGCGATATGGGCGAGCACATCGGCGGCGGTCTCTACACCCGCGAAGTCGACTATCTGTGCAACGAAGAATGGGCCACCAGCGCCCACGACATCCTCTGGCGTCGCAGCAAGCTCGGTTTGTTCACGACGGTGGCCGAGCAGGAAAAGCTCAAGGACTACCTGAACAAGGTCGAACTGAACCGCAGCAAGATCGAAGCGGCCTGATCGGTCACCGGCATAAACAAAAGCCCCTGAATCTCGCGATTCAGGGGCTTTTTCGTATCGATGGATTTCAGTCGCGCAAATCCGATTCATGAATCGGCTGCTCACGGTGAGTCGCCCGCTGATACTGCGCCGGCCACACGGCCTTGTGCCCGCCCAGATCGTCATCTGCATGCAACGCCCAGTAGGGATCGCGCAACAACTCACGGGCCAGGAAGATGATGTCCGCCTGACAGGTGCGCAGGATGTGCTCGGCCTGGGCCGGCTCGGTGATCATGCCAACCGTGCCGGTGGCCATGCCCGACTCCTTGCGTACACGCTCGGCGAAGCGGGTCTGGTAACCCGGCCCTGTGGGAATCTCCGCATTCACCGCCGTCCCGCCCGACGAGACGTCGATCAGGTCGACCCCCAGGGCTTTGAGGCGGCGTGCCAGTTCCACCGTTTCATCGGGGTTCCAGCCATCTTCCACCCAGTCGGTGGCCGAGACTCGGACAAACACCGGCAACTCTTCAGGCCACACCGCACGCACCGCTTCGGTGACCTGCAGCACCAGCCGAATACGATTTTCGAAGGAGCCGCCATATTGATCGCGACGCTGATTGCTCAACGGCGACAGGAACTGATGCAGCAGGTAACCATGGGCCGCGTGCACTTCGACCACCTTGAAACCGGCCGTCAGTGAGCGTTTTGCCGCATCGACAAAGGCCTGGATCACCTTCGCGATCTCGCCGTCATCCAGTTGTCTGGGTTGGGTGTGCTGTGGATCGAACGCGATCGGTGAAGGTCCGACCGGCACCCAGCCGCCCTCATCGGGCTTGACGCTGCCATGCTTGCCGAGCCACGGCCGGTAGGTGCTGGCCTTGCGCCCGGCATGGGCCAGCTGAATGCCGGCAACGGCGCCCTGGGCGTTGATGAAGCGGGTGATGCGTTGCAGGGGTTCGATCTGCTCGTCATTCCACAGACCGAGGTCCTGAGCGGTGATACGCCCGTCGGCGGTGACCGCCGTGGCTTCGGTAAACACCAGCCCGGCCCCGCCGACAGCGCGGCTGCCGAGGTGGACCAGGTGCCAGTCATTGGCCAGGCCATCGGCACTGGAGTACTGGCACATCGGCGATACCGCGATGCGGTTGGGCAGGGTCAATTGGCGAAGGGTAAAGGGTTCAAGCAGCAGACTCATGGGGCACCTCTCGAATCAGTGGGCAGGCTCCAGGTTCTGTTTGAATAGTCGACGAGTGACAGGAAAAAGGTACAGCACCCGCCCCCGCGGGCAAAAAATTCGACAAGACGTCACAAGGCCAAAATCAAGCAGTGCTTAGAGCCTAGTCGACATCGGAGATCAGTGGAGGGTTCAAGAAAAGATCGCAGCCTTCGGCAGCTCCTACAAAGGCATGACGTACACCTGTAGGAGCTGCCGAAGGCTGCGATCTTTTGATCTTTAACGCACTATCGCGGTTCGATGTGGGCAATCATCAGCTGGACCGTCTCGTTGCCACGAAACTCGTTGAGGTCGAGTTTGTAGGCCAGTTCCACCCACTTGATGGTCGGATTCGGCCAGATGTCGCGGTCGATCCCGAAGGCAATGCCGTCGAGTTTCACCGAGCCACATTCACTTTTGAGCACGACTTTAAGGTGCCGTTCGCCAACGACGCGCTGCTCGACCAACTGGAACACCCCATGAAACAAGGGTTCCGGGAAGTGTTGCCCCCAAGGGCCGGCATGCCGCAAGGCACGGGCCAGCTCCAGGTGGAACTCTTCCACCGCCAGGGTGCCGTCCGACAACAGGCGGCCAGTCAGGTCTTCTTCGCGCAGTTGCCGGCGCACTTCAGCGTCGAAGGCTTCGGCGAACAAGGGGAAGTTCGCTTCCGGCAGCGTCAGGCCGGCCGCCATCGCGTGGCCACCGTATTTGGTGATCAGATTCGGATGCTGCGCCGCCACCACGCTCAGGGCGTCGCGGATGTGAAAGCCCTGGACCGAACGCCCCGAGCCCTTGAGCAGGCCATCTCCGGCATCGGCAAAGGCGATGGTCGGGCGGAAATAGCGCTCTTTCATCCGTGACGCGAGGATACCGATGACGCCCTGATGCCACTCGGGATCGAACAGGCACAAGCCGAACGGCATCGACTCCACCGGCAGATCCTTGAGCTGCGCCAGCGCTTCACGCTGCATACCTTGCTCGATGGATTTGCGATCCTGGTTCATGCCGTCCAGTTGCGCCGCCATCTCACGGGCCAGACCGGCGTCTTCGGTCAGCAGGCATTCGATGCCCAGGCTCATGTCATCCAGGCGCCCCGCCGCGTTCAGCCGCGGGCCGACAATGAAGCCCAGGTCGGTGGAAGTGATACGTGCATGGTCACGCTTGGCCACCTCGAGGATCGCCTTGATCCCCGGCCGGGAACGTCCGGCACGAATGCGCTCCAGGCCCTGATGCACCAGAATCCGGTTGTTGGCATCCAGCGGCACCACGTCGGCCACACTGCCCAAGGCCACCAGATCGAGCAGTTCGCCGATATTCGGCTGCGGCTTGCTTGTGTACCAGCCCAGTTCGCGCAACCGCGCACGCAGGGCCATCAGCACATAGAAAATCACTCCGACCCCGGCCAGTGCCTTGCTCGGGAACTCGCAACCTGGCTGGTTCGGATTGACGATGGCGTCGGCTAACGGCAGCTCGTCACCGGGCAAGTGGTGATCGGTAACCAGCACCTTGAGCCCGGCCTTTTTCGCCGCGGCCACGCCTTCGACGCTGGAGATGCCGTTGTCGACGGTAATCAGTAAATGCGGCTGACGCTCAAGCGCCACCGCGACGATCTCCGGTGTCAGGCCGTAGCCGTAGTCGAAACGGTTTGGCACCAGATAATCGACATGCGCCGCGCCCAGCAAACGCAGGCCCAGCGTACCCACAGTGCTGGCCGTCGCGCCGTCGGCATCGAAGTCGCCGACGATAAGAATGCGCTGGCGCTGTTCGAGCGCCGTCACCAGCAGATCCACGGCGGCATCGATGCCCTTGAGCTGCTGGAACGGAATCAACCGCGCCAGGCTCTTGTCCAGTTCTGCCTCGGATTGCACACCCCGCGCCGCGTACAGGCGGGTCAGCAGCGGCGGAATATCACCGAGGAATGGCAGGGTGTCGGGCAGCAAGCGAGGTTCGATGCGCATGGGGTGAATGATGCTTCTCTTCGATACGTAGGATAAAACCGGGTGACGCGGTGCAATGGCGAATAATCAGCCGCGCTCACCGGCCAGCCACTGCAACTGGACTTCGTGCTGACCACGGTCGTCGGTGACGAAAATCGTTCCTTCGCTGATCATCACGTCCCACTTGATAACGCGCGGCATGTCTTTGGCCAGGGTTTCCAGGACTTCCTGCGGAACAGCCGCGATATGTACGTTTTTCAGATTTTTGATAGCCGGGATCACTTTGGTTTCCCAGACGCGCAGGCTGCCATAGGCCAGCAGGCTGGTGCGCTCGGTGCGGCGCGAGCACCAGGTCAGGCGCTCGGCATCGGGCTGGCCGACTTCGATCCAGTGCAGGACGCGGTCATCCAGACTTTTTTCCCACAAGGCCGGTTCATCCACTTCCGACAGACCACGGCCAAAAGACAGTTGCTCGTTGTACCAGAGGGCGTAGGCCAGCAGGCGCACGGTCATGCGCTCTTCGGTTTCCGAAGGGTGACGGGCGATGGTCTGCTTCACGCTCTCGTAGACGCTGCGGTCAAGGTCGGTGAGGTTCAGTTCAAACTTGTAGGTCGTGGACGGCTGGGCCATGAACGGGCTTCTTGATACGAGGAAAGGCGGCAAGTCTAACCGATGCGACGGGCAATCCACGAATTGAACACAATCAAGCTGGAGCGCCTGACAGTCGGCTATGTTAAAACGCTCTAATCGCTCATCCCTTGTCCTGCAGGATCCCGCATGCCGCTCACCGCCAAACCGCTTTCCGGTCTGAAAGTCATCGAATTGGGTACCTTGATTGCCGGCCCGTTTGCTTCGCGCATTTGCGCTGAATTCGGTGCCGATGTGATCAAGGTCGAGTCCCCGGACGGCGGTGATCCATTGCGCAAATGGCGCAAGTTGTATGAAGGCACTTCGTTGTGGTGGTTCGTCCAGGCCCGCAATAAAAAGTCCCTGACCCTCAATCTCAAGCACCCTGACGGTCAGGCGATCCTGAAACAGCTGCTGGGTGAAGCCGACATTCTGATCGAAAACTTTCGTCCCGGCGTCCTGGAGAAACTCGGCCTGGGCTGGGACGTCCTGCACACCTTGAACCCGAAACTGGTCATGGTGCGGCTGTCGGGTTTCGGCCAGACCGGCCCGATGAAAGATCAGCCCGGCTTTGGCGCAGTTGGTGAATCCATGGGGGGCCTGCGCTACATCACCGGCTTCGAAGACCGGCCACCGGTGCGCACCGGCATTTCCATCGGCGACTCGATTGCCGCGCTCTGGGGCGTGATCGGCGCACTGATGGCCCTGCGTCATCGCGAGGTCAACGGTGGCCAGGGGCAAGTGGTGGACGTGGCGCTGTACGAAGCCATCTTCGCGATGATGGAAAGCATGGTCCCGGAGTTCGATGTGTTCGGCTTCATTCGCGAACGCACGGGCAACATCATGCCGGGCATCACCCCGTCCTCGATCCACACCAGCGCCGATGGCAAGCACGTGCAGATCGGCGCCAATGGCGACGCGATTTTCAAACGCTTCATGCTGATCATTGACCGGGAAGACCTGGCCAACGATCCTCTGCTTGCCAGCAACGATGGCCGCGATGCCCGACGCGACGAGATTTATGGCGTCATCGATCGCTGGGTCAACTCGTTGCCGCTGGACACGGTGCTGGCGCGGCTCAATCAGGCCGAGGTGCCGGCCAGCCGGATCTTCAGCGCCGAAGACATGTTCAATGACCCTCAGTACCTGGCGCGGGAAATGTTCCTGCAGGCCAAGCTGCCGGACGGCAAAGACTTCAAGATGCCGGGCATTGTGCCGAAACTCTCAGAGACACCTGGGGAATGTGAATGGGTCGGGCCACAACTGGGTGAGCACAACGCACAGGTACTCCAGGAACTTGGCTATGACGCGACGCAGATCGCACAGTTGCGCAAAGACGGAGCCATCTGAACCGAGGCGCCTGCCTCGATGCTGCCCGTCGCGCGGCGGGCAGCTGCTGCGCATGCTGGCGATTTTGCTCTTGCTCCTTGAAACGGTCCCATCAGCTCTGGCGCAAACCAGGGAAACCCTGATCTGGCTCAAACGCGACCTGCCGCCGCTGACGATCTTCGACGGCCCGAAAAAAGGCCAGGGCGTTATCGATCAACTGCTTCCACTGTTGATTGCCGGCATGCCGCAGTACCAGCACATCGTGATGAGGGTCAATCGCGCGCGTGGATTGCAAATGCTCCACGAGCCGTCCCTCGTCTGCGACGCGGCGCTGAACTGGAGCAAGGAACGGGAAAAGTGGATCGCCTTTTCCATCCCGGTCTTCCGCGCCATGAGCAATGGCCTGGCCGTGCGGCGCGTCGACCAGAAAGTGCTGACACCCTTTATCAAGGACGGCGAAGTGGACCTGGCAGCGCTGCTCGCCAGCGGCAGCGAAAAACTGGGGATTATTGCCGAGCGCAATTATGGCGAATACCTCGACGAGTTGCTCAAGCAAGCGCCAGCCGACGCGCTGACCGCTCATTACGGTAATGACGCCTTGGGCAGCCTGCTACAGATGCAGCGCCTGGGACGCTTGCGCCTGCTGTTGGGTTATCGCCCGGAAATTCGTTACCAGGCCTCACTGCAAGGTATCGCCGAAGATGAATTGCAGTTCTATCCGATCCGTGGCACTGGCAAGTACCTGTCCGGTTACATCGGCTGCACCGACACGCCAAAGGGCCGGCAGGCCATTGTCGAGATCAACCAGGTGCTGCGCACCCTTCCCCGTGAACGCCTTGACGAGGCCTACGCCGCCTGGCTGGATCCGGAGAGTCGCAGCGATTACTTGAAAGACACCAAGGCGTTTTTCGACAATCTGGCGCAGCCATGACAAATCCCGGGCAAAAAGAAACCCCGGGAAGTGGGGAGACGACCCGGGGTTAAACTTGGCCTGCCTGGAGACCAGTAGCAGCAAGCTACAAGCACCGGAGCACAATGCTTGATCCTGCTGTTACAAAGTCTGACTGACCTGGGCGCGGGAAGGTTCCCACAAATATCCGTTCAATTGCGGCTGGCCAGAAGCTTGTCCTGCGCCGCATTACGCAATGCCGCGATGACACAAGGCTCAAGGCGCCCTTCAGCGATCAGCACGTCGCGATGCAAACCGTCGACCACATCCGTCAGCAGCCGTTTGTCATTCAACTGGACCTGATTGAACGCGCGCTCGACCACGGTCGCGCCGATAGCATTCTTCAAGGTTATCCGGCATTCGCCACGAATGCCTGATGGGGTCAACGTGACCTGATACGGGCTCAGCGCCTCACCGAGCAACAGACTGATACTTTCCATCCCGATCACCACTCAATAGTCCGAAACAACGTGCCTGGGGCATGCCTGAAAAAGATGACCGCTGGCCCGAGAAGAAAGTTCTGGATACTGACCGCAAGCGAACCTGCAGCCCAGTCAAGAGAGCATGCACGGCGAACATGACAGAGAAAAAACGTAACCATCACGTCTGTCGGGTACGTCGGGCGATGTCGGCCCAGCCCCCCAACAATCCTCGTAGCTGGCCATCTGCCGTGTAAAACGGCACCGTCCACTGGTAGATATCCCTGACGCCTTCCTTGAACATCAATTGACGCTCGAAAAAGCGCGTCCTGCGCGTACTCAACTGCGCCAGAAACTCGGCATGCAACAGTTCAGCGGTTTGTCTGGGCATGACATCGACCTCGATCAACTGCCGCCCCTGCATCCGGTCAAAACGTGTCGACAAGGCGTCCTCATAACTTTTGTTGCACATGATCAAGCGCCCTTGCAGATCACGGACAAACATCGGGTCAGGCATGGCATCCATCAGGGCATGCTGGAAGGCGAGCTGATCGCGCAGACTCCTTTGGGCCTCGACCCGTTGCCTGACCACCACCGCCAACCGCCGATTCCAGAGCAGGGACAACAGCCCGAACAGGCTGAGCACAAACATACCCCAGCAGACCCACTGGTCAATCCGCTGCCAGAGACCAGGCGGCTGTGGCACGGTAGCGCCGCCGAACCACTTCAGGCGAAGGTCGCGCAGCTCCTGCGCAGGAAACGCCTCAAGCGCCTTGTTGAGGATACTCAGCAACTGCGGCTGACCTTTGCGCAACGTCAGATAATCCGCATCCCATTTGCCCGGCACCACAGCCCCGATCTGCAGCCGACCCGACGGAAAATGCTGGGCGCCGATTTCGTTTTCGATGGTGACGTAGGCTTCGTCGCTTTCAACCCAGGCACGGGCTTCGGCGTAGGTTTTAACCGAACGCAATTCGATGGACGGATAATCACGACGGATCACCGCTTCCAGTGCATGCCGGGTCGGCAGCACCAGTACCCCCGTCGCCATATCCTCCAGCGACTGCACCGGCGGCGCCCCAGCCTGCCCGACAAAGACCCATCCGGCACCGCCGAACGCATGGCTGAAATCGAGAAATACCTTGCGTTCGTCATTCATCGCCAGGGTCGTACTCAAATCCGCCGCGCCGCTTTCCAGATGGGCCAGCATCTGATCGGTGGAAAAAGACTGTTCGTAAACGAACTGCAACCCCGTCATGTCACTGATGCGCTTGAGCAGATCACTGTTCAAGCCCGTCCATTGGCCATGTTCATCCTTGAACAGGTACAACGGATATTCCAGTGCCGTGACCACGACCCGTGGATGGCTGGCCATCCATTGCAACTCCTGGTCATTCAGCACGACCTTTGAGTGGGGGGCAGACATCCCGCGTTCCGGAATCGATGCAGGGTTCGCCCCTCCCCATTCGGCGATTCCCAGCATGCCGAATAAAAACAGCCAGCGTGCGACTGGCTTGAACACACTTGTAAACAGCATTCCCACGTCCTTGGTGATCCATTCGCCTGTCCCTTCGCGGCGATAACACGACAAGTGTGCATGCAGAAATGAAAAAGCCCGTCAGGAGACGGGCTTCAAAATGTTACAGCGCTGACCGGTTACAGCGGCTTGCCGCGGTTGCCATGCTGACTGACAAAGGCCTGCACGGCCTTCAAGTCATTTGGCAATACGGTGCAACGTTCGTCTCGTTCAAACAAATCAGAAAGATGTGCAGGCAGTTCGAGCGCTTTTCCTACGCCGGCTTTTTCCACGGCGTCCGGGAATTTGACCGGGTGGGCGGTGCCCAGGATCACCATTGGAGTGTCCAGGCTGCGACGGCATTCCCGCGCAGCTTTCACGCCGATGGCAGTGTGCGGATCCAGCACTTCACCAGTCTGCTCGTAGACTTCAGCGATGGTTTCGCAGGTTTGCGCGTCATCCACGGCCAGCGAGTCGAACAACTTGCGAGCTTCGGTCCAACGCTCTTGCTCGACACTGAAACCGCCGCCCTGCTTGAACGAATCCATCAGCCCGGCGATGGCCGCGCCGTTGCGACCATGCAGGTCGAACAGCAGGCGTTCGAAGTTCGACGACACCATGATGTCCATGGACGGCGACAGCGTGGCGTGCAGGGTTTCCTTGACGTACTGGTTGCCGCTCATGAAGCGGTGCAGGATGTCGTTGCGGTTGGTGGCGACGATCAATTGGTTGATCGGCAGGCCCATGTTGCGCGCCAGGTAACCGGCGAAGATGTCGCCGAAGTTGCCGGTCGGCACCGAGAACGCCACCGAACGCGCCGGGCCGCCCAGCTGCAGGGCCGCGTGGAAGTAGTAAACGATCTGGGCCATGATCCGCGCCCAGTTGATCGAGTTCACGGCCACCAGGCGAGTGCCCTTGAGGAAACCCTGGTCGGCGAAGCTCGCCTTGACCATTTCCTGGCAGTCATCGAAGTTGCCTTCGATGGCGATGTTGTGGATGTTCTCACCAAAAATGGTGGTCATCTGCCGACGCTGCACTTCGGACACGCGGTTGTGCGGGTGCAGGATGAAGATGTCGACGTTTTCGCAGTGCTTGCAGCCTTCGATGGCGGCCGAGCCGGTGTCACCGGAGGTGGCACCGACGATCACCACGCGCTCGCCGCGCTTTTCCAGCACGTAGTCGAGCAGGCGACCGAGCAATTGCAGGGCGAAGTCCTTGAACGCCAGGGTCGGGCCGTGGAACAGCTCCAGCACCCATTCGTTGCCGTTCAGCTGACGCAGCGGCGCAACGGCGCTGTGGGCGAATACGCCGTAGGTTTCTTCAAGAATTTTTTTGAAATCGGCGTCCGGGATGCTGCCGGTGACGAACGGGCGCATGACCCGAAAAGCCAGTTCGTGATACGGCAGGCCGGCCCAGGAAGCGATTTCTTCCTGGGTGAAACGTGGCAGGTTTTCCGGGACGTACAGACCGCCGTCGGTGGCAAGACCTGCCAGCAGGACGTCTTCGAAATTCAGGGCCGGTGCCTGGCCGCGGGTACTGATGTAACGCATGACTGACTCCAATGGACAGTGTTCGTAGTGCCGGGCCCGCAAGCGAGCCCGGTCAACGATATCGGCTTAGTTCAGGTGCTCGACACGGATCCGTACAACCGGACCGACCACACCCGCCAAGGCTTCCAAAGCAGCGATGGCGTCGTTGATGTGCTGTTCCAGCACGCGGTGGGTCAGCAGGATCATCGGCACCAGGCCGTCGTGCTCCTCGGCTTCCTTCTGCATGATCGACTCGATGTTGATGCCGCGCTCCGAGAGGATGCTCGCGACCTGAGCCAATACGCCCGGATGGTCCTTGGCCTGAATACGCAGGTAGTAGGCGCTTTCACAGGCTTCGATTGGCAGGATCGGATGAGCCGACAGCGAATCCGGCTGGAACGCCAGGTGCGGCACGCGGTTTTCCGGGTCGGAAGTCATGGCGCGGACCACGTCCACCAGGTCGGCGATCACCGACGAAGCGGTCGGTTCCATGCCGGCGCCAGCGCCGTAGAACAGGGTCGAACCGGCAGCATCGCCGTTGACCATCACCGCGTTCATCACGCCGTTGACGTTGGCGATCAGGCGATCGGCCGGGATCAGCGTCGGGTGCACGCGCAGTTCGATACCCGCCGCGGTGCTGCGCGCCACGCCCAGGTGCTTGATACGGTAGCCCAGCGCTTCGGCGTAGTTGACGTCGGCGGTGGTCAGTTTGGTGATGCCTTCGGTGTAGGCCTTGTCGAATTGCAGCGGGATACCGAACGCGATGGACGCCAGGATCGTCAGCTTGTGAGCGGCGTCGATACCCTCGACGTCGAAGGTCGGATCGGCTTCGGCGTAACCCAGTGCCTGGGCTTCGGCCAATACGTCTTCGAAGGTGCGACCCTTCTCGCGCATTTCCGTCAGGATGAAGTTGCCGGTGCCGTTGATGATACCGGCCACCCAGTTGATGCGGTTGGCCGACAGGCCTTCGCGGATCGCCTTGATCACTGGAATACCACCGGCTACCGCCGCTTCGAACGCAACGATCACGCCCTTCTCGCGGGCCTTGGCGAAAATTTCATTACCGTGAACGGCGATAAGTGCCTTGTTCGCGGTGACCACATGCTTGCCATTCTCGATGGCCTTGAGTACCAGCTCGCGGGCAACGGTGTAGCCGCCCATCAGCTCTATAACGATGTCGATCTCAGGGTTCGTGGCCACTTCGAAGACATCGTTGGTAATCGCAATACCGGTCGTTTGGAACTGAGGCTTTGGCGTGCGCATGGCAATTTGTGCCACTTCGATCCCACGCCCGGCACGACGAGCAATTTCCTCGGCGTTGCGCTGAAGTACGTTGAAGGTACCGCCACCGACGGTTCCTAACCCACAGATGCCTACTTTGACCGGTTTCACTGTGAACTCCCCATAAAACGGCCGACTCGAGGCCGGCCGTGAAAACAACCGCAGACTCGCGGCTCTCTATTGATGGCCCGGCGAATGTCGCTACCGGACCATGATCGTCAAGGCTTGCCGTGACGATACGAATTTACTTCGCGCCCAGCGCCAGTTTGGCGACTTGTGGCGCAGGCTGGTAGCCCGGAATGACCTGACCGTCGGCCAAAACGATGGCCGGTGTACCGTTCACGCCGATCGACTGGCCGAGTGCGAACTGTTTGGAAACCGGGTTATCGCACTTGGCGGCCTTGATTTCCTTGCCGTCGACCATTTTATCCATGGCCGCCTTCTTGTCCTTCGAGCACCACACCGCTTGCAGCTGTTCGTCACCCGGCGAGCCCAGGCCCTGGCGCGGGAACGCGACGTAACGCACTTCGATGCCGCGCTTGTTCAGCTCAGGCACTTCGGCATGCAGTTTGTGGCAGTACGGGCAGGTGGTGTCGGTGAATACGGTGATGTGCGACTTGGTTTCGCCAATGGCCGGGTAGACAACGGTTTCGGCAACCGGGATGTCGTTGATCAGCTTGGAGATCCCCTGGCGCTCGGTTTTCTCGGTCAGGTTGACCGGCTTGCCGTCCTTGAGATCGAACAGGTAGCCCTGAACTACGTACTGGCCGTCGGCACTGGCATACAGCACGCGGCTGCCTTTGAGCTTGACTTCGTACAGGCCTGGCAACGGGCTGGCGGTGATGCTTTCCACTGGCACTTCGAGCTGGAGGTTTTCCAGGCTTTTACGAATGGCTTTGTCGGCCGCGTCATCGGCGACGGCAAAGGTGCTGACCAACGCAATGGCTGCGGCGGCGAAAATCTGGGTCAGACGCATGAGAACTCCTGAAGGCGAACATATGGGACGATCAGAACGCCCGTGCCGAAACACCGGGTCATAACCGCCCATCGTGCAAACCGGCTCAGCCTATCACATAAGGCCCGCATGGCCGAATGCGCCTGTCGCAAGAGATTTTGAGAGCACCGAAGAACCTGTAGGAGTGAGCCTGCTCGCGATAGCGGTAGTCCTGACAACACAGCGGTGACTGACAGACCGCCATCGCGAGCAGGCTCACTCCTACAGGGATTTTGTTCAGCCTCTGGGGTGGTGTTTGGCGTGCAGGTCCTGCAATCGCGCTCGGGCAACATGGGTGTAGATCTGTGTCGTCGACAAATCGCTGTGCCCCAGCAGCATCTGCACCACCCGCAGGTCTGCGCCGTGGTTGAGCAGGTGTGTGGCGAAGGCATGGCGCAAGGTGTGTGGTGACAGTGACTTGCCTATCCCGGCCACCCTGGCCTGATGCTTGATCCGGTGCCAGAAGGTCTGGCGGGTCATCTGCTCGCCACGCTGACTGGGAAACAACACATCGCTGGGACGCCCGCCAAGCAGTTCGCCGCGAGCATCACGCATGTAGCGCTCGACCCAGACAATCGCCTCCTCGCCCATTGGCACCAATCGCTCCTTGCTGCCCTTGCCCATCACTCGCAACACGCCCTGGCGCAAATTGACCTGTTCCAGGGTGAGGCTGATCAGCTCGGTCACCCGCAAGCCACAGGCGTACAGCACTTCAAGCATGGCCCGGTCGCGCTGACCGATTGCCTCACTCAAGTCCGGTGCCGCCAGTAGCGCCTCGACGTCGGCCTCCGACAAGGATTTCGGCAGTGGCCTGCCGAGCTGCGGCATATCAATCCGTAACGTTGGATCGACGGCGATCATCTTTTCCCGTAGCAAATAGCGATAGAAGCCACGTACACCGGAGAGAAATCGAGCAGTGGAACGAGGCTTGTAGTTTTGCTCCAGGCGCCAGGCCAGGTGGTCGAGAATCAACTCTCGCCCGGCATTGACCAGCTCCAGTCCATTGTCCTGTAACCAGCCGTTGAACAACGCCAGGTCACTACGATAGGCGTCTCGAGTGTTATCGGAGAGACCTTTCTCCAGCCAAAGAGCGTCGAGAAACTGGTCAATCAGGGGATGATCAATGGCAGGCATAAAGGCTCAGGCAAAACCGGCAATACGGCCAGGGAAGATAAATCGCAGACAACAAAAAAGCAGCCCGCAGGCTGCTTTTTTTTGCATCGGAAGCTGGACTTAAGCCAGTTTTTCCTTGATGCGAGCTGCTTTACCCGACAGGTCGCGCAGGTAGTACAGCTTGGCTTTACGCACGTCACCGCGACGCTTGACAGCCATGCTGTCGATTTGCGGGGAGTAGGTCTGGAAAGTACGCTCTACGCCAACACCGTTGGAGATTTTACGAACGGTGAATGCACTGTTTACGCCGCGGTTACGCTTGGCGATAACAACACCTTCGAACGCTTGCAGACGCGAACGGTCGCCTTCCTTCACTTTCACCTGAACGACAATGGTGTCGCCCGGGGCAAAGGTAGGGATCTCTTTGGTCATCTGCTCTGCTTCGAGTGCAAGGATGATTTTGTTAGTCATGCTGTGCTCCTAAGGTAAATCGTCGGATCTACCATCGATACGTTGTTAACTATCGTCCCGCTCGCGGATGTATTCCTCGAGCAGCTTCTTCTCTTCTCCAGAAAGCGAGCGGCTTTCCAGAAGATCGGCGCGTCGTTCAAAGGTCCGACCAAGGGACTGCTGTAAACGCCAACGCCGGATGTGCGCGTGATTGCCACTTAGCAATACGTCGGGAACACGCTGATCCGCATACACCTCCGGTCGGGTGTAGTGCGGGCAATCCAGCAAACCATCCGTAAAGGAATCTTCCTCGGCGGAGTCCGCATGCCCTAAAGCTCCAGGCAGCAGTCGTGTAACCGCATCGATCAGGACCATCGCCGGCAGCTCGCCGCCAGACAGTACATAGTCGCCAATCGACCACTCTTCATCGACATGAGCATCAATAAAACGCTCGTCAATGCCTTCATAGCGGCCGGCAATCAGGATCAATGCATCCAGATTCGCCAACTCGCGTACCGCCGACTGAGTCAGTTGACGGCCTTGGGGGGACAGGTAAATCACCTTCGCCGCCTCCCCGGCTGCTGCCTTGGCCTGAACCAGAGCATCTTCCAGGGGCTTGATCTTCATCACCATGCCCGGACCACCGCCAAACGGGCGATCGTCCACAGTGTGATGTCGATCCGTCGTGTAGTCTCGCGGATTCCAACAGGTGAGCTGCAAGAGCCCCTGTTTCACCGCCCGACTGGTGATGCCGTACTCGCTGATGGCGGAAAACATCTCGGGAAACAGACTGATCACTTCTACGCGCAAGTTAGCCACGTTAGAAATCCGCGTCCCAATCCACCTTCATCTCGCCCGCGGCCAGATCGACGGCCAACACGCATTGCTCCGTATAGGGCAACAGGCGTTCGCGATCATCCAGGCTGCCAGCGCAAGGCTTGACCACCATGACATCGTTCGAGCCGGTCTCCAGCAGGTGATCGATTTTCCCGAACAGTTGTCCGAGAGTGTCGATGACCTTGAGACCTTCCAGCTGGTACCAGTAGTACTCGCCGTCGATGAGTTCAGGGAACAGGTTGCGCGGCACGCAGATCTCATAACCGGCCAGAAGACGAGCTTCTTCGCGATCATCGAGACCCTTGAGCTTTGCGACCAGGAACTTGTCGTTCCCGCGTCCGCTGACCAGCTCTACCTGCTTTACATTGCCGTCACGCTTGAGCGTCCAGGTTTTGTAGTCCAGCAGGTTTTTAATCGGATCAGTAAAGGAGTACACCTTCACTTCGCCGCGAACGCCGTGAACAGAATAAATCTTGCCGATAACGATCAAATCATCAGCAATGGCTGGCGTCGCGTTCATATTGCTCAGGCCGCAGCCTTAGCAGTTTCCTTCAACAACTGAGCAACGCGCTCAGAAGGTTGTGCACCAACGCTCAGCCAGTAGGCTACGCGCTCTTGGTTCACGGACAGACGAACTTCCTGACCACGAGCAACAGGGTTGAAGTAGCCAACCTGTTCCTTGTGCGAACCGTCGCGCGGGTTGCGGCTGTCGGTTACGGTCAAGTGGTAAAACGGGCGCTTTTTGGAGCCGCCAAGGGCAAGACGGATTGTTAGCATGTGAACATCGTTCCTGTAGTCGGTGCTGCAAATCTAAAGGCACAGCGGGCATGGGTGCCCGAAAGGCCGCATATTCTAAGGAATATCCGGACTTTTGCAAATGACTTTTTCCGGCGGTCTATCGGCCGCCATGCAGATTTGCTATAGAGCCGTCGTTGAAAACGGCCGGTCAGCTCCCGCCAAGTGCGGGTTTGCTGTGTATCCCACGTCCGTGTGGGGCAGCGCCGACCTGATGGCCGGCGCGGATTCTTTACATTTTCGGCATGCCGCCGCCGGGCAACATTCCGCCCATGCCGCGCATCATCTTGGCCATTCCGCCTTTCGCGGAGAACTTCTTCATCATCTTCTGCATCTGCTTGTGCTGCTTGATCAAGCGGCCGATGTCCTGCACCTGAGTGCCAGAACCCATGGCGATCCGACGCTTGCGCGAACCGCTGATCATCTCAGGGTCGCGGCGCTCGGCCGGGGTCATGGAGTTGATGATGGCTTCCATCTGCTTGAATTGCTTTTCTGCCGCGCCCTGGGCGTTGCCCATTTGCGCCAGGTTCACGCCGCCCATGTTCGGCAGCTTGTCCATCAGGCCACCGAGGCCGCCCATGTTCTTCATTTGTTGCAGCTGATCGCGAAAGTCTTCGAGATCGAAGCCCTTACCCTTCTTCAACTTTTTAGCAAGCTTGTCGGCTTTGTCCTTGTCGAGCGTCGCTTCCGCCTGCTCGATCAGGCTGAGCACGTCACCCATGCCGAGGATGCGCGAGGCGATACGCTCAGGATGGAACGGATCGAGCGCTTCGCTCTTCTCGCCCATACCGATGAACTTGATCGGCTTGCCGGTGATCGCACGCACCGACAGAGCGGCACCGCCACGGGCGTCGCCGTCGACCTTGGTCAGGATCACACCGGTCAGCGGCAATGCATCGCCGAAGGCCTTGGCCGTGTTGGCGGCATCCTGGCCGGTCATGGCGTCGACCACGAACAGGGTTTCGACCGGGTTGATCGCGGCGTGCAGGGCCTTGATCTCGCCCATCATCTCTTCATCGATGTGCAGACGACCAGCGGTATCGACGATGACCACGTCGATGAATTTGAGTTTCGCTTCCTTAATAGCCGCTTGCGCGATCTCGACCGGCTTCTGGCTCAGGTCGGACGGGAAGAAGGTAACGCCGACTTCACCGGCGAGCATTTCCAGCTGCTTGATCGCCGCGGGACGGTAAACGTCGGCGGACACCACCATGACCGACTTCTTCTTGCGCTCTTTGAGGAAGCGCGCGAGCTTGCCGGCAGTGGTGGTTTTACCAGCGCCCTGCAAACCGGCCATCAGGATGACCGCTGGCGGCACGGCGCTCAGGTTCAAATCTTCGTTGGCCGCGCCCATCAGGCTTTCAAGTTCGGCCTGGACGATCTTCACGAAGGCCTGGCCCGGCGTCAGGCTGCGCGACACCTCGGTACCGACGGCACGCTCCTTGACCGAATTGACGAAGTCCTTGACCACCGGCAGGGCGACGTCGGCTTCGAGCAACGCCATGCGCACTTCACGCAGGGTGTCTTTGATGTTGTCTTCAGTCAGCTTGGCCTTGCCGGTGACATGGCGCAGCGTCTGCGAGAGACGGTCGGTTAAGTTTTCAAACATTGCGCGATCCTTTCAGGCCCTGTGTAGACCGGGATAATGGCGGCCCGGACCGGACTAAACGTGTGCTCGGCGAGCCTGCGGCGTGGGCAGGTCGCGGATTATAGCGAAGACTGTGGCCGGCGGACACCTCGCTGTCGGGTTGCGCGGTCTTTCGTGCGGCGGGGGTTCTATGCCAAACTCAGCGACTTTCGGGCTTGCCTAACAGGATTTATGCTCCCCTTGTCACCCAGCTTGCTAACTACCCTCGCCGCCGCCTGCTTGTATGCCGCTGCGACCATTTACCAGGGCACTCGCCTGGCTTCCGGCGCCAAGGCCAACAAACGCCTGCTGGTCATGCTCGGCGTGCTCGCCGTATTGGCCCATAGCGCCAGCCTGCTCACCCACCTGCTGACCCCGGGCGGCCTGGCCCTGGACTTCTTCAGCGCCGCCAGCCTGATTGCCGTGGCGGTCATCGCACTGACCCTGCTGGCCTGCTCGCGGATTCCGGTAGAGAACCTGCTGATCCTGCTGTTCCCGCTTGGGGCCTTGACCGTGTCACTGGCGCATTTCGCGCCGGCCGGTACGGTGCAGGTCATCGATGAAGAGCCTGGCATCCTCGCCCACATCCTGCTTTCGATTCTGGCCTACGGCATGTTCACCATCGCGGTGTTCCAGTCCTTGCTGCTGCTGGTTCAAGACCACCAGCTCAAGCACAAGCATCCCTCCGGACTGATCAAGAACTTCCCGCCACTGCAAACCATGGAAAGCCTGCTGTTCGGTTTCCTCTGGGCCGGCTGGACGCTGTTGTCGCTGTCGCTGATTTCCGGCTGGCTGTTCGTCGAGAACCTGTTCGCCCAGCATCTGGTGCACAAAACCCTGCTGGCCTGCCTGGCCTGGGTCGTCTTCAGCGTGCTGCTGTGGGGACGCAATCGCCTCGGCTGGCGCGGGCACAAAGCGATACGCTGGACCCTGGCCGGTTTTTGCCTGCTGATGCTGGCGTATTTCGGCAGCAAGCTGGTTCGTGAATACATCCTGCATATCTGACGGGCGGCATTAATGGACGACTTGCCCATAGGGCCGATGCTCGCGGTAGTGACCCTGCTGATTTTATGGTCGGGGCTGTTTACCGCCATCGAAGCGGCGCACCAGCATTTGCTGGCCCAGCGCACCGCAACGCGTTCCAGCGACAAACCGGTGGCGAAACTCAGCTTCCCCCTGGCCAGCCTGATTTTTTGCAACACCCTGTGCCGTGCACTGGTGGTAGTCATCAGCACCTTGCTGGCCATTTTCACCTGGGCCGAGAACGGCCCGTGGGTCGCCTGCCTCGGGACGGGTGCCATGTTGCTGGTGTTTTCCGACTACTTGCCACGCGCCCTCGCCACCCGCTATCCGGATGCGATCCTGGCCCAGGGCAACAATCTGCTGCGGGTGCCGCTGAAAATCATCTATCCCGCGGCATGGCTGCTCAATAGCATCAGTCAGTTGCTGACGCGACCATTCGCCCGTAAAACCAAAGTGGTGCAACAAAGTGAGGACGAAGCGCTGACGGAGCGGCATGCGCCCTCCGAAACCGTAAGCCGCCCTCACCCGCTGCCAGGCATCCACGCGCTGGACAACATCACCGTCAATGACATCCTGGTACCGCGCAGCGACGTGGACGGCATCAATCTCGATGACTCCATCGAAGAAATCATCGAACAATTGCGCCACAACAAGCGCACGCGCCTGCCGGTGTTCCACAGTGATATCAACCAGGTCGAAGCCGTCCTCAACACCCGACACATCCTCCACTTGCTGCCCGATGCGATCCTGACCAGGGAAGCGTTGCTGGCGGCCAGCCATGAGCCGTACTTCGTGCCGGAAAGTACCCCGTTGCAGTTGCAGCTGCTCAACTTCCACAAGCAGCAGCGGCGCCTGGGCATGGTGGTCGACGAATACGGCGAAGTGCTGGGCATCGTCACCCTGGAAGACATTCTCGAAGAAATCGTCGGCGAGTTCGAAAGCCAACACAGCGTGGACAATCCGCACATTCATCCGCAAGCGGACGGACGCCTGGTGATCGACGGTGCCGCCTCCATTCGCGAGCTGAACAAGAGCCTCGGCTGGCACCTGCCCAGCGATGGCCCGAAAACCCTGAACGGCTTGGTCACCGAGGCCCTGGAAACCATTCCCGAAAGCGCGGTGTGCCTGAAGATCGGCCGCTACCGCCTGGAAATTCTCGAGACCGAGGACAACCGTGTCACGCGGGTGCTGATCTGGCAGACAAGTGCGATGCCTGTTGTTATCTAAAACTCGCCACAATGTCCTCGCAAGCCCTCTTGTTCGATCGTTAGCCACCTTCCTATAATCGAACCGCTTACCCAAGCCTCGCCGGCCCCGTGCTTACCCCGCACTTCACAACTTCCGGCCTGTCCACCCGCAAAGCCCGCAACAAACCGACGACTGTTCCTACCTTGAACAGCGACCGTGCCTCCACCCACATCCCTGGGTTCTCGACCATAATAATTCGCTCCACTGGAGCACATGACTGTCAGGGATAACCGCATGACGACCAGCACGACTTACAGCGACTCCACACCTGCACAACCGACGAACTCCGCCACCCGCGTGGCCACCGCGAGTTTCATCGGTACCGCCATCGAGTTCTACGACTTCTACGTCTATGCCACCGCCGCCGCGCTGGTGATCGGTCCGGTGTTCTTTCCGCAGACATCCGGCACCGCCCAGATGCTTTCGGCGTTTCTCACGTTCGGCATCGCCTTCCTTGCGCGCCCCTTGGGTTCGGCCCTTTTCGGTCACTTCGGCGACCGTATCGGCCGCAAGAGTACCCTGGTCGCCTCGCTGCTGCTGATGGGCGTGTGCACCACCCTGATCGGCGTTCTGCCAGGTTACGACAGCATTGGCGCCTGGGCACCGGTCCTGCTGTGTGTCCTGCGCTTCGGCCAGGGCTTGGGGCTGGGCGGCGAATGGGGTGGTGCGGCGTTGTTGGCCACGGAGAACGCACCCAAAGGCAAGCGCGCGTGGTTCGGCATGTTCCCGCAACTGGGTCCATCCATCGGCTTTCTGGCGGCCAACGGCCTGTTCCTGACCCTGGCCGTGGTGCTGGATGATGAACAGTTCCGCTCATGGGGCTGGCGTATTCCGTTCCTGCTCAGCGCCGCACTGGTGATGGTCGGCCTGTACGTGCGCCTCAAGCTGCATGAGACCCCCGTGTTCGCCAATGCCATGGCACGCCAGGAACGGGTGAAGATCCCCCTGTTCGAGCTGTTCGGCCAATACTGGGCGCCCGTATTGCTGGGCGCTGGCGCGATGGTCGTGTGCTACGCGCTGTTTTACATCTCCACCGTGTTTTCCCTGAGTTACGGTGTGGCAACGCTCGGCTACAGCCGCGAAACCTTCCTCGGCCTGCTGTGCTTCGCGGTGCTGTTCATGGCTGCCGCCACCCCGCTGTCGGCCTGGGCCAGCGACCGTTACGGGCGCAAACCGGTACTGATCATCGGTGGTGTGCTGGCGATCCTGTCAGGGTTCCTCATGGAACCGCTGCTGACCCAAGGTTCGACCTGGGGCGTGGCGCTGTTCCTGTGCATCGAGCTGTTTCTGATGGGCGTGACGTTTGCGCCGATGGGTGCGCTGTTGCCGGAGCTGTTCCCCACTCACGTGCGCTACACCGGCGCTTCGGCGGCCTACAACCTGGGCGGTATCGTCGGTGCGTCCGCAGCGCCGTTCTTCGCTCAGAAACTGGTGGCGATGGGCGGGTTGAGTTACGTCGGCGGTTATGTGTCCGGGGCGGCGGTGCTGAGTTTGATTGCGGTGCTGTGCCTGAAGGAAACGCGGCATAACGATTTGAATCAGGTCGCCTGACAGACCGCCATCGCGAGCAGGCTCGCTCCCACAGGTTGAGTGTCGTTCACAAAATGCTGGTACGACACATATCCCTGTGGGAGCGGGCTTGCCCGCGATGGCGCCCTCACTGACAAAACACCCCCCGAAAAACCACAACTTTCCCCCACCCATTGTCACCTCGCTCTACGCGCATCGGCTCATCCCCGCTATACTTCCCGGCTTTTCCTGAATAAATGCCAATAGGGTCCCGCCGCGCATGGATAAGACCTACCAGCCGCACGCCATTGAAACTTCCTGGTACAACACCTGGGAGTCAGAGAATTACTTCGCCCCGCAAGGCGCGGGCGAGTCCTACACCATCATGATCCCGCCGCCGAACGTCACCGGCAGCCTGCACATGGGTCACGGCTTCAACAACGCGATCATGGACGCCCTGATCCGTTTCCGCCGCATGCAGGGTCGCAACACCCTGTGGCAGCCGGGCACCGACCACGCCGGTATCGCCACGCAGATGCTGGTAGAGCGTCAGCTCGAAGCCAAGGGCCAGAGCCGCCATGACTTGGGCCGCGAGAAATTCCTCGAGAAAGTCTGGGAGTGGAAAGATGAGTCCGGTGGCAACATCAGCCGTCAGATCCGTCGCCTCGGCTCGTCGGTTGACTGGAGCCGCGAGCGCTTCACCATGGACGACGGACTCTCGGAAGCCGTTAAAGAAGCTTTCGTACGCCTGCACGAAGACGGCCTGATCTACCGCGGCAAGCGCCTGGTCAACTGGGACACCAAGCTGCACACGGCGATTTCCGACCTCGAAGTGGAGAACCACGACGAGAAAGGTTTCCTGTGGAACCTGAAATACCCGCTGGCCGACGGCGCCAAGACCGCTGAAGGCAACGATTTCCTGATCGTCGCGACCACTCGCCCGGAAACCATGCTCGGCGACTCCGCCGTGGCCGTTAACCCGAACGATGAACGCTACAAAGCCCTGATCGGCAAATTTGTCGAGCTGCCACTGGTTGGCCGCCGTATCCCGATCATCGCCGACGATTACTGCGACCCTGAATTCGGCACCGGCTGCGTGAAAATCACCCCGGCCCACGACTTCAACGACTACGAAGTCGGCAAGCGTCACAACCTGCCGCTGCTGAACATCTTCGACAAGAACGCAGCGGTCCTGCCGGCCTGCCAAGTGTTCAACCTTGACGGCACGCTGAACGAAACCATCGACGGCAAGATCCCGGCCGAATATGCCGGTCTCGACCGCTTCGAAGCGCGCAAGCAGATCGTCGCCGCGTTTGACGCTGCCGGTCTGCTGGTCAGCGTTGACGATCACGCCCTGAAAGTGCCGAAAGGCGACCGCTCCGGCACCGTCATCGAGCCATGGCTGACCGACCAGTGGTACGTGTCCACCAAGCCTTTGGCCGAACCTGCGATTGCCGCCGTTGAAGACGGCCGTATCCAATTCGTGCCGAAACAGTACGAAAACATGTACTTCTCGTGGATGCGCGACATCCAGGACTGGTGCATCAGCCGCCAGCTGTGGTGGGGCCACCGGATTCCGGCCTGGTACGACGAGTCGGGCAAGGTCTACGTCGGTCGCGACGAAGCCGAAGTTCGGGCCAAGCACAACATCGGCCCGGACGTTGCTCTGCAGCAGGACAATGACGTTCTCGACACCTGGTTCAGCTCGGGCCTATGGACGTTCTCCACCCTCGGCTGGCCGGAAAAAACCGAATTCCTGAAGAAATTCCACTCCACCGACGTCCTGGTGACCGGCTTCGACATCATTTTCTTCTGGGTTGCCCGGATGATCATGCTCACCATGCATTTGGTGAAAAACGAAGACGGCACGCCGCAGGTACCGTTCAAGACGGTGTACGTTCACGGCCTGGTGCGTGACGGCCAAGGCCAGAAAATGTCCAAGTCAAAGGGCAACGTCCTTGACCCGCTGGACATCATCGACGGCATCGAGCTGGAAGAACTGGTGCAGAAACGCACCTCCGGCATGATGCAGCCGAAACTGGCGAAGAAGATCGAGAAGCAGACCCGCGACGAGTTCGCCGAAGGCATCGCCAGCTACGGCACCGACGCCCTGCGCTTCACCTTCTGCTCGCTGGCGTCCACCGGTCGTGACATCAAGTTCGACATGGGTCGCGTCGAAGGCTATCGCAACTTCTGCAACAAGATCTGGAACGCGGCGCGCTACGTGCTGGACAAGGGCGAAGACTGCGGCCAGAACGGCGAAGCCTTTGAGCTGTCCCTGGCTGACCGCTGGATCATTTCGCAGCTGCAACGCACCGAAGCCGAAGTGACCCGCCAGCTTGACCAGTTCCGTTTCGACCTGGCCGCGCAAGCCTTGTACGAGTTCATCTGGAACCAGTATTGCGACTGGTACCTGGAACTGTCCAAACCTGTACTGTGGGACGAAAACGCACCGGTCGAACGCCAGCGCGGCACCCGTCGCACCCTGGTTCGCGTACTGGAAGTCGCCCTGCGCCTGGCGCACCCGTTCATGCCGTTCATCACCGAAGAAATCTGGCAGCGCATCGCGCCGCTGGCGGGCATCGATGGCAAGACGATCATGCTGCAACCTTGGCCGGTGGCCAACGAAACACGCATCGATCAGGCCGCCGAAGATGACATCGAATGGCTCAAGGGCCTGATGCTCGGCACTCGCAACATCCGTGGCGAAATGAACATCGGCCCGGGCAAACCGCTGCCGCTGTTCCTGAAGAACGTCAGCGCCGAGGATCAGCGTCGCCTGACCGAGAACGAAGCCCTGCTGAAGAAGCTGGCCCGCCTCGAATCGATCACCGTGCTGGCTGCTGGCGAAGAAGCACCGCTGTCCGCTACCGCTCTGGTCGGCGAGATGGAAGTGCTGGTGCCAATGGCCGGCTTGATCGACAAAGGTGCGGAACTGGCGCGTCTGGACAAGGAAATCCAGCGTCTGCAAGGTGAAGTGCAACGTGTCGGCGGCAAGCTGTCCAACGCCGGTTTCGTTGACAAGGCGCCAGCCGAAGTCATCGAGAAAGAACGCGCCAAACTGGCCGAGGCCGAACAGGCCCTGGGCAAACTGGCCGAGCAGCATGCGCGGATTGCCAGTTTGTAACGGCAAGTCGCGATGAAAGAGGGAGGCCCGGGTGGCCTCCCTTTTTTATCCAAAAACACAACAAATCCCCTGTAGGAGCTGCCGCAGGCTGCGATCTTTTGACTTTGCTTAAAAACAAGATCAAAAGATCGCAGCCTGCGGCAGCTCCTACGGGTTCGGCGCATTCGCCATCAATGTGGGACAATGCCCGCCACTTTCAGCCATACCCGAATCGACCACACCCATGACCGCCCCCCGCCCCCCCAAGCCTGCGCGCAAAAAGCCTGCTCCGAAGACTCCGGCCACGGCCGTCTCCCCGAAGGAAAAGGCCAGCCTGCATCCGCGCAATCGCCATCAGGGTCGCTACGACTTTCCGGCGCTGATCAAAAGCGCCCCGGAACTGAAGAAATTCGTGATCGTCAATCCGTACGGCAAGGAAAGCATCGACTTCGCCAGCCCGGAAGCCGTGCGGGTGTTCAACCGCGCACTGCTCAAGTCGTTCTATGGCATCGCTCACTGGGACATTCCGGCCGACTACCTGTGCCCACCGGTGCCAGGCCGTGCCGATTACGTGCACTTCCTCGCCGACCTGCTGGCCAGCAGCAATGACGGTGTGATCCCCCGGGGCGCCGCCGTGAAGGTGCTGGACATCGGCATGGGCGCCAACTGCGTGTATCCGCTGATCGGTTACAGCGACTATCGCTGGCAGTTCCTTGGTTCCGATATCGATGCGACCGCCATTGCCGCGGCGAAGGCCATCATTCAAACCAATGGCCTGAACAAAGCGATCCAGGTACGCCAGCAGAGCAACCCCAAGCAGATCCTCACAGGCCTGCTGGAGAGCGCAGAGCGGTTCGACCTGACCATGTGCAACCCGCCATTCCACGCCTCGCTGGACGAGGCCACACGGGGCAGCACGCGCAAATGGCGCGCCCTGGGCAAGGCCGATCCGAAACGCAAGCTGCCGGTGTTGAACTTTGGCGGCCAGTCGGCCGAGTTGTGGTGCGAAGGCGGTGAAGTACGCTTCGTGACCCAACTGGTCAGCGAAAGCGTGCAAGTCGCTCAGCAGGTGCTGTGGTTCAGTACATTGGTATCAAAGGCGTCCAACCTGCCAGCGATCCAAACTGCCCTGAAAAAGGCCGGCGCCCTGGAAAGCCAGGTAGTGGAAATGTCCCAAGGGCAGAAGCAGAGCCGCTTCGTCGCCTGGACCTTCCAGAACAAAGCGCAGCAACAAACCTGGCGCCAGGCGCGATGGAGCAACGCTTCAGCGTAGTGAGCGCTTTATCGCGCCCACAAAAAAACCGTGCCCGGATCGCTCCGGCGCACGGTTTTTTTTAACAAGTCTTACTTGTTAACAGCGTCGGTCAGGCCTTTGGCCACAACCAGCTTGATCACTTTCTTGGCAGCGATTTCGATGGCAGCGCCAGTCGAAGGGTTACGGCCAGTACGGGCAGGGCGCTCAGTCACTTTCAGTTTGCCGATACCTGGCAGAGTGATTTCGCCGCCGTTTTCCAGCTGATCGGCAACGATTTGGCCCAGTTGGTCCAGAGCGTTACGCGCGGTGGTTTTCGGCGCGTCGATAGCTTCAGCGATGTCGGCGATCAGTTGGTCTTTAGTAAGAGCCATTTAGTGTTCCTTCCCTATCAAATTCATATGGATTGCAGAGTGCAATGTCAGCCATCGAGCCCGATCTTCTGGATCTGGCACCCTCGGCGAAATAACCTCGGGATCGGGGTTATAGATACCGAAATCAGGGTTTGGTTCGACCTGACAAAAGCTGACTGCAGGCTTAACGCAGTGACTTCGCGCAAGACCGGGCAAAACTAGCACACAGACGTGGAAATATCCGCCTCTAGCTACCCATTTGGTCAGCTTTATTGCGCTAAAACATGAAAAAAACCCATAAGCGCCGCCGGTCGCCCGCCAATTACCCTTCGCACCGCGCCAAAACCAGTGGTTGCGGTACACTGGGCGCTTTTTCGGGGGAGCACGCCCTCCTCTCTTCATTCAGCCGAGAAGCCCATGCCGATCCGTCATTGCATCGTCCACCTGATCGACAAAAAACCCGACGGCACACCTGCGGTTCTCCACGCCCGTGACTCTGAACTGGCTGAGTCCGCGGCCATCGAGAACATGCTCGCCGACCTCAATGAAAGCTATAACGCCAAACAGGGTAAAGCCTGGGGCCTGTTCCATCCGGAATCCGGCGCGTTCCCGTTCAGCGGCTGGCTGAAGGAGTACCTGGAGGGCGGCCAGGATTTCACCGCATTCAGCCGCGTGGCGGTCGAGCACCTGCAAAAACTGATGGAAGAGTCGAACCTGTCGGTCGGCGGCCACGTGCTGTTCGCGCACTATCAGCAAGGCATGACCGACTACCTGGCCATCGCCCTGCTGCACCACAGTGAAGGCGTGGCCGTGACCGACGAACTGGACGTGACCCCGTCCCGTCACCTGGACCTGGGTCAATTGCACCTGGCGGCGCGGATCAACGTTTCCGAGTGGCAGAACAACAAACAATCCAAGCAGTACATTTCGTTCATCAAAGGCAAGAACGGCAAAAAGGTTTCGGAGTATTTCCGCGACTTCATTGGTTGCCAGGAAGGCGTCGACGGTCCCGGTGAAACCCGCACCCTGCTCAAAGCCTTCAGTGATTTCGTCGAAAGCGAAGACCTGCCGGAAGACGACGCACGCGAGAAGACCAAGACCCTGGTGGATTACGCCAGCAGCCAGGCCAAACTCGGCGAACCGATGGGCCTGGAAGAGTTGTCGGGACTGATCGACGAGGAACGCCCGAAGGCCTTCTACGACCACATCCGCAACAAGGATTACGGCCTGTCGCCGGAAATCCCGGCTGACAAACGCACCCTGAACCAGTTCCGCCGTTTCACCGGCCGCGCCGAAGGCCTGTCGATCAGTTTCGAAGCCCACCTGCTGGGCTCGAAGATCGAGTACGACGAAGAAGCCGGCACGTTGATCATCAAGGGCCTGCCCACTTCGCTCACCGATCAGTTGAAGCGTCGCAACTGATGCTCGGCGGCGTGCTGAAAAAATTCCTGCTGATCCTGCTGGTGGTCGTGGCTTACCAGAACTGGGGCAAGATCGAGCGGGTGTTCAACCCTTCGCAAGTGGTACCTGCACAGACGCAGGCCCAGGCCAACGTCGTGCTCTACGCCACCGATTGGTGTGGTTACTGCAAGCTGACCCGGCGCTTTCTCGATCAGAAAGGCATTCCGTACAAGGAATTCGATATCGAGAAGGATGCCGTCGCGCGCGGGGACTATGCAGCCTTGGGTGGCGGCGGGATTCCGATCATCGATGTAAACGGAACCCTGATTCGCGGGTATGACCCGGATGCGATTCTGGCGGCACTGAAGTAAACCAAAGATCAAAAGATCGTCCGATCGCGGCCTGAGCCTTCGGCAGCTCCTACATGAGATTGGTGTAGGAGCTGCCGAAGGCTGCGATCTTTTCGTTTTTACTATCAACAGAAATGTCAGCTGGCTTCGATACGGAAACCAAACCGCGGGAAGTGCACATGCATCACACCGCCACGCTCGTCCTCGCGCTGTACAATCAGCTCTTCGCGGCCGGCAAACAACAACTCCCCCGCCACCGGATCAACGCCATAGTCCGTGGCTGCAATCACTACCTGCTGCCCCGCCTTGAATCCATTGGGATCGACGAACTGCTCATCCGGCAATGCCGCTGGCGTGGACGCGCGCGCCACTGCCAGAGCCTCCTCGGAGCTCATCTCGCTGGACGCACCATGACCGAAGCCCAAAACCCTCGCATGCCAGGCGGCAACCGCCGGATAAGCATCGACCAAGGGTGCCGTGACCGACGTCGCCTTGAGAAACCACAGTGAATGAGCCAGGGCGAAGTCGGCAATCGACGGTTCGCCAAACAGGTAATCGCCTTCTTCGCGCTGCAACTGTTGCTCCAGGCGAGACATGATCGTTGGCCACTGGTGTTTGGCCTGCTCGGCGGACAACCTGGTCGCGCTGCCACCACTGAACAAACCGGCGCGGTCGGCGATAAACGCCTTGATCGCTTCCGGCGACAAATTGCCAAAGCGCACCGCTATCGATTCCGGCTGGAACACCAGGCTGACCGCATGCTGGAACACCACTGAGTCGGCCCAGGCTGCAAATGACGCGGTGATCATTTCTTGACCCTCAGGGAAGAACGCCGGCAAGGCTTTTTCCTGTTCCAGTCGCCGGGCAATCAATGCCGTGTCGCAATAGATATCTGCACCGACCTGCAACACCGGTGTCTTGCGGTATCCACCGGTCAGCGCCGTGAGATCCGGTTTGGGCATCACTGACGAGATCTTCACCGAGCGCCAGGACAAGCCCTTGAAGCCCAGCAGCAGGCGGGCCTTCTCGGCAAAAGGGGACGTCGGGTAATGATGCAGAATCAACTCGGACATGCTCGGCTCCGCCGCAAGGATCAGGAACCAGCAGCTTAGCGCGCAATCAGCTGGCAGCCTACAGATCTGCCTGATGGGAACTGATCAGTCAGAGTGATAAGCCAGAGGTGGCGCTCGCTGCGTTCGCCACCAGGCATTCCTTGGCGCTTTTCTTGAGTTTTTTGATCAGCCGTTCCTGACGCAACGCATCGCTTTTGTCGCGACAACGTTCGGTGTAGACCAGGGCCATGGCCGGGCTGGAGAGAAAGAATCGTGCGCCCTTGCCGCTTTGATGCTTGGCGAAGCGACGCACGGGATCATCGCTGATCCCACAATAAAGCGAACCGTTGGCCGCGCGAACGAGGTAGACGAACCAGGTTTTGCTCGCGCAGGTGTCGGCGTCGACAGGGCTTTCGCTGAGGGTGGTCACGTAACGATCCGGGCTTGAGGGAAAACAGGCCGCGATTTTATCAGCGACTGGCCTGGAATGCCTTCAGCCCCTTCAATGCCTGGGCGCGAACGGCGTTGCGCACCAGTGGCGTCCAACCCAGCAACAGACCTTTGAAACCCAGCGCCTGACGCGACCAGGCCCACAGATCAAAACGGTCATGATGCTCGCAGATCTTGCCATCACGAAAGACGAAACGCGCCTGGATATCGTTGACCACGGTGTTGCCGGTCTGGCTGAACAGATAGGTCGCGACCCAATGGGCACCACCGGTGCGCTCATCGGCGTGAACATGATCGAAGGTCAGGGAAAAATCCTTGGCCCGAGTGGTCAGCATGCGCCACATGTCACCGGCATCGCGACCGCGAAGCTCACCGAACGCCGGGTCGCTGAACACCACATCATCGGTGTAGCAGGCAGCCATGGCTTCGGCATCCAGGCGCTGGAAAGCCTGGTAGAAACGGGTGATCAAAACGCTATGGGCTTCACTCATTTGCGGATTCCCCAGGATTTGCATAATGGCTTCGAAAGATTGCCTGCACGATAGTCTGCAAATGCATCGAACACTATCGGCATTCATGACGAAAATAACGCGATGATTATTCCTGTCATTTCAGTACGACATTCCGTTGTCCCGGGCGTAGGAAAAAAGATCAACATCCGTGGAAATACCCAGCCGGTGCATGGCCATGTTCTTTTGTTTACTGATGGTCGACACGCTGCGATTGAAATGAATGGCGATTTCGCTGACGGTCATGCCACTGGCGAGCATTCGAACCACTTCGTGCTCCTTGGCTGACAGTGGCGATTCGTGCAGCTGATTGCGGGTGTTGGCCAGCAGTGTGCGCAGGGACTCGCTGAGGTAGCGGCGCCCTGCCTGCACCGCATTGATTGCCAGGGGCAACTCAGTCGCCGATGCGGTTTTGGCGACGACGGCCATCACCCCTTGAGCCAACGCAGCCCTTGCTGTCGCCACACTGGTAAACATCGTCACCAGAATGATCGGCAAGGCCGGGTAACGGCGTTGAATCGTACTCAACATTTTCAAGCCATCGGCCTGCTGCCCCCCCGGCATGGAGAAATCCGTGATCAGCAGGTCGCAGGGCGTGCTTGAAAGCAGATTCATCAGGCTGTCGACACTGTCGGCCTCACCGACGATCACACATCGTCGACTGGCGTTGATGAGTATGCGCAGCCCGACACGAACGACGGAATGGTCGTCAGCAATAACGACTCGCATTGTGGGATACCTCCTGCTTGTGGCGCGAAGGCGCGGAAAATAGCGCCGTTCTTACCCATTCCACAACGCCCCGAAAAAACCTCTAACGTCGCCCCCTCAATGTATTCAATGAGCTGACTCTTTGCCCATCTAACAAACAGATGGTTCCTACATTGCAGCGCGCTGAAGACTACGCATGAGGATTACAACCAAAGGATTCCTCGTTAGAAAACGTTACGTAGTCCGCAACACCCTTTCATACATACCCCCCTCTCTTTTCGTACTAGTTGCATTCCTCCCGCTCCGCCTGCTCGATAAATTGTCGCCTGCCAAGCAGTCCGGCCGTAGCCGTAAAGAACTGCGCTCACTCTCTGCCTGACTATCGAATACGTGAACAAGACGCCAATGACCCTGCGCGCTGCATTCTTACTCACGCAATCCCTGCGCTACCTGTATCGCGAGCCATGCCAACGGTCTTTTATCCGGGAATTTCAATGAGAGACATCAAGACAATATTGTTGAAGCAAGTGCGCCGTTTGACCCATACGGGTATCGGTGCCTGCGCTCTGTTATGGACCGCACAGGTCCACGCCGACGGCATGGTGCCCGATACTTCAGTGGTCATCGTCAATGAAGCCAACGGGGAAACCGCTGTCTCTGTAACCAATACCGATAGCAGCCTGGCGCTGCTGCACGTCACCCTCGAAGACATTCCCGAAGACACCGAGCCTTTGGTGTTCGTGACGCCCCCCTTGGCACGCGTTGAAGCCTCCAGGACGCAGTTGGTGCGCTTCATCCTGCAATCAGAAAAGCCCCTGCTCACCCAGCGTTTGAAGCGGGTGATTTTTGAAGGCATCCCACAAGGCAAATCTGCTCCCGAAGCCGGGCATGCCCGTGTCGGCGTGACGGTGCGCCAGAACCTTCCGGTCATCCTTCACCCCGCAGGCCTGGCGCCCAACCGCACACCATGGACCAACCTGAAATGGTCGCTGCAGGATGGTCATCTGACCGTACGCAACGAAACACCTTATGTCGTACGTCTGGCTCAGGAAGTGCAACTGTTGCCTTCCGGGAGCGGTGCAATGCTACCGCGAACCTACGTACTGCCTGGAGACCACATCAGCGTTCCGGTCCCCGTAAAGGCTGCCACCCAGGTTCGAATTCATCCCGCGACCGTCTATGGCTTTGCCGTGCCTCCCTATGACGCGCTGCTCGCCCCCTGAAACTGACACCACCGATAGCGCCGTTCAGGGAATAGCTGGCGCCAATACTTCAAGGTGACGGCCTGTTTTTCCGTCGCTACATGCAGGTCTGAAGCCGTAGCGGAATAGGCCAGCACACAGGCAAACCCCAAGTGAACCTCATGAACACCGTATTGAAATACCGTGATGGCGAAGCCATGCCTGCGATTCGGGCGATCCGCAAACTCCCTCATCTGTCGCGACTTCGTACCGGCATGGTGTTGCTGCTAAGCAATGTAGTGATGGGGACCGACGCCTACGCCGAAGATCTCAATGACGCTTCGTTGCAGACTTCGTTCGACCAGAAGATGCTGACACAACGCGGTATCGACCCAGGCCTTGCAACCCTGCTGCTGGCCGCTCCGAACTTCACCGCCGGCCGACATCCGATCACCCTCATAGTCAATGGTATGCGCCGTGGCCGGGTGGACGTCACGTTCAACCGCGAAGGCGACTTGTGCTTTGACCGTGCCCTGCTCGATGCGGCAAACCTGACTGTGCCCCCCACCCCGGCCAACGACAAAGGCTGTTTCGATGTCCTCGCCACCTGGTCGCAAACCCGAATCGAACAAGACCCGGCCAACCTCGGCCTGTCATTGATCGTGCCCACCCAGGCGATACGTCCGGCGGTCCGGGATATCTCGGGTTATCAAACCGGCGGTATCGCCGGGTTGTTCAATTACGACGTCAACAGCCTCCACAACCAATATGGCAATCAATCGAACCGTTACCTCTCGGCCAATACCGAAGTCGGGTTCAATGCCGGCGACTGGATTGTGCGCAGTCGTCAGGTGCAGACCTGGCAGAACGATGTGTCCAGCACCACTCACCTGGCGGCCTATGCCCAGCGCACCTTTGCCAGCCATGAGACGGTGCTTCAAATGGGTCAGGTCAATCTCTACAACCCGGTACTGGCTGGCGCGCAGATCACTGGCGTCCAGGTGATGACCGAGCAGGCGCTTCAGGTCGAAGGCCAAAGCAATCCCGTCGAAGGGATTGCTCGCAGCCAGGCTCAGGTCGAAATTCGCCAGAACGGTTCGCTGATCCACTCGACAGTGGTGCCGGCCGGGCCGTTTTCCCTGAGTAACGTGCGTCGGCTCGACAGTCGCTCCGATGTTGAAGTCACCGTCAAGGAAGCGGATGGCAGCGAGCAACGCTTCACGGTCCCCGTCGCCATGCTCGGCGTTGGCCTGCCGGCTCCCGGCTTTTCGTTGGCCGCAGGCCAGGTACGCAGTCTCGGCGCGGCACAGAGCGGCGACCCATGGGTGATCAGCGGCGGCTGGAGCGGAGCACTCAACCCGTATGCCCTGCTCAGCGCCGGCGCCACGGGGACCGCCGACTATCGTGCAGCGGGCGCAGGTCTTGGCCTGCTGACGGGGCCCGGCACACAGATCCAGACCACCCTGCAAGCGGCCGACACCAGCACCCGCCAAGCCGACAGAGGGCTACAGGCCGACCTGAATATTTCGCAACGCCTGGGTGAGCAGTGGTCGATCAATGCCGGAACTTCGCACCGGACCTTCGGCTATCGCGAACTGTCCGAGGCCGTGTTCGACACCCAGTCGGAACGTAGCCAGTCGCGTTACCGTGATCGGCAAAGCCTGTCGCTGGCCTGGTCATACCCAGGACTTGGCGCGTTCAGCAGCGGCTTCAATCGTTCAACGACATTCGACGGACAGAACAGCAGCCGCGCGCTGGCGTCCTGGGGCACCCAGATCGGCGGCGTGTCGGTGTCAGCCACGGCACAATGGCAAGTCAATGGCACCCAACGCAGTGACGACAGCGTTTACCTGAGTTTCAGTATTCCGCTGGGTGAAAATCGTCGGGCGCGCACTTGGGTACGCAGTTCCGCTGGCGAATACCGCAGCGGTGTCGGCTTGAACGAACAGGTCAACGACCAGTTGAGTTACCGGGTCGGTGTTGAGCACGACACACGAGACAAACAAGTGCAGTCCTCGGCGGGGGTTTCCCTGCTGCCGCGCTACAGCCAATTGGATTTGAGCTACACCCGCTCCGATGCCGAACACTCCAGCTACCAGGTTGGCGCGCGTGGCGGCGCCGTGTTGCACGGCGACGGTTTGACGTTATCGCCGTATCCCGTGCGTGACACTTTCGCGCTGCTTTCGGTAGGCGATACGAGCGCCATCAAAGTCTCGACCCCCAGTGGTCCGGTATGGACCGATTGGCAAGGTCACGCCGTGGTTCCTCAAGTGAGCGCCTACGGTCGCAGCCCGGTAGAAGTCGACACCCGCTCGCTGCCACGCAACCTCGACATCAACAACGGACTGGCCATGGTTTGGGCCGGGCGCGGAGCCGTCGACAAGGTTGAATTCGGTGTCACGTTGACCCGCCGTGCCTTGCTCAAAGTCACCACCGACAACGGTGCCCCCCTGCCCCGTGGCGCGACGGTCAGCACTGCAAACGGCGAGTTCGTCACGCTCGCTCAAGAAGGGGGATTGGTGTTTCTGCCCAACGCCCTGGACACCCCTGACCTGTGGATAACCGCACCGGGGCTGGAGCGCTGCGAACTGCGTTTCGAACTGCCGACCAAGGCCAACACCCAGGTGTATTACGAGACCGCCGCCGCCCAGTGCCGGACTCTTTAAGGATGATCCTATGAAGCTGTCCCACCCTTTGCTGTTAACACTCGGCACCTTGATGTTGAGCGGACTTGCGCCACAGGCCTGGGCGCTCACCGATGAATGCCAGCTCGCCCTGAGTCAGCCGGTACTCGATTACGGTTTGACGAATAGGGCTATACGCGCCAATGGCTCCGCAGAGCGAACCCTGGGCGAGCGCCGCCTGAGTCTGAACCTGAGCTGCCCACAACCCACCGACATGACTCTGTTCTACCGCGCCATGGCCGCGACCGCCGAACGCTTTCGCTTTGCCGAACACGGCACCTATGCCGTGCGCATGAGTGACGCGGTACTCGATGGGCAACCGGTGGACCTGGGCCTGATTTCCGCCGTCGGCCAGGTACCCGAAGCCGCCGCTTCGAGTCTGCTTTGGCGACCGCAGCAAGCGATCGTTCCGGTTCGGGGCGGTGTGGCTGTGCAGGGGCAAAGTCTGTCGGCGCAACTGGAACTGACAGCCTGGGCGCAGGAAAAAGCGTTGCAGGTGCGTGACGCCGTTGTCTGGGAAACCACCGGTCTGTTCGATGCGGTCGCTACGGGCCGCTCAAGGGAGATAACCCAGCGCGCCAGTTTTGCGCCCGCCGCGTGCAACGTGGAACTGTCCAATGGCGGCCTGGTGGATTTCGGTCGGTTATCGAAAAACGACCTGAACCCTGACAGGAACACCCGATTGCCACCCAAGGAATTAACCCTGCGGGTTGGCTGCGACGCCCCGGCACAATTTGCCCTGGTCATGCATGACAACCGCTCAGGCACGGCGACGGTCAACAGCGAGATTTACTACGGGCTGGGACTGGATAACCGCAGCAACAAGATCGGCCTGTACTCACTGAATGTCGATCCCGCCAACGCCAGCGCCGACAGCTTTGCTCGCGTGTATCGAACCGACTCCACCACCCAGGGCGTGGCCTGGAGCACCTCCAGTTCGAACCCCATACCGATCGCCCGGAAAAGCTACCTGGGCTTTACCGACAGCGCCGCCAGCACCGCAGGGCCCGCCTCGATCCAGAACCTCACAACCACGGTGACGGTCGATGCCGTCATTGCTCCCACAGCGAGTCTGGACCTGAGCACCGCCGTTCACCTCGACGGCTCAGCGACGATCGAAATGCTTTACCCGTAACACTCACCCTGCCTTGTTGAAGCCCAGGTGCAATCACGCGCTCTGGGCCATTCAAGGTCAACAACAGTAGTAAGGAAGTTTCATCCATGAAAAAGTACTTCGCAGCACTCACCACAACAGCACTGATCAGTGCCGCGCCTTTTGCGCTCGCAGCGTCGAGCACTGACCTGACGGTTACAGGCATTATCACACCTGTCGCTTGCACGCCGACCTTCTCCGGCGGCGGTGTCATTGATATTGGCAAGATCTCGTCAGGGGACCTTAATTTGGACAAGAACACCCTGGTTGGGACACATCCAATTCAACTGGTCGTAACCTGTGATGCTTCAGCCAAGTTCGCACTGAATCCAATTGACAATAAAGACGGCACATCTTCGGGTGATTGGTTTGGCCTTGGTCTGACCCCTGACAACGAAAAGTTGGGCTTCTTTTTCCCCAAAGTCATGCAAGTCAAAGACGGGGCAACTTCGCTGGATGCAATCAAATCAGACGACGGCGGATCAACCTGGGTGAAAGCAACCGATGCTCAAGCGGGATATCTCTTGTCCGTTGCCACTACTGGCGGCACCGCACCGATTGCAGCTGAAGTTGTCACCTTTGATTTTGAGGTCGAGACCTACATCGCCCGCGCCGACTCACTGACCCTGACCGAAGAAGTCACCATTGATGGCTCCGCGACGTTCGAAGTGAAATACCTCTAAGGACCAAGGCGCTGAACCGTTCGCTGCCTGAAGGAACGGGCGGTTCAGCACCTATACCTTCTTCTCAAAAAGGAATTTACCGATGAAGCGTATCCCTATCTCCCTGACCACAGCACTGTTGCTGAGCACGACGACTTGCGCCCTGGCCGCATCTACCGCCGATATGACTGTCAACGGCATCATCACCCCGGTCGCCTGCACCCCGATTTTTTCCAATAACGGTCTTGTCGACTACGGAAAAATATCCCGGCAGGACCTGAACGTAGACAAAAGGACGCAACTGCGTGACCAATTCCTTGACCTCAACATCAGTTGCAACGCTGCGGCCCGTTTCGCGTTGATCATGCGGGACAACCGGGAAGGCTCGGCCATCGTCAACAGTGAGATCTATTACGGCCTGAATTTCGACCGCAGCGACAACAAGATCGGTCTTTATTCGTTGCACTTCGATCCCGCCAGCACCGTAGTGGACGCTTGGCCTGAAGTCTATCGAACCGACTCCACCACTGGAGGGCGGGCATGGAGTCCATCCAGGTCGAGCCCCATACCGATTGCCGCAAAAAGCTATCTGGGCTTTACCCATGTGGCGGGCAGCACCGCAGGTCCTGTCGCGATTCAGAACCTGAGCAGTCGGGTCACGCTCGTCACGGTCATTGCACCCACCTCAACGCTGGACTTGAGTGACGATGCCACACTTGATGGCTCGGCGACCCTGGAGGTTGTCTATTTATAGGTGTCCGTCACGGTTGAATTTTCCCACTGCTGACCTGCACATACAGCGCCCGCCCGGCACCGAGACCGGCGATGATCGCCCCCAGGCCAATGACGCCAAAAATCCAGCCCACGGCCGTCCAGCCGCCGGTCCAGTCATGCACGATGCCGACCGCAAACGGCCCCATGGACGCCAGGGTGTAACCGAAGCCCTGGGCCATGCTCGACAGGTTCGCCGCGACATGGGAGTCCCGCGAGCGCAACACGATCAGGGTCAACGCCAGGCTGAACGTGGCGCCCTGCCCCAGCCCGAGCACGATCGCCCAGCCCCACAGACCTTCAATCGGGGCGTAAAGACAGCCGAACAGACCGCCGAGCGTCAGGGCCATCACGATCACAATCGCCAGCCGCTGATCCTTGCCGCGCGTTGCCAGCCATGGCGCGGCGAGGGAGCTGACCAGTTGAACGATCACCGAACCCGACAGCACCAGCCCGGCCTGGGTCGGAGTCAGGCCGCGACCGATCAGGATCGACGGCAACCAGCCGAACACGATGTAGGCCAGGGACGATTGCAGGCCCATGTACAAGGTCACTTGCCAGGCCAGCGGATCGCGCAGCAATCCCCGAACGCGATAGGCGACGTTGTGCGCGCCGTGTTTCTGGCCGACTTGCGGCAACCAGAACAGCGCCGCCGCTAATGCCGGAATGACCCAGATGCCGAGACCCAGCGCCCAGCTCTTGTCGAAATGCTCACTGAGCGGCACGGTCGCACCCGCCGCCATCGCCGCGCCCAGACACAGGGCCATGGTGTAGACGCCGGTCATGGTCCCGGCCTGTTTCGGGAAGTCGCGTTTGACGATGCCCGGCAGCAACACCCCGATCACACCGATGCTGGCACCGGCGAGCACGCTGCCGGCAAACAATCCCATCTCGCCAAAAGAACTGCGCAGGATGATCCCGCCCGCCAGAGTCAGAAGAATGCCCAGCACCACCCGCTCCGCACCAAATCGCCGCGCCAGCACGGGTGCCAAGGGCGCAAACAGGCCAAGACAAAGCACCGGCAACGTGGTCAGCAATCCCGCAGCAGATGCCGACAAGCCGAGGGACTTCGACACTTCGCTGAGCATCGGCGCCATGCTCGACAGCGCCGGGCGCAGGTTCAGCGCCACCAGAATCAGCCCCAGCAGCAACAGCCACGGCCGGCGCAGAACCGGGTGGGTTTGCTGGACCTGTTCGTCATCGGCCTCGGCATCGATCAGCAGCTCTTCCAGCTCTGCCGAGCGTTTTGAGGCTGTGGATAAATCACTGCGGTGCATGGACTTCTCGGTTTCAAGGTTCATTGATCAACTGCCTCGACAGGGCTTTAGCCCGCTCCGGGTCGCGTTGTTCGACGGCATCGAGCAACTCGATGTGCAGGTCGAACACTTCCTGGCGGCGCGGGACGACGCTCAGGGTCTGGCGCAACTGCGCGCCGACGATGCTGGAGAAATAGCGGTACAACTCGCTGAGGGTCGGGTTATGCGCGGCGTCCACCAAGCGGCGGTGAAACACCAGATCGCAGGCGATGTAGGTGTCGAGATCGCCGTGGTAGTGGCTACCGCTGACACCCAGCGCCTCGCGCAATGCAACCAGGTCTTCATTGGTACGGCGCATGGCTGCCAGGCCTATGGCCTCGACTTCGAGGATGTGCCGGGTCTCGCGAGCCTGTTCAAGCGAACAACGGGACAACGCCTTGAGCGTGTCCAGCGGATCGACCACCGCCCGCAGGTAACTACCATCGCCCTGACGGATCTCGATCAACCCGGAAAACGCCAACACACGCATGGCTTCGCGCACGGTGTTGCGGCTGATGCCCAGCTCGGCGGACAACTCAGGCTCGGTGGGCAAGCGCTGGCCCACTACCCAAACGCCTTGGTTGATACGCAGGCGCAGTTGGTCGAGGGCCTGATCGACCAGGGATCGTTTTACCAATGGAGAGATTTCAGACATGGAATTCGCCCTCTCATCCAATCATAGGATGAATTTTCTGACATGTTAGTCAGGTTAAGCTACCCACACAACCCCCCGTAGGAGCTGCCGCAGGCTGCGATCTCTTGATCTTCGCGTTTTAAAAACAAAATCAAAAGATCGCAGCCTTCGGCAGCTCCTACCTGGATGGACACAAAACCGCAGACAAAAATAAACCCGGAACTCAGTCCGGGTTTATTTCAGTGCCTGGGTTCGATCAATGCAGGATCTGGCTCAGGAACAGCTTGGTGCGTTCATTCTGCGGCTTGTCGAAGAAGTCGTTCGGTGCAGCCTGTTCGACGATTTCGCCCTTGTCCATGAAAATCACGCGGTTGGCCACGGTGCGGGCGAAGCCCATTTCGTGGGTCACGCAGAGCATGGTCATGCCGTCTTCGGCCAGGCCGATCATGGTGTCCAGTACCTCTTTCACCATCTCCGGGTCGAGTGCCGAGGTCGGTTCGTCGAACAGCATGATTTTCGGCTTCATGCACAGCGCGCGGGCGATCGCCACACGCTGCTGCTGACCGCCGGACAGTTGCCCCGGGAATTTATGCGCCTGCTCCGGAATGCGTACGCGTTCCAGGTAGTGCATGGCAATTTCCTCGGCCTTGCGCTTGGGCATCTTGCGCACCCACATCGGCGCCAGGGTGCAGTTCTGCAAAATGGTCAGGTGCGGGAACAGGTTGAAGTGCTGGAACACCATGCCGACTTCACGGCGAATCGCCTCGATCTGCTTGAGGTCGTTGGTCAGTTCCACGCCATCGACCACGATGCGGCCCTGCTGGTGTTCTTCCAGACGGTTGAGACAGCGGATGGTGGTGGACTTGCCGGAACCCGACGGGCCGCACAGCACGATACGCTCGCCCTGCTTGACGTTGAGGTTGATGTCTTTCAACACGTGGAACTGACCGTACCACTTGTTCACGCCCTGCATCTGAATAATGCCTTCAGGGCTCACAGGCTGCTTGATTGCTTCGCTCATAAAAGAACTTCCTAAATTAGGTACGGCGCTTCAGCGCTTGTGGCCAGTGTCGAGCTTGCGTTCCAGATGCATGGAATAGCGCGACATACCAAAACAGAAAATCCAGAACACCAGGGCGGCGAACACATAGCCTTCAGTGGCCATGCCCAGCCATTTCGGATCGGCGGCGGCTTGCTTGACGCTGTTGAGCAGGTCGAACAGGCCGATGATGATCACCAGGCTAGTGTCCTTGAACAGCGCAATGAAGGTGTTGACGATGCCGGGGATCACCAGCTTCAGGGCTTGCGGCAGAATCACCAGGCCCATGCTGCGCCAGTAGCCCAGCCCCATCGCCGCAGCCGCTTCGTACTGCCCCTTGGGAATCGCTTGCAGACCACCGCGCACCACCTCGGCCACGTAGGCCGACTGGAACAGGATCACGCCGATCAGCGCCCGCAGCAGTTTGTCGAAGTTCATGCCTTCAGGCAGGAACAACGGCAGCATCACCGAGGACATGAACAGCACCGTGATCAACGGCACGCCGCGCCAGAACTCGATGAAGGTCACGCAGACCACGCGAATCGCCGGCATGTTCGAACGACGACCGAGGGCCAGGACAATCCCCAGCGGCAGCGCACCGGCGATGCCGACGGTGGCGATCACCAGGGTCAGCATCAGGCCGCCCCATTGGCTGGTCGCCACGCTGGTCAGGCCAAAAATGCCGCCATTCAGCAGGAAGTAGGCAAAGATCGGGTACAGCACCAGGAAGCCCAGCCCGTACACCGCTTTATGGTGAAAGCGCGAGATGAACAACGGCGCCACGCCGACGATTGCCAGCCACACCGTCAGGTCCACGCGCCAGCGCAGTTCCGGTGGGTAGTAGCCGTACATGAACTGGCCGAAACGCTGCTGGATGAACACCCAGCAGGCGCCTTCCTTGGTGCAGTCGGCGCGGGTGGTGCCCACCCAGTTGGCATCGAGGATGGCCCAGTGCAGGATCGGCGGCACCACCAGGTAGATCAGGTAGAACGCAAACAGGGTCAGCAGGGTGTTGAGCCAGCTGGAGAACATGTTCGCGCGCATCCACGCCACCACACCGATGCTGCGGCCCGGTGGAGGCATGTCAGGTTTGAAAGTATGAGTGCTCATGCGCTTTTCCTTACCGCTCGATCAGCGCAATGCGCTTGTTGTACCAGTTCATCAGCAGGGAAATGCTGATACTGATCGCCAGGTACACGCTCATGGTGATGGCAATCACCTCGATCGCCTGCCCGGTCTGGTTCAGCACGGTCCCGGCGAACAGCGAGACCATTTCCGGATAACCGATACCGGCCGCCAGCGAGGAGTTCTTCGCCAGGTTCAGGTACTGGCTGGTCAGCGGTGGAATGATCACGCGCAGGGCTTGCGGGATGATCACCTTGCGCAGGGTCGGACCGTTGCGCAGGCCGAGCGAGTGCGCCGCTTCGGTTTGGCCGTGGCTGACCGACTTGATGCCCGAGCGCACGATCTCGGCGATAAACGCCGCGGTGTACACGGTCAGGGCCAGGGTCAGCGCCAGCAGTTCCGGGATCAGCACCCAGCCACCGATGAAGTTGAAGCCTTGCAGTTTCGGCATTTCCCAGTGCAGTGGCGCGCCGAAGATCAGCGCGCACAGCGCAGGGATCACCAGAAACATCGCCAGGCCCACCCAGAACTTGTGGAACGGCACACCGGTGGCTTCGAAGCGCTTGGTCGCCCAGCGGCTCATCAGCACGATGGCGACGATGGCCACCACAATGCTCGCCACAAACGGCCAGAACCCGTCCGCCATCATGGCGGCCGGCATGTTCAGGCCGCGGCTACTGACGAAAAAGGTGTCGCCGAAGTTATGGCTGTTGCGCGGCCCCGGCATAGTCAGGAACACCGCGAAGTACCAGAACAGGATTTGCAGCAGTGGCGGAATATTGCGGAAGACTTCCACATACACCGTCGCTACCTTGCTGATGATCCAGTTCTTCGACAGCCGTGACACGCCGACGATGAACCCGAGGATCGTCGCCAGGATCACGCCGATGAAGGTCACCAGCAGCGTGTTGAGCAGGCCGATAACAAACACTCGGGCATAGGTGTCCGATTCGCTGTAGTCGATCAGGTGTTGAGCGATGCCGAAACCGGCACTGCGCTCCAGAAAGTCGAAACCGGAGGTGATGCCCCGGTGCTGAAGGTTGGTCTGGGTGTTATCGAACAGATACCAGCCCATCGAGACCACCGCGACAATGGTGATGATCTGAAATAGCCACGCACGCACTTTCGGATCGCTGAGGCTGAGCCTCTGCTTTGGTGCGCCGATTGAATTTTGCATGAAGTGCCCCGCAAATAATGGAACAGAACATCACCCGGTGGTTGGCCCACCGGGTGATAGAACCATCAGCGCACTGGTGGTGCGTATTGAATGCCGCCAGCGTTCCACAGAGCGTTCAGCCCGCGGTCGATTTCCAGCGGAGTGCTCTTGCCGAGGTTTTTCTCGAACACTTCGCCGTAGTTACCCACTTGCTTGATGATCTGCACGACCCAGTCTTTCTTCACTTTCAGGTCTTTGCCGTATTCACCGTCGGTACCCAGCAGACGGGCAACGTCCGGGTTCTTGGTGCCCTTGGCTTCGGCTTCGACGTTCTTCGAAGTGATGCCGGCCTCTTCAGCGTTGAGCATGGCGTAGCCAGTCCAGCGTACGATGGCCAACCACTCGTCGTCGCCATTACGCACGACCGGGCCCAGAGGTTCCTTGGAAATGGTTTCCGGCAGAACCACGTAGTCCTTCGGCGAAGCCAGCTTGCTGCGTTGGGCGAACAGCTGGGATTTGTCGGAGGTCAGTACGTCGCAACGACCGGATTCCAGCGACTTGGCGCTTTCGTCGGAGGTGTCGAACGTGATCGGGGTGTATTTCAGGCCGTTGCCGCGGAAGTAGTCGGAAACGTTCAGTTCGGTGGTAGTACCGGCCTGGATGCAGATGGTTGCACCGTCCAGTTCCTTGGCGCTCTTGACGCCCAACTTGTTGTTTACCAGGAAGCCGATGCCGTCGTAGTAGGTGATGAAGCCCGGGAATTTCAGGCCCATGCCCGCGTCACGGGAGCTGGTCATGGTGGTGTTGCGCGACAGGATGTCGATTTCGCCGGATTGCAGCGCGGTGAAGCGCTCCTTGGCGTTCAACTGGCTGAACTTGACCTTGGTCGCGTCGCCGAAGACAGCCGCCGCTACTGCGCGGCAGTAGTCAGCATCGATACCCACGATCTTGCCGGTGGAATCCGGAACCGAGAAGCCTGGCAAGCCATCGCTGACGCCACACTGCACGAAACCTTTCTTCATCACTGCATCCAGGGTTGCGCCCGCCTGGGCAAACCCGCTGACACCGAGTACCGCGGCTGCAGTCACGATAGCCAGGGTGGATTTCAACATCTTCATTCAAACCTCCAGTTTTGCTCTTGTTGTGTCGGAGCGTGAGTCCAGTCGCACCCTTTTGAGGCGTAGTCGACCCGTGTTGGCTTTTTTTGGGGTCAACCGACGTAAGACGTTAGCTATGAGTCTATTAGGAGAAAATCCACGTCATGGAAAACTCACTCTCACCAGTCGGCCGAACGGGCTGTAGCCCTTTCACGTTCGCGAAGCCCCGTACCGGCCCTTGGCGAACATCCATCACCGGATTCATTGCTATCCCACAGTCGGCAGTACACTGATAGTGTTACCGCCGGGCGCGAGATGTGTTGCACCGTTTCTCCATAGCAAAGCCCGTACCACACCGCCTGCCAAAGCGCTTCAACTGCAGGTCAATAGCAAAACTTGTACCCTTGCGACATCTTCTTAACGGATCAACCTGACGCGCACTTGGATCACGCACTTGATGAGCGCGCACGCACAACATTGGAGCAGCCATGACCAACCCCTTGATTCTTGAACCCGTCAAGACCGCAGACGCCTGCGTCATCTGGCTGCATGGCCTGGGCGCCGACCGCTATGACTTCCTGCCGGTGGCCGAAGCGCTACAGGAAAGCCTGCTGAGCACCCGCTTCGTTTTGCCCCAGGCACCGAGCCGCGCCGTGACCATCAATGGCGGTTACGAGATGCCGAGCTGGTACGACATATTGGCCATGAGCCCGGCGCGCGCGATCAATCGCGAACAACTTGAAGAGTCTGCCAACTGGATCATCGAATTGATTGAGGTGCAGCGAGCCTGCGGAATAGACGCCTCGCGGATTTTCCTGGCAGGTTTTTCCCAGGGCGGTGCCGTGGTATTCCACACCGCGTTTCTGAAGTGGCAGGGACCACTGGGTGGCGTAGTTGCCCTTTCTACTTATGCACCGACCTTCAGCGATGAACTGGAGTTGTCCGCCAGCCAGCAGCGCATTCCGGTGCTGACGATGCACGGCCAGTATGACGACGTGGTGCAAAACTCGATGGGACGCAGCGCCTATGAGCATTTGAAGCTGCGTGGTGTCACCGTGACATGGCAGGAATACCCAATGGGTCACGAAGTGTTACCCGAAGAAATTCGCGACATCGGCACCTGGTTCGCCGAGCGCTTGCGCTGAGCGTTCAGGATTAAAAGCGCCCTTTGATCCATCCCCCTACGCCGCGCCCGTTTCTTGCATTACACTGGCCGGCGTACATTCCTTAATCAATTGATGAGATGACCGTGCTCAAAGCACTCAAGAAAATGTTCGGTAAAAGCGAGACTGAGCAACTCGCGCCAGTTCCCAGCCCTGCGTCTCACGCTCCCGGCCACCGCACCGACGGTAATCAGTCTGAACGGGCCGCCACCACCGCGGCACCCAAGCATGAGCCGAAGACCGCAATATCTGCCCAGCCTGCGGCGATAACAGCCCCGGAGCAGCCGCTCAGCGAAACGCCGAAACCCGCCAAACCGCGCCGCGAACCCAAGCCCAAGGCGCCGGTCATCCCATGGAAACTCGAAGACTTCGTTGTCGAGCCCCAGGAAGGCAAAACCCGCTTCCACGATTTCAAACTCGCCCCCGAGCTGATGCACGCCATCCAGGACCTGGGCTTCCCGTATTGCACGCCGATCCAGGCCCAAGTGCTGGGCTTCACCCTCGCGGGCAAAGACGCCATCGGCCGCGCCCAGACCGGTACCGGCAAAACCGCTGCGTTCCTGATCTCGATCATCACCCAGCTGCTGCAAACCCCGCCGCCGAAAGAGCGCTACATGGGTGAGCCGCGGGCGCTGATCATCGCACCGACCCGCGAACTGGTGGTGCAGATCGCCAAGGACGCCGCCGACCTGACCAAGTACACCGGCCTCAACGTCATGACGTTCGTCGGTGGCATGGACTTCGACAAGCAACTCAAGCACCTCGAAGCCCGCCACTGCGACATCCTCGTGGCCACACCGGGCCGTCTGCTGGACTTCAACCAGCGCGGCGACGTGCATCTGGACATGGTCGAAGTGATGGTGCTGGACGAAGCCGACCGCATGCTCGACATGGGCTTCATCCCGCAAGTGCGCCAGATCATTCGCCAGACGCCACCGAAGTCCGAGCGTCAGACGCTGCTGTTCTCCGCGACCTTCACCGAAGACGTGATGAACCTGGCCAAGCAATGGACCACCGACCCGTCGATCGTCGAGATCGAAGCGCAGAACGTGGCCAGCGAAAACGTCGAGCAGCACATCTACGCGGTGGCCGGTGCCGACAAATACAAACTGCTCTACAACCTGGTCAACGACAATGGTTGGGAGCGGGTGATCGTGTTCGCCAACCGCAAGGATGAAGTGCGACGCATCGAAGAACGCCTGGTGCGCGATGGCATCAACGCCGCGCAACTGTCCGGCGACGTGCCGCAGCACAAGCGCATAAAAACCCTGGAAGGCTTCCGCGAAGGCAAGATCCGCGTACTGGTCGCCACCGACGTGGCCGGCCGCGGCATCCACATCGACGGCATCAGCCACGTGATCAACTTCACCCTTCCGGAAGTGCCGGACGACTACGTGCACCGCATCGGTCGTACCGGGCGTGCCGGTGCCGACGGTGTATCCATCAGCTTTGCCGGTGAAGACGACTCCTACCAGCTACCGTCCATCGAAGAACTGCTGGGGCGCAAGATCAGCTGTGAAACGCCACCGACCCACCTGTTGCGGGCGGTTGAGCGTAAACGTCCGCACTGAGTGACGTTGCAGAAACAAGCGCAGCCGGAAACGGACTGCGCTTTTTTTTCGCCCGGCTTTTTTCAACAGGAGCTTGCTCGCTACAACTAAAAGTCCATAATGGATAAATTAGTTTACTTCCAGTCCCGGAGCCGACCATGTCCAGCACGCCCCAAGTGATTACCCAAGCCCAGGCCCGCGAGTATCTGGCGCGAGTCGATGTGCCGCAGATCCTGCGCAAACTGTTCCGCGACCTGGCCGCCGGGCAAGCCGTGCAACCGGCGCAGCAACTGGTGGAATTTCCCCAGGGCGCCGGCGACTTCATCAATTACCTGGGCGTGTTGGCCGAAGACGGCGTGTACGGGATCAAGACATCGCCGTACATCGTCCGTGAACAGGGGCCGCTGGTGACAGCGTGGACGCTGTTGATGTCGATGCAGACCGGCCAGCCGCTGTTGCTGTGCGATGCCGGAGAACTGACCACCGCGCGCACTGCGGCCACCACCGCCGTGGCGGTCGACGCCCTCGCGCCACTCACAGCCAATCGCCTGGCCATCATCGGCAGCGGCAAAGTGGCCCAGGCGCACCTGCATTACGTGAAAGGCCTGCGCGACTGGCAGAGCATCTGCCTGTACTCGCCGAGCGTGAGCGAAGATGCCGAAACCGTGAGCCTGCTGAAAAACATCGAGCCACGCCTGAACATCGTCGACAGTCGCGAAGCTGCCGTTCAGGACGCCGACGTGATCATGCTCTGCACCTCGTCCGCCGGTCCGGTGATCGATCCGTCAAGCCTGCGCAAACCGGCGCTGATCACCTCCATCAGCACCAACGCGCCGCGTGCCCACGAAGTGCCGCCGCAAAGCCTCAACAACATGCAGGTGTTCTGCGACTATCGTCTGACCACCCCGGGCTCGGCCGGCGAAATGCTGATCGCCGCCGAACAGCACGGCTGGGAAAAGGGCGCGATTGTCGGCGACCTGCCCGACCTGCTCAGCGAAAAAGTCCTGCGACCCGATTACGATCGCCATGTGTTTTTCCGCTCCATCGGTCTGGGCCTGGAAGACATAGCGCTGGCCAATGCGATCTATCGCCTGTCCCGCTGACACCTCGGCCCCTACAGGGGATCACCATAGTTCCGGCATTGTGCTTCACAGGAGACGTTCATGAGCCAGGCAGATTTCATCATCATCGGCGGCGGGATTGCCGGTGCTTCCACGGGTTTCTGGCTGTCGCAGCACGGCCGCGTGATCGTGCTCGAACGCGAACCCCATCCGGCCTATCACTCCACCGGTCGTTCGGCGGCGCTGTACACCGCGGCCTACGGCACCCCGCAAGTGCGGGCGTTGACCTTGGCCAGCCGGGACTTTTTCGACAACCCGCCCAGCGGTTTCTGCGAACACCCGCTGCTGACCCCGCGTGGCGAAATGACCGTGGACTTGACCGGTGACCCGGACGAACTGAACAGGCAATACCAGAGCGCAAAAACCACGGTGCCAGAGATGCAATTGCTCGGCGTCGACGAGGCCTGCGCGCTGGTGCCGATCCTGCGCCGGGAAAAGGTCCACGGCGCCATCTACGACCCGACCGCCAGCGACATCGACACCGACGCCCTGCACCAGGGCTATTTGCGCGGTATCCGCCGCAACCAGGGCGAAGTGCACACCGACAGCGAAGTCGTCAGCCTGAGCCGCGACGACCAAGGTACGTGGCAGGTCCATACCGGCAACCAGACGTTCAGCGCACCGATCATCATCAACGCCGCCGGCGCCTGGGCCGACAAAATCGGTGAACTGGCTGGCGCCAAGCCGCTGGGCCTGCAACCCAAACGCCGTGCCGCGTTCATCTTCGCCGGCCCCGAAGGCGTGGACATCCACCATTGGCCGATGCTGGTCAGCCTCGACGAATCCTTCTACATGAAACCCGACGCCGGGATGTTCCTCGGCTCGCCGGCCAACGCCGACCCGGTCGAACCCCACGACGTACAGCCCGAAGAGCTGGACATCGCCATGGGCATCTACCAGATCGAGGAGGCCACGACCCTGACCATTCGCCGCCCGACTCGCACCTGGGCCGGCCTGCGCAGCTTCGTCAGCGACGGCGACTTGCTGTCCGGCTTCGATCCACAGGTACCGGGGCTGTTCTGGGTCGCGGCACAGGGCGGTTATGGCATCCAGACATCGCCAGCCATGGGCCAGGCCAGCGCGGCACTGGTGCGCGGTGCAGCGCTGCCCGAGTCACTTGGCCGTTTCGGCCTGAATGCCGAAATGCTCTCCCCTGCCCGTCTCGGCTGATCCTGATCCTGATCCTGATCCTCAGGTGACGCGCCCACACGATTACGGCACACTTTCAGAGCCCCTTTGATGGGGCGCTGACGCTGCCTGGAGTTCCACCGTATGAACGCCCCCGAAAAAGACTCGGCCCCGAACACTGCGTCGCTGGATAACTTCCGGGCGATCGCCGATGCCATCGCCACACTGTTCTTTCCCCATGCTGAAGTGGTGCTGCACGACCTGCGTACGCAAAAGGTCGACTACATCGCCAACAACCTGTCCAAGCGGGAAATCGGCGACGACTCGGCGCTGGAAGACATGCTCAGCGACGATGTCAGCGAGCGAAACATCGGGCCTTACGAAAAGCTCAACTGGGATGGTCAGAAGATTCGCAGCCTCAGCACGGTGCTACGGGACAGCGAAGGTCGTCCGCTGGCGGTGCTGTGCATCAACCTGAACATTTCGTTGTTCGAAAATGCCAAGGCCGCCCTGGACCTGTTCCTGTCGCCGACCAAGCTGATCCCGCAACCGGACTCACTGTTCCGTGATGACTGGCAGGAACGGATCAACACCTTCCTCCACGCCTGGCTGCGCGAACGCCAGCTGAGCCTGAATCTGCTGACCCGCGACCACAAGCGTGAACTGGTGCTGGCGTTGCACGCCGAAGGCGCGTTCAAGGGCAAAAGCGCATCGAACTACGTGGCCAATGTACTGAACATGGGCCGGGCGACGGTGTACAAGCATTTGAAGGAATTGAAGGGCTAGGCCCTGAAATTTGAGTTGTTTGATCCGACGCCATCGCGAGCAGGCTCGCTCCTACAATGGATCGGTGTACACCGTACCCTGTAGGAGCGAGCCTGCTCGCGAAAGCGGACTATCAGTCGCCGTAGATGTCGGACTTGAAGTACTTCTCGGAAATCTTCTGGTACTCACCATTGACACGAATGCCATCAATGGCCGTGTTCAGCTCGCTGACCAACTCGGTGTTGCCCTTGCGCACGGCAATCCCGGCCCCCTCGCCCACATACTTCGGATCTTTCAACTCCGGCCCGACAAAGGCATAACCCTTGCCACGCGGCATCGACAGGAAGTCATTGAGCGGAATGGTGTCGGCAAAAATCGCGTCGAGGCGACCGGCGGCCAGGTCCATGTAGATTTCTTCGTTGTTGCTGTAGCGCTTGACGTTGATGCCCTTGGGCTCGAACACCTCGGTGGCATAACGGTCGGTGGTGGTGGCGCGCTGCACACCGACGGTCTTGCCCTTGAGGCTGGCGTACTGGTCATCCACCACCGCGCCATCCTTCATCACCAGGCGCGACGAAGTGAAATAGTACTTGTGGGTGAAATCCACCGACTTCTTGCGGTCTTCGTTGATGGTCATGGACGACAGCGCCATGTCGATTTTCTTCACCTTCAGGGAAGGAATCAGACCGTCGAACTCACCTTCGACCCACACACACTTGGCCTTCATCTGTGCGCACAGGGCATTGCCGATGTCATAGTCGAAACCGACGATTTCGCCTTTGTCGGTTTTCGAGGCGAACGGTGGATACGCCGCTTCAATACCGATGCGCAGGGTTTTCTCGGCGGCGAACACGGAGCTGCACGCCAACAGGCTAAGGGCCAGACCGGTGATGAGGGGGAACTTCTTCATGTTCGTTTTCTCGCGGTTGTTGTTGGTTTGGCAAGACAGAAGAAAAAGCTGAAACGGGTGGAAACCTTTTTTTGTACTTATAATTCCATACTGGACTTTTATGTATAAATCGTCAATGAGGCAAATGCAGCCCGTGCCGGCCGATGGTCGGGTGGTGCCTCAGGAGGTTATGGGGTGAAGCAGATGGCCTCTTCGCGGGCAAGCCCGCTCCCACAGTGGATCTGGCTGAACACAAATTTTGTGTACGACGCAGAACCCTGTGGGAGCGGGCTTGCCCGCGAAGACTGACTAAAAGACGCCGCAGGATTCACTGCTTCCAGCGATCCGCCGCCGCATGATCACTGTCACGCCCCTCGACCCAACGCGGTCCGTCACTGGTGTTTTCTTTCTTCCAGAACGGCGCACGGGTTTTCAGGTAATCCATGACAAAGGCGCAGGCGTCGAATGCTGCCTGACGATGGGCGCTGGCCGCGCCGACGAAGACGATCGGCTCACCCGGTTCCAGGGCGCCGATGCGGTGCAGCACTTCCAGCTTGAGCAGCGGCCAGCGCTGTTCGGCCTCGGTGGCTATCTTGCCGAGGGCTTTTTCGGTCATGCCCGGGTAGTGCTCAAGGAACATCCCGGCAACGTCGAGGCCGTCATTGAAGTCGCGCACATAGCCGACAAAACTCACCACCGCACCCACGCCGACATTGGCATCGTGCATGGCGTTGACTTCGGCACCCGGGTCGAACGGCGTGGACTGCACGCGAATCGCCATGGTTCAGCCTCCGGTCACAGTCGGGAAGAACGCCACTTCATCGCCCTCGCTGACCGGCTCGTCGAGCTGGCACAGGTCCTCGTTGCGGGCGCACATCAGGTTTTGCTCGCTCAACACCTCGGCACCGTCACGTTGGGCCAACAGTGCGCGGACGTCGTCAACGGTGGCGAAATCGCCTTGAACCTTCACCGAGTCCAACCCCAGCGCTTCACGATAACGAGCGAAAAACTTCACGGTAACGTTCATGACTGCTCCGCCTGGAAATGTCCGCTCTTGCCGCCGACCTTCTCCAGCAGACGCACGCTTTCGATGGTCATGCCGCGGTCCACGGCCTTGCACATGTCGTAGATGGTCAGCGCGGCGACACTGGCAGCGGTCAGCGCCTCCATCTCGACGCCGGTCTGTCCGGACAGCTTGCAGCGCGCCACGATGCGCACCGAATCGTCGCCTTCGGCACTGAGCTCGACCTTGACGCCGGTCAGCATCAGCGGATGGCACAGGGGAATCAGATCGCTGGTTTTTTTCGCTGCCTGAATGCCGGCAATGCGCGCCACGGCAAACACATCACCCTTGGGGTGGCCGCCGCTGACGATCATCTGCAGGGTTTCGGGCAGCATGCGCACCAGCGCTTGGGCCGTCGCTTCACGGAACGTCACGGCTTTTTCAGTGACGTCGACCATGTTGGCGCGACCTTGGGAATCGAGATGAGTCAGCACGGGATTACTCCTGATCAGGAGCGTCGATTGTAAACCTGCGGGTCAATTTTTCGCACGCCTGATTATCCGATCACCACAATCCCACCGTAGGAGCTGCCGAAGGCTGCGATCTTTTGATCTTCGCCTTGAAAATCAAAAGATCGCAGCCTTCGGCAGCTCCTACAGGGGAATTGCGTCAGGCACAAAAAACCGGGCGGTTTTGAGGCCGCCCGGTTTTGGTGAGGGGTGAGACAGTTACAAATGCGATTCGGCGTATTCGGCCAGGATCGAGCGTGGTACCCCTTGCAGGGTGATGTGCACCCCGTTCGGGAAGTCCTTGAAGCGTTCAGTGAGGTAGGTCAGCCCGGAGCTGGTCGCGGACAGGTAAGGGGTATCGATCTGCGCCAGGTTGCCCAGGCACACCACTTTGGAACCGGCGCCGGCACGGGTGATGATGGTTTTCATCTGGTGCGGCGTGAGGTTCTGGCATTCGTCGATCAGGATCAGGCTCTGCTGGAAGCTGCGGCCCCGGATGTAGTTGAGGGATTTGAACTGCAACGGCACTTTGCTGAGGATGTAATCGACGCTGCCATGGGTGCTTTCATCATCCATGTGCAAGGCTTCGAGGTTGTCGGTGATGGCGCCCAGCCACGGCTCCATTTTTTCCGCTTCGGTGCCGGGCAGGAAGCCGATTTCCTGGTCCAGGCCCTGCACGCTGCGGGTGGCGATGATGCGGCGATAACGTTTGCTGACCATGGTCTGCTCGATCGCAGCGGCCAGCGCCAGGATGGTTTTACCTGAACCCGCGGCACCCGACAGGTTGACCAGGTGGATGTCCGGATCGAGCAAGGCGTACAACGCCAGGCTCTGATAGATATCACGCGGCTTGAGGCCCCAGGCCTCCTGGTGCAGCAGCGGTTCCTGGTGCAGGTCGAGGATCAGCAAGCGGTCCTCTTCGATCTCCTTGATCCAGCCGACAAAGCCCTGCTCATCAATGATGAATTCGTTGATGTGCACCGCCGGCAGGTTGTCGATCAACTGCACCTGATGCCAGGTGCGGCCGTGGTCCTGACGGGTTTCGACCTTGCTCACGCGGTCCCAGAAAGAGCCGGTCATGTTGTGGTAGCCGTTGGGCAGCAAGGACACGTCATCGACCAGTTGGTCGGTGCTGTAGTCCTCGGCCGCGATCCCGCAAGCGCGCGCCTTGAGGCGCATGTTGATGTCTTTGGTGACCAGTACCACGGGCTTCTTCGGGTCGCGCGCGTGAAGGTCGATAAGTTGATTGATGATTTTGTTGTCGTTCAGGTGCTCGGGCAGAATCAGGTTCGGCTCGGCATGCTTGCTCATCAGAATTGACAGCAAACCCTTGGGTCCGCTTTTGCCACGCTGGATCGGCACACCCTGCTCGACGTCCTCGGGAGAGGCATCGCCCAGGGTCTTGTCGATCAGGCGGATGGCCTGGCGGCATTCGGCGGCTACGCTGTGATGCCCGCTCTTGAGCTTGTCGAGCTCTTCAAGCACGGTCATCGGGATCGCGACGTGGTGTTCTTCGAAGTTAAGCAGCGCGTTTGGATCGTGAATCAATACGTTGGTATCGAGTACATAAAGGATTGGCTGGTTGGAAGAAGAGCTACGTCCGTGATCATCCATACTCGGTCACCTTTGTGGGAGCCAGTCGACGCAATACCTTGACAGTGCTGCGCCTCGAAGTGACTGCCGAGTACACCTGCGGGGACTCAAGTGTTCTGCATACATGCGGGGTCTTGGAAGACGCCACCTGTGTTGCAGGTTTCGGCGGTCTGTCTTCGTAATACTCCAAAACGTGTGACAGAAAAAAGTACTTTGACGCTTTTTTGAAGTTTATTTTGCAGATTGACCAATAACACTTGGCGGACTGCCATCACCCGTTTACAGTCGGAAGTCAACCTGCAGCGAATCCCCTTCCAAAATCGCCATAAACCCAATGTTTACGGGGTTTTGTCGTTTTCAGCGAAACGCATCCTGGCAATCTTCCCAGCCGATTCCGACAGGCGCCGTTTGCGTGACCAGCCACGGCAACGCCGTTTTCACCCCATCCTGCTTCACATTGAAATTGATCACCCCGTGCCGCCAGAGCAGCATCAGGGTCAGCACCCGTTGCGCACTCGGGTTGCCCTTGAGTTTGCCGGCGCCGTCCAGGGCGTCGATGTCCCACAGCGCTACCTGCAGCCCCTGAGCCTTGAAGAAGCCTTCGGCATCGGAACGGCGCTGGCCATCGGGCGGGCGGAACAGTGGCACGTAGTTCTCCGGCAGCTTGCTTTTGACCAGTTCGGCACTGCGGCGCACCGAGTCCTGCCAGTCCTGCCAGTGGCTGTGGGAGCGGAACTCCCAGCCTTGAACGCCAATGCACTGGGTCGAGTAGGTTGACTGCAGGTTGCTCACCGAATGCTCGGCCAAACGGGCCTGGATGTCCTTGCCGAGGACGAAGAATGTCCCGCTCAGGTTCGACTTGCGCAGGTACTCGGTGACCCAGGCGGTGTTATCCGGCGCGGCATTGGCAGCGCTGTCGAAAGTCAGCAGAAACAGCCGGTCATGCATCTCGTCGCCGCTGCGCTCATAGTCGCCGAAACGATCGACTTCGCTGCTGGTTTGCGGGAACAGCGCGGCCTTGCGCAACTGCTCGTCCAGGTACTGGGTGTGGAACACACGGCTCGGCTCGGCCCACTTGATGTAGTAGCTGTCTGCGCCGACCTGGAATTTGGCAGCCTGCTCGCGCAAGGTCGGCATGTCTTCGACCAGGAAACAGAAGGAGGCATCCTGGTCGCAACTCTGTTGAGCGAAGTTGTAGTTGGCCAGCAGCCGTTGCCACAGACGCTGGCGAACCCGGTTGACCGACTCCAGATTGATCGTGCGCAAGCCCAGGCGCTGGGCCAGGGCGGGTTCATCCAGCGACTCGCTGGCCAACAGCACACTGGAAAACATGAGGATCTCGGCCCTCGACGCCACGTCGAACAGCGTCGGGTTACCCAGTTTTTCCGGCCAGGTGCTGCGATCGAGCGTTGCCACATCGCCCGGTGCCGCGAGGGCGCCGAAGCTCAGTAGCCAGATCGAGATGAGAAAAGCGATACGCAATGGGATGTCTCCATAACAAAACCCGCGCGGCACTATATCCCGGGAAGATCAAAAGATCGCAGCCTACGGCAGCTCCTACGCGATCCGATTCCATTTTTGAGCCAACCTGGTCCCGTAGGAGTTGTCGAGTGAAGCGAGGCTGCGATCTTGCCCCATGACACCTCCGATCACCTATCACGCTCATAGCTGGAGTCAACACGAACAACCCCCTAGAATCGCCGCCACGATTAAAGGAGACGACTTCATGCTGATGGTGATTTCACCCGCCAAGACCCTCGACTATGAAACACCGCCGGCGACCCAGCGCTTCACCCAGCCGCAGTACCTCGACCACTCCCAGGAGTTGATCCTGCAATTGCGTGAGCTGTCCCCGGCGCAGATCAGCGAGTTGATGCACGTCTCCGACAAGATCGGCGGGCTCAACGCCGCGCGCTTCGGCAGCTGGACCCCCGCGTTCACCCCGGAAAACGCCAAGCAAGCTCTATTGGCGTTCAAGGGCGACGTTTACACCGGCATGAATGCGCAAACCCTCAGCGAAGCCGATTTCGACTACGCCCAAAAACACTTGCGCATGCTCTCGGGTCTCTATGGCCTGCTGCGTCCGCTGGACCTGATGCAACCCTACCGCCTGGAAATGGGCACCAGGCTGGCCAACGCCCGGGGCAAGGATCTGTATGCCTTCTGGGGCACGCGCATCAGCGAATGGCTGAACGAAGCCCTGGTCGATCAAGGCGATGACGTGCTGCTCAACCTGGCGTCCAACGAGTACTTCTCGGCGGTCAAGCGCAACGCCTTGAACGCGCGCATCATCAATACCGAATTCAAGGACCTGAAGAACGGCCAGTACAAGATCATCAGCTTCTACGCGAAAAAGGCTCGCGGCTTGATGAGCCGCTTCGTCATCGAAGAACGCATCAACGACCCGGCCACCCTCAAGCAGTTCGACGTTCAAGGCTATCGCTACAGCACCGAACAATCCAAACCGGACAATCTGGTGTTTCTGCGCGATCACGCACCAGAGTGATGCACCCAGTCGGCGCATGACCTCCACAACTCTCGTGCGCCGACCCTTGACTCACTTCAACCTTCCCCGCCTTTTCGCCATATTTATGGCGCCAAAAATACATCGCCCAATTTTCTAACTTTAGTTTCACTCGACTTCGATCTTTTTTTTGCGTAGTGGCACTGACTTTTTTTAACAGTAGTGGCAAAAAAATATCCCGCCCAATGATCCGCCTATATATAAAGGGCGAAACGGCAAGTGCTATCAGTTTGAGAGCAGTGCCACCTTTCTCAATATTTCAAGAAATTTCAGATTTCACGATGAGCGGACTGGAACTATGTCCAAACGCGCCGCTCATACCACCGGTAACGATTCTCGCCGAGCGTGTACGAGATAACTTACGCAGATAAGCGATTCACGTAGCGAAGTTGAAACACTAACTTGCGCTGACTAATCACTGATTTGGACAACAGCAATCGGACAGGAGATAACGCGGTATGACTATCCCCTACAAGGCCACGGCAGCGCCCCTATAAACGTGCTCACCCGAGCACCCAACCGCTTGATCCACGGGCTTTCGGCCTGACATCAAGCGTGCAAGGCCGTTGCACCTGCATCCTTCCGACAGGAGGATCGGCTGCATAACAGGGCAAATCATAACAACAAGGCCTAGTTGCGCACACCTTGAGTGCATTTATTTAGACACTCGTAACTTATATGCCAGCACACGGCATTGCTGTGCCTGTAAGGCACACTTGCGAGTGCACTAAAACACGCTGAACACCATTAACTCCGGCCATCTAATGGCTTGATGTATACAGGCTTGATAACAGAGAGGTAATTGCGATGCGCATCAGCATTTTTGGTTTGGGTTACGTCGGCGCAGTATGTGCCGGTTGCCTGTCTGCACGGGGCCATGACGTCGTTGGCGTCGATGTGGCCAAAGACAAGATCGATATGATTAATGCCGGCAAATCGCCGATTGTTGAACCGGGCCTTGGTGAACTTCTGGCCCAGGGCATCCAGACCGGTCGCCTGCGTGGTACCACCAACTTCGCCGAGGCGATTCGCGACACCGACCTGTCGATGATCTGCGTGGGCACGCCGAGCAAAAAGAACGGTGATCTGGAACTGAACTACATCGAGGCAGTGTGCCGCGAAATCGGTTTTGTCCTGCGTGACAAGACCACCCGCCACACCATCGTCGTGCGCAGCACCGTGCTGCCGGGTACCGTGGCCAACGTGGTCATCCCGATTCTCGAAGACTGCTCCGGCAAGAAAGCCGGCGTTGATTTCGGCGTGGCCGTGAACCCTGAGTTCCTGCGCGAAAGCACCGCCATCGCCGACTACGACCAGCCGCCAATGACCGTCATCGGCGAATTCGACAAGGCTTCCGGCGACGTTCTGCAATCGCTGTACGAAGAGCTCGACGCACCGATCATCCGCAAGGACATCGCCGTCGCCGAGATGATCAAGTACACCTGCAACGTGTGGCACGCCACCAAGGTCACCTTCGCCAACGAAATCGGCAACATCGCCAAGGCGGTCGGCGTCGACGGTCGCGAAGTGATGGACGTGGTCTGCCAGGACAAGACCCTCAACCTGTCCCAGTACTACATGCGCCCAGGCTTCGCCTTCGGCGGCTCGTGCCTGCCAAAAGACGTGCGTGCCCTGACCTACCGCGCCGGCTCCCTGGACGTGGAAGCCCCGTTGCTCAACTCGCTGATGCGCAGCAACGAATCCCAGGTGCAGAACGCTTTCGACATCGTTTCCAGCCACGACAAACGCAAAGTCGCCCTGCTGGGCTTGAGCTTCAAGGCCGGTACCGACGACCTGCGCGAAAGCCCGCTGGTCGACCTGGCGGAAATGCTGATCGGCAAGGGCTATGACCTGAGTATCTACGACAGCAACGTCGAATACGCCCGTGTTCACGGTGCGAACAAGGACTACATCGAGTCGAAGATCCCTCACGTCTCGTCCTTGCTCAACTCCGATTTCGACGCGGTGATCAACAACTCCGACGTGATCATCCTCGGCAACCGCGACGAGAAGTTCCGCGCTCTGGTGCAGGACGTTCCACACGGCAAGCAAGTGATCGACCTGGTCGGTTTCATGTCCAAGGCCACCAGCGTGACTGGCCGGACTGAAGGTATCTGCTGGTAACGCGGTATCTGTAGGAGCTGCCGCAGGCTGCGATCTTTTGGCGCCGGCGTGATAGCTGAAGATCAAAAGATCGCAGGCTTCGCCAGCTCCTACAGGGATTCTGGCGTCATCCAGAGCGGGTGCCGCCAGTTTTCACAGGCCTGCCTTAACCCCATCGGGCCACCCCAAAGGCTCGCCCGAGATCGAGACGGATGCAGATTATGCACAGGCTAAAACACGGCCTACTCCAGGCCGCCGGTTGGCTGTTCTACCTGAGTTTACTGATGGGCCTCGCCATGGCGTTGCCCGTGTCCACGTTCGACTCCGAGTCGAAGGACTTCATTTTCCTGATTGGCGCCGTGGGTATCTGGCGCTACTCGATGGGTGCCACGCACTTTGTGCGCGGCATGATTTTTCTGTACATCGTCTACCCGTACCTGCGACGCAAAGTGCGCAAGCTGGGCAAAGCGGCTGACCCGTCCCATGTATTCCTGATGGTCACCAGTTTCCGTATCGATGCCCTGACCACTGCGCAGGTCTACAGCTCGGTGATCCGCGAAGCCATCGACTGCGGCCTGCCGACCACCGTGGTCTGCTCCATCGTGGAAATGTCCGATGAGCTACTGGTCAAAAGCCTGTGGAACCGGATGAACCCGCCGTCCCGGGTCAAGCTCGACTTCGTGCGCATTCCCGGCACCGGCAAGCGCGACGGCCTGGCCTATGGCTTCCGCGCCATCTCCCGGCACCTGCCGGATGATCGCGCCGTGGTCGCGGTGATCGATGGCGACACCGTGCTGGCTGAAGGCGTGGTGCTCAAGACCGTGCCGTGGTTCCAGCTGTTTGGCAACGTCGGCGGCCTGACCACCAACGAGTTCTGCGAAGTGCGCGGCGGCTACATCATGAGCGAATGGCACAAACTGCGTTTCGCCCAGCGCCACATCAACATGTGCTCGATGGCCTTGTCCAAGCGCGTGCTGACCATGACCGGCCGCATGTCGGTGTTCCGCGCCACCGTGGTCACCAACCCGGACTTCATCGCCGACGTGGAAAGCGACTCGCTGCAACACTGGCGCCTGGGTCGCTTCAAGTTCCTTACCGGCGATGACAAGTCGAGCTGGTTCAGCCTGATGCGCCTGGGCTACGACACGTTCTACGTGCCCGACGCGGCGATCAACACCGTTGAACACCCGCCGGAAAAGAGCTTCATCAAGGCCAGCCGCAAACTGATGTTCCGCTGGTACGGCAACAACCTGCGGCAGAACTCCCGTGCCCTGGGCCTGGGGATCAAACGCCTCGGCGTGTTCACTTCGGTGGTGCTGTTCGACCAGCGCGTGTCGATGTGGACCTCGCTGCTGGGCCTGACCGTGGCGTTGATCGCCAGCTTCAAGTACGGCACCGCGTTCATCCTGGTGTACCTGCTGTGGATCGGCATCACCCGGTTCATCCTGACCTTGTTGCTGTCGTGCTCCGGACACCGGATCGGCCCGGCCTACCCGGCGATTCTCTATTACAACCAGATCGTCGGCGCGCTGGTGAAGATCTACGTGTTCTTCCGCCTCGATCAACAGTCCTGGACTCGCCAGCCCACTTCTCTGACCCGTGATCTCGCCAGCTTTCAACGTTGGTTCAACACCTGGTCGTCTCGGACCATGACCTTCTCTGCCGGCAGCATTTTTGTCGCCGTGCTGCTGTTGATGGTCTGACCGAACTCGCCTGAATTAACTAGGAAAACGCCCCCTATGAATACCGCCGTCAACGCCAACGTAGTGCACGAATCCGAAGCCCAGCGCCAACACGCCCGAGTGAAAATCCCGGCCAAGTTGCGTTTCTTCGGCCCTGACCGGACGCCGGTCGAAGCCCGGGTGATCGACCTGTCCGCCGGTGGCCTGGCATTCAACGCCGGTCAATTGCCGCTGAAGATCGGTGACGTGTACAAGGCCCGCCTGCAATTCCTCATCGACAACCTCGGCCTGGCCATGGACGTCGAGTTGCAGGTCCGCTCCTTCGATCGCGAGACCGGACGCGCCGGCTGCCAGTTCCAGAACCTGGAACCACGGGACATCTCGACCCTGCGCCACCTGATCACTTCGCACCTGGCTGGCGACATCGTCAGCGTGGGTGAAATGCTGGCGACCCTGCAGCGCGACAATTTCACCAAGGCGCGTAAGGTCAAGGACGGCGGCCACGGCATGTCCGCGCTCGGCCGCATGAAAGCCGTGACCTTCAGCCTGGGGATCTTCGTTGTCGGCCTGGCTGCATTCGGCTTTGTTTTCAAATCGGTGTACGGCATGTACTTCGTCAGCCACGCCCAGGCCGGTCTGGTCAGCGTGCCGGGCGTGAACATCACCATGCCCCGCGACGGCACCGTGCAGAGCCTGGTGAAAGCCGACGGCGTGGCCGCCAAGGGCGCACCACTGGCGACCTTTAGCACCAGCATGCTCGACGTGCTCAAGGGCCATCTGGACGAAGACCAACTGCAACCGGCCAAGGTTGCAGAACTGTTCGGCAAGCAGATGACCGGCACCCTGACCTCGCCTTGCGACTGCACCGTGGCCCAGCAAATGGTCGCCAACGGTCAGTACGCCAGCAAGGGCGACGTGATCTTCCAACTGGTGCCGCGCAACAGCGAAGCCAATGTTGAAGCGCGCTTCTCCTATCGCCAGTTCGGCGACGTGCGCCCGGGTACTTCGGTGCGCTTCCAGATCGCCGGCGAGGACAAGAGCCGCACCGGCAAGATCGTCAGCAGCACCAGCCTGAAAAGCGCCGATCTGTCTTCGGACATCCGCGTGCTGATCCAGCCGGACGAAACCCTGGACAGCTCCCTCGCCGGCCGCCCGGTGGAAGTCAACAGCGACCGTGGCCCGAACCTGAACTGGCTGATCGACAAAGCCATGGCTGTCGGTCTTTAAGTCGAGGACATGCCTGTGACCATCACAAAAATCTCGAACACACCGCAATCCCTGTGGGAGCGAGCCTGCTCGCGATGGGATCCGCGCGGTCTGTCTGATGTACCGAGTTGCCTGCATCGCGAGCAGGCTCGCTCCTACATGGGGTCTCTGTGTGCAGTGGCATTGGCGGTGAGCCTGGCCGGTTGCGCCGGCCTGCCCGACCAGCGCCTGGCCAACGAAGCACTCAAACGTGGCGATACCGCCACCGCCGCGCAGAACTACCGGCAACTGGCAGACCTGGGCTACAGCGAAGCGCAGGTCGGCCTGGCCGATATCCAGGTCGACAGTCGCGACCCGGCGCAGATGAAACAGGCCGAGGCGACTTACCGCGCCGCGGCCAGCGTTTCGCCGCGCGCCCAGGCACGCCTCGGTCGTCTGCTGGTGGCCAAGCCAGGTTCCACCGAAGCGGAACAACACGAAGCCGAAACCCTGTTGAAAAAAGCCGCCGCCGCGGGCGAAGGCAACACGTTGATCCCGTTGGCGATGCTGTACCTGCAATACCCGCACAGCTTTCCCAACGTGAACGCCCAACAGCAGATCAGCCAATGGCGTGCCGAGAACAAACCGGAAGCCGGTCTGGCGCAGGTGCTGCTCTATCGCACCCAGGGCACCTACGACCAGCATCTGGATGACGTGGAAAAAATCTGCAAGGCCGCACTCAACACCAGCGACATCTGCTACGTCGAGCTGGCAACGGTCTATCAGAAACAGGCCAAGCCCGAGCAACAGGCCGAGCTGATCAAGCAGATGCAAGCGGCGCATGCCCGCGGCAGCGTTTCGGCGCAGCGCGTCGACAGCGTTGCCCGTGTGCTCGCCGATGCGTCCCTGGGCAAGACCGACGAGAAAACCGCACAGTCGCTGCTCGAACCGATCGCACCGGCCTACCCGGCGTCGTGGGTCAGCCTCGCGCAACTGCTCTACGACTTCCCCGAACTGGGCGACGTCGACCAGATGATGAAGTACCTGGACAACGGCCGCGCCGCCGACCAGCCCCGCGCCGAACTGTTGCTGGGCAAGCTCTACTTCGAAGGCAAACTGGTGCCGGCTGACGCCAAGGTCGCCGAAGAGCATTTCCAGAAAGCCGTCGGCCGCGAAGTCGCTGCCGATTACTACCTCGGTCAGATCTATCGCCGTGGCTACCTGGGCAAGGTCTATCCGCAGAAAGCCCTCGACCACCTGTTGACCGCTGCGCGCAACGGCCAGAACAGCGCCGACTTTGCCATCGCCCAACTGTTTTCCCAGGGCAAGGGCACCAAGCCTGATCCGCTGAACGCCTACGTCTTCAGCCAACTGGCCCTGGCCCAGAACACTCCGCAAGCCACCGAGCTTGCGCAAACAATCCAAACGCAATTGCCGCCCGACCGGTTGGCCGAAGCCCAACGCCTGTTGAAACAAGAACAGGCCGTGCGCGGTGCCCTGAGCCCGAACACGCCGGAACTGCACACCCTGCAAGAAGAAGTCAGCGAGGAATCCCAATGAAGTTGAATCCATTCATGAAGGCCGGCATCGGCCTGACATTCGCGCTGATCTGGTCTTGCCCGACGCTCGCTGCGATGACTGAGACCAAGAACTTTGGCCTCGAGGTGAAGGTTACCGGCCAATCCGAAGACGACAGTGACCTCGGTACCAAGAGCGGTGGCGACGTCAACGGCGTCGGCCTCGACTTGCGTCCATGGATCTATGGCGAAAGCGGCGCGTGGAGCGCCTATGCCATGGGGCAAGCCGTGACGGCCACCGACATCATCGAGACGGACACCTTGCAAGGGACCGCCAGCGATGGCACCACGCCCACCGACAACGGTGATCGCAAGACCAAGAAAAACTACCTGGCCATGCGCGAATTCTGGGTCGGCTACAGCGGACTCACTCCGTATCCGGGCGAGCAGTTGAAGCTCGGTCGCCAACGCCTGCACAACGCCGACGGCCAATGGCGCGACACCAACATCGAAGCCCTGAACTGGACGTTCGACACAACCCTGTTGCGCGCCAACGTCGGGATCGCCGAACGTTTCAGCGAGTACCGCACCGACCTCACGGAACTCGCCCCGAAAGACAAGGATCGCCTGCACGCCTACGCCGATGCGTCGTATCAGTGGACACCGGGCAACTGGGTCGGCATTCGCGGTCATCACACCCACGACAACGGCAAGCTCGACTTCCCGGAGCCAGGTGTGCCGGCGGATTCGCTGGACAAGAAACAGAACGGCGACATCAGCTGGCTCGGCCTCACCGCCGACAGCGACGCCTACAACTGGCGCAACACCAACACAGTCAATTACTGGGGCAGCATCACCGGCATGAGCGGCGACCGCGACATCGTCAACCCGCTGAACGCTGATGGCACCGCTCCGGCACAAGCCAAATCCAGCGGCAACGTTAATGGCTGGGCCACGGACCTGGGTGTCCGTCTGCGCCTCGATCCGCAATGGCAAGTCGGTGCCGCCTATGCCCGCGCCAGCGCCGAGTACGAACAGAACGGCTTGGAAAGCAACCGCTCGAACTACACCGGTACGCGCTCGCGGGTTCACCGTTTCGGCGAAGCCTTCCGTGGCGAAATGCAAAACATGCAGACCGCGACTTTGTTCGGTTCGTGGATGCTCAACGACGAATACGACGCCAGCCTGATCTACCACAAATTCTGGCGCGTCGACGGCAACAAACCGGTCGGCAGCAATGGCATCAACGCCGTCGAAAACAACACCGACGATGCCACCGGCGCAATTCTTTCCACCACGTCCCTGCCGCTGAACGATGGCGAGAAAGACCTCGGTCAGGAGATGGACCTGGTGGTCACCAAGTACTTCAAGCAAGGCCTGTTGCCGGCGGCGTTGAGCCAGTCGATCGACGAGCCTTCGGCCCTGGTGCGCTTCCGTGGTGGCGTGTTCAAGCCAGGCGATGCGTACGGCAAGGAAGTCGATTCGTACATGCACCGCGCGTTCATCGACGTGATCTGGCGCTTCTGATGCACATTGCGAAGGGAGTCTCCCAGATGAATCATCCAGCCCGAAAAGGCTCGATCAGCCTGTTGGCCGGCGCGATGCTGCTGGCCAGCGCGACTGCCTTCGCCAATGTGGAACCGGCGAAGCCGGTAACCACGGCCAAGGAACTGCAACAGGCCAAGACCTACACCGTCAGCAGCGCACCGACCGCGCCGCTGGAACTGGCCACGCCGAAACTGCCGGACGTTTCCGGCTACACAGCCGAAGCCATCGCCGCGAAGATCGTGCGCAGCAAACCGGGCAAGATCAGCCTGCGCCGGATGATGCAGGAAGACGCCCTGAAGGACTTCATCGGCGGCGACAACAAGATGGCCGAGTGGGTGGTGCGTCAGCACGGCATCCCACAGGCGATCTTCGTCGACGACGGCTACATGAACCTCAAGGACCTGGCGAAAAAAATCCCCAAGCAGTACTTCAGCGAAACCTCGCCGGGTGTGTTCCTCTCGCGGTTGCCGATCGTGGTCGGTCGTCACGGCATTCTGGAAATCGACAAGCAGACCCAGGAACTGCGCCTGTCCCAGGAGGCCGGTGCGTTCCTGGTCAACGACGGCCAGTTGTTTGTGCGTGACACAAAAATTACCGGTTGGCGCGAGAAGGACAACGGCCCGGCGACGTTCACTTCGCCGAAGGAATTCCGTCCGTTCCTGCTGTCCTGGGGCGGCACCGAGACCTACATCGCCAACAGCAAGATCGCCAGTTTCGGCTACGCCAACAGTAAGTCCTACGGCGTGAGTATTTCCCAATACACGCCGAACATGGCCAAGGTGCTCAAGCGTCCTGAGCCAACCGGCTGGATCGTCGGCTCCGAATTCTCGGACATGTGGTACGGCTTCTACTGCTATGAAACCCGCGACTTCGTGGTCAAGGGCAACACCTACAAAGACAACATCGTCTACGGCATTGACCCGCACGACCGTTCCCACGGCCTGATCATTGCCGACAACACGGTGTTTGGTACGAAGAAGAAGCACGGGATCATTATTTCCCGTGAGGTCAACGACAGCTTCATCTTCAACAACCGCAGCTACGACAACCACCTCTCGGGGCTGGTGATCGACCGTAACAGCGTGAACAACCTGATTGCCCACAACGAGATCTACCAGAACCACACCGACGGCATCACCCTCTACGAGAGTGCCGATAACCTGTTGTGGGGCAACCGCGTGCTGAGCAACAAGCGCCACGGCATCCGCATTCGTAACAGCGTGAACATTCGCCTGTACGAAAACGTCGCCATGGCCAACGGTCTGACCGGCGTCTACGGGCACATCAAGGACCTGAGCAACACCGACCGTGACATCAAGCTCGACCCGTTCGACGCCCAGGTATCGCTGATCGTGGTCGGCGGTGAACTGGCGGCCAACGGCAGCGGGCCGCTGTCCATCGACTCGCCGCTGAGTGTCGAGTTGTATCGCGTGTCCATGCTCGCCCCGACCAAATCCAGCGGCATCAGCTTTTCGGGGATTCTCGGCGAGCGCCAGGATGAAATTCTCGACCTGCTGGTGCGCCAGCAGAAAGCCGTGCTGATCGACCCTGTCGAACGCCAGACCGAAATGCGGGACTGAGGATAATTTTATGCACCCACACTTGATCAAATTACTCAGCCTGTCGGCCCTGACCGCCGGCATTCTCGCGGCCAGCGGTGGTGTTCGCGCCGATGAGGTCAAAGCACCCAGCTTCACTGCGGAACCGTGCTGCAGCCTGTGCCCGGCCGCCCACGATCCGAAGAACTACACCACCCGTTACCAGCAGAACTTCACCACGCTGGTGCAGGCCCAGGGTGACTGGTTGTTCCGTACGCAAGAAGACTTGCGCACCGAATTCGACACCACGCCCGCCGGCTACAAACGCATGAAACAACTGCACGATGCGTTCAAGAGCAAAGGCGTGGAACTGGTTGTCGTGTACCAGCCGACCCGTGGCCTGGTGAACCGCAACAAGCTCAACCCGGCGGAGAAGGCCAGCTTCGACTTCGACAAGGCGCTGCAGAACTACAAGTCCATGCTCGGTCGTTTCGCGCAGATGGGCTACGTGGTCCCGGACCTGTCGCCACTGACCAACGAGTCGTTGCCCGACACCCTGCCCGCCCACGATTTCTACTTCCGTGGCGACCAGCACTGGACCCCGTACGGCGCCCAGCGCACGGCGAAAATCGTCGCCGAGAAGGTCAAGCAGCTGCCTGAATTCGCCGACATTCCCAAGCGCGAATTCGAGACCAAAAAGTCGGGTCGCATGGGCAAGACCGGAACCTTGCACAACATGGCCGGTCAACTCTGTGGCACCAGCTACGCGATCCAGTACATGGATCAGTTCACCACCGAGCCGAAGGGCGAAGCGGGCGATGGCGATTTGTTCGGCGATTCCGGCAACCCGCAGATCACCCTCGTGGGTACCTCCCACAGCGGCAAGAACTACAACTTCTCCGGTTTCCTCGAAGAGGCCATCGGTGCCGACATCCTCAACGTAGCGTTCCCCGGCGGCGGCCTGGAAGGTTCGATGCTGCAGTACCTGGGCAGCGACGAGTTCCAGAAAAACCCGCCGAAGATTCTCATCTGGGAATTCTCGCCGCTGTACCGCCTCGACCAGGAAACCATCTACCGCCAGATGATGGCGCTGCTGGACAACGGTTGCGAAGGCAAGGATGCACAGATGTCCGGCAGCGCCACGCTCAAGCCGGGCAAAAACGAGTTGATGGTCAACAGCAAGAACATGGACCTGCGCAACGGTAGTCATCAGGTCGACATCCGTTTCGCCGACACCTCGGTGAAAACCCTGCAAGCCACCCTCTGGTACATGAACGGTCGCCACGAGGACATCAAGATCGACAAACCGGAAACCTCCGAGACTGACGGGCGTTTCGCTTTCGAGTTGCGCACGGACGAAGACTGGGCCTCGCAAAACCTGCTGGCCGTTGAAGTCCAGGGCCCGGAACAAGCGGGTGCCGCGCCACAGAAAGTCGAAGCGAAAATCTGCAAACGCAACGTATTCCCGGGCGCCGAACAGCGTACTGCTTCGGTCGGGCAATGAGGTCTGCTATGCGCTATCCGAAATTTTCAACTCTGTTGGCACCGACGCTCTTGAGCCTGGCGATGTTCGCCGGGGCCACGCAAGCGGCTGCGCCACTGCGTCCACCCCAGGGCTATTTTGCGCCTGTGGATAAATTCAAGACGGGCGACAAGAGCGAAGGCTGCGATGCAATGCCGACGCCGTACACCGGCTCGTTGCAATTTCGCAGCAAGTACGAAGGCTCGGACAAGTCCCGCGCGACCCTGAACGTGCAGTCGGAAAAAGCCTTCCGCGAAAGCACCGCCGACATCACCAAGATCGAGCGCGGCACCAGCAAGCGCGTGATGCAGTTCATGCGTGACGGCCGCCCGGAACAACTGGAATGCACGTTGAGCTGGCTGACGGCCTGGGCCCAGGCCGATGCATTGATGTCCAAGGACTTCAACCACACCGGCAAGTCGATGCGCAAATGGGCGCTGGGCAGCATGGCTTCGGCGTACATCCGCCTGAAGTTTTCCGACTCCCACCCGCTGGCCACCCATCAACAGCAAGCGCAGTTGATCGAAGCCTGGTTCAGCAAGATGGCCGACCAGGTGGTCAGCGACTGGGACAACCTGCCGCTCGACCAGACCAACAACCACTCGTACTGGGCCGCCTGGTCGGTGATGGCCACTTCCGTCGCCACCAACCGCCGCGACCTGTTCGACTGGGCGGTTAAGGAATACAAGGTCGGCGCCAGCCAGGTCGACGCCGACGGCTACCTGCCCAACGAACTCAAGCGCCAGCAACGGGCGCTGGCCTACCACAACTACGCCCTGCCGCCGCTGGCGATGATCGCCAGTTTCGCCCAGGTCAACGGTGTGGATCTGCGCCAGGAAAACAACGGCGCGCTCAAACGCCTGGGTGACCGGGTGTTGTCCGGGGTGAAAGACCCGGACCAGTTCGAGAAAAAGAACGGCAAGGAACAGGACATGACCGACCTGAAGGAGGACATGAAATTCGCCTGGCTCGAACCGTTCTGCTCGCTCTACACCTGCTCGCCGGAGGTGCTGGCGAAGAAGCACAAGATGCAACCGTTCAAGACCTTCCGCCTCGGCGGTGACCTGACCAAGGTCTACGACCCGGCCAATGAAAAGGGCAGCAAAGGTTCCTAGACCAGACACAACCCCCTGTAGGAGCTGCCGAAGGCTGCGATCTTTTGATCCTGCTTTTAAAGATCAAGATCAAAAGATCGCAGCCTTCGGCAGCTCCTACAGGGTCGGTGTCGAAAGTGAGTTTTGTGAGTTACCCCCCGGATTTCTGTGGGGGGTTTGGGGGGGCCGTTGGCCCTTGACTGTTGGTTCAAACAAGGAGAGATCGGGATGGTTTTTTCGTCCAACGTGTTCCTGTTTTTGTTCTTGCCGATCTTTCTCGGCTTGTACTACCTGAGCGGGCAACGCTATCGCAATTTGCTGCTGCTGATTGCCAGCTACGTGTTCTACGCCTGGTGGCGTGTGGACTTCCTCGCACTGTTCGCGGCGGTTACGCTGTGGAACTACTGGATCGGCCTGAAAGTCGGTGCCGCCGGGGTCAGGACCAAACCGGCGCAGCGCTGGCTGCTGCTCGGCGTGGCCGTCGACCTGTGCATCCTCGGCTACTTCAAGTACGCCAACTTCGGCGTCGACAGCATCAACGCGATGATGACGTCGGTGGGTCTTTCGCCATTCATCCTGACCCACGTGCTGTTGCCGATCGGGATCTCGTTCTACATCTTCGAGTCCATCAGCTACATCATCGACGTCTACCGTGGCGACACCCCGGCGACCCGCAACCTGATCGACTTCGCGGCGTTCGTGGCGATCTTCCCGCACCTGATCGCCGGCCCCGTGTTGCGTTTCCGCGACCTGGCCGACCAGTTCAACAACCGCACCCACACCCTCGACAAGTTCTCCGAGGGCTGCACGCGGTTCATGCAGGGTTTCATCAAGAAAGTCTTCATCGCCGATACCCTGGCGGTGGTGGCCGACCACTGCTTCGCCCTGCAAAATCCGACCACGGGCGATGCCTGGCTCGGCGCGCTGGCGTACACCGCGCAGCTGTATTTCGACTTCTCCGGTTACAGCGACATGGCCATCGGCCTGGGCTTGATGATGGGTTTTCGCTTCATGGAAAACTTCAAGCAGCCTTACGTCAGCCAGTCGATCACCGAGTTCTGGCGGCGCTGGCACATCAGCCTGTCGACCTGGCTGCGTGACTACCTGTACATCACCCTCGGCGGCAACCGCAAAGGTACGCTGATGACCTATCGCAACCTGTTCCTGACCATGCTGCTCGGTGGTCTGTGGCACGGCGCGAACATCACCTACATCGTCTGGGGTGCGTGGCACGGCATGTGGCTGGCGATTGAAAAAGCCATCGGCCTGAATACTTCTCCACGCAGCTTCAACCCGATCCGCTGGGTGACGACCTTCCTGCTGGTGGTGATGGGCTGGGTGATCTTCCGCGCGGAAAACCTGCACGTCGCCGGGCGCATGTACGGCGCGATGTTCAGCTTCGGTGACTGGTCGCTGTCGGAACTCAACCAGGCCAGCCTCACCGGCCTGCAAGTGGCAACGCTGATCGTGGCTTACGTGACCCTGGCGTTCTTCGGCCTGCGGGATTTCTACACCAATCAGCCTCCGGTGAAGACCAAGCCTGCAGTGAACATCGACGCCGACGGCCCGGCCGCTGCGACACCGGGAACGATCAAGGCCGTGCCTGGGGATAACCCGGCAAACATTCACCAGCCAGGCTACACCGTCGGCGTCGAAGCCCAGGTGCAACCGGCCTACTGGACCGCTGACTGGTCGCGCTACGTGATGCGTGCGCTGGTGCTGCTGCTGTTCATCGCCTCGATTCTCAAACTCTCGGCGCAAAGCTTCTCGCCGTTCCTTTACTTCCAGTTCTGAGGGATCTGACCATGACCCGCTCATTACGCATCTTCTACATCGCGCTGTTCCTGGTGACCCTGCTGGTGCTCGGTCTGTGGTCGGTGCGCAGCTTCTTCGGCTTCAGCACCAACGCCGATGCGACAGTGCTCAACGGTCGCTGGACCAAGGCCGTGGAAACGCATTACGACGACGAGTTCCCGATCAAGCGCCTGGGCACCAACCTCTGGGCCGCGCTGGATTTCAAACTGTTCAACGAAGGTCGTCCGGGCGTGGTGCTCGGTCGCGACCAGTGGTTGTACAGCGATGAAGAATTCCACCCGGTGGTCAACGAAGAGCTGAACCTGCAAGGCAACTACGCGCTGGTCGAAGGCGTGCGCCAGACCTTGAAGGAAAAAGGCGTGCAACTGGTGATGGCGGTGGTGCCGGCCAAGGTGCGCCTGTACCCGGAACACCTCGGTGAAGTGAAACCGGCGAGCATCCACGCCAACCTCTACAAGGACTTCCACCAGCGCCTGGCCGCCGACCGGATTCCGGCCCCTGACCTGCTCGGCCCGCTGCAACAGGCCAAGCAGGATGGCCAGCAAGTGTTCCTGCGCACCGACACCCACTGGACGCCGCAAGGCGCCGAGATCGCTGCCAACCGTCTGGCCAAAACCATCGCCGACAAGTATCCGCTGAGCGGCGAGCCGCAGCGCTTCGTCACCGAACCTGCGGAAACCGTCACCCACAAGGGCGACCTGCGTCTGTTCCTGCCACTGGACCCGCTGTTCGAAAACCTGATGCCCAAGCAAGAAACCTTGCAGAAGCGCAATACGGTCGCGGCAGAAGATCAGCCCGCCGGCGACGACGCGCTGTTCGCCAACACCGAAGTGCCGGTGGCCCTGATCGGCACCAGCTACAGCGCCAACCCCAACTGGAACTTCGTCGGCGCGCTCAAGCAGGCGCTGCACAGCGACGTGGTCAATTACGCCGAAGACGGCCACGGCCCGATTCTGCCGATGCTCAGCTACCTGAAAAGCGATGCCTTCAAGAACAGCCCGCCACAGGTGCTGATCTGGGAGTTCCCTGAACGATATCTGCCCGTGAACAACGAAATCGGCGACGCCGACCCGCAGTGGGTCGCAGAGCTTAAACAAGCCGGCGCCCGCCAACAAAACGTAGCCAACATCAACAAATCCGAGACGCCCGACCGGGCGCAAAACTGAAAGAGAGGTACACCATGACTTTCACTACAACTCCTCGTCGTCTCGCTAAAAGCTTTGCCCTGGTTGCCGGCCTCAGCGTGCTGTCGGTACAGGCTTTCGCCGGTGGCGACGCCGCCCTGTACGGCCCGACCGCACCGAAAGGCTCGACCTTCGTGCGCATCTACAACGCCAGCAACGCCGAAGTCAGCGCCACCGTCGGCAGCACCAACCTGAGCGACGTCGCGCCACTGTCCAGCAGTGACTTCAGCTTCATGCCGGGCGGCGACTACAGCGCCAAGGTCGGTAGCCAGAGCCTGCCGGTGAAATTGGCCGGCGACCACTATTACACCCTGGTCAACAACGCCAGCAGCGCACCGCAACTGATCGAAGAGCCGCCGTTCAAGAACAAGCAGAAGTCCCTGGTACGCATGCAAAACCTCAGCGACAAGGCGCTGACCCTGAAGACCGCCGATGGCAAGACCGACGTGGTCCCGAACGTGGCAGCCAAAGGCCGTGGCGAACGTGAAATCAACCCGGTGAAGGTCAGCCTGGCGCTGTATGACGGCGCAACCAAAGTCGGCGACGTAAAACCGGTCGCCCTGGAACGCGGTGAAGCCGCGGTGCTGTACGTCACCGGCAGCGGCAGCAGCCTGTCGCCGGTCTGGGTGAAACGCCCGGTGTCGACGCGCTAATGATTTTTCCGCAGAGGTAACGTCGATCTCTGTAGGAGCTGCCGCAGGCTGCGATCTTTTGATTCTCGGCGTCATTGAATACGCCAAAAGATCGCAGCCTTCGGCAGCTCCTGCACAGGCAGCGCAACCCCTGCGACACGGAACAAAAACAAGAGTGAAACGACAGAACGCAGTAGCTCTAACCAATCGATATTCAAGGAGTAACAACATGATTCCGGTGATCTTGTCAGGTGGTAGTGGCTCACGTCTTTGGCCGCTTTCCCGCAAACAATTCCCTAAACAGTTCCTGGCCCTGACCGGCGAACACACCCTGTTCCAGCAAACCCTGGAACGCCTGGTGTTCGAAGGGATGGACTCGCCAATCGTGGTCTGCAACAAGGACCACCGCTTCATCGTCAACGAGCAATTAGCGGCGCGCAAACTGGAAACCCAACGCATCCTGATGGAACCGTTCGGTCGCAACACCGCGCCGGCCGTGGCCCTGACTGCGATGATGCTGGTCAGTGAAGGTCGCGACGAGCTGATGCTGGTACTGCCGGCCGACCACGTGCTGGAAGACCAGAAGGCCCTGCAACGCGCCCTGGCCCTGGCCACCGTCGCCGCCGAAAACGGTGAAATGGTGCTGTTCGGCGTGCCGGCCACCAAGCCGGAAACCGGTTATGGCTACATCAAGTCGACCAACGACTCGCTGCTGCCTGAAGGTGTCAGCCGCGTCTCGCACTTCGTCGAAAAACCCGACGTGAAGCGCGCCACCGAGTTCGTCCAGTCCGGCGGTTACTTCTGGAACAGCGGCATGTTCCTGTTCCGCGCCAGCCGCTTCCTGGAAGAGCTGAAGAAGCACGATCCGGACATCTACGACACCTGCCTGCTGACCCTGGAACGCAGCCATCAGGATGCCGACACCATCACCTTCGACGAAGCCACCTTCGCCTGCTGCCCGGACAATTCCATCGACTACTCGGTGATGGAAAAAACCCAACGCGCCTGCGTCGTGCCGCTGACCGCTGGCTGGAGCGATGTCGGCTGCTGGTCGTCGTTGTGGGAAGTCAATAAAAAAGACGCCAACGGCAACGTCACCAAAGGCGACGTGGTGATCCAGGACAGCAAAAACTGCATGATCCACGGCAACGGCAAACTGGTGTCGGTGATCGGCCTGGAAAACATCGTCGTGGTCGAAACCAAGGACGCCATGATGATCGCCCACAAGGACAAGGTCCAAGGCGTGAAACAGATGGTCAACACCCTCAACGAACAAGGCCGCAGCGAAACCCAGAACCACTGCGAGGTCTACCGTCCGTGGGGCTCCTACGACTCGGTGGACATGGGCGGGCGCTTCCAGGTCAAGCACATCTCGGTCAAACCGGGCGCTTGCCTGTCGCTGCAGATGCACCACCACCGCGCCGAACACTGGATCGTGGTCAGCGGCACCGCCGAGGTGACCTGTGACGAGAACGTGTTCCTGCTGACCGAGAACCAGTCGACCTATATTCCGATTGCTTCGGTGCACCGTTTGCGCAATCCGGGGAAGATTCCGTTGGAGATCATCGAAGTTCAATCGGGTAGTTATCTGGGCGAGGACGATATCGAGCGGTTTGAGGATATCTATGGAAGGTCGACACCGGTTGAGCGTGGGGTTTCGGTGAAGACTATCGCGCAGTAACGTTCAGTAAGACAAGAAGCCCCCGTCCAGCCTGCTGCGTTCCCTATCCGCAGCAGGCTGGGCGGGGGCTTTTTTTGCACTGAGTTTTTTAGTGCCTTGGCTGGCCCCTTCGCGAGCAGGCTCGCTCCTACTGTTGACCGAGTTCTTCCTGGAGAAACGCAATCGAATGTGGGAGCGAGCCTGCTCGCGATGAGGCCATCACAGGCTCCACAAAAATCTCCCCCATCGCCAACCCCACCCGCGCTTAGGTAGGATGGTCTCTCCATTCCCGAGGTTGGCGCGTCATGTTCATCGGCATCCTGCTGGTCATCACCTGGCTGATCCTGTTGCTGCGCTACCCGGCCAAGGCCTTGCCCGTATCCGTAGCCGCCGCCCTGGGGTTGGGCATCGTCGCCACCTGGGTCATCTGGATGGATCACCGCGAACTCAAGCAGCTGCAACGCCTGGAGTTGCGCATCAGCTACGCGCCTCAGCAATGTCCCGCCGATCGGCCACTGCAATTGACCCTGAACAACGGCAATGACGTGCCGCTAACCGAGCTGCGCTGGCGAGTGGCGGCTTATGCACCGGGCGATACGGTGAACCTGGCCGACAACCAATACACCGCCCCACGCTATCGCGGCCCCGGCGAATTGCAGGCCGGTGGCAACTGGGAAGATTGCTTGCCGCTGCCGCCATTGCGTCCTGGCTACCGTCCGGAAACCCTGGAGTTTCGCGCCGAGCGGTTGCAGGGTAGTTTTTCCGACTGATCCCTCCCCCATTTTTTTGCACAAGGAATGCGCCATGCCCGTTGCGTTGATTACCGGTTGTTCCAGTGGCATCGGCCGTGCCCTTGCCGATGCGTTCAAGGGCGCTGGTTATGAAGTCTGGGCCAGTGCGCGCAAGGTCGAAGATGTCGCCATGCTGAGCGCTGCCGGATTTACCGCCGTGCAACTTGACGTAAACGACGGTGTTGCCCTTGAGCAGTTGAGCGACCGCATCAACCAGGAGCGCGGTGGTCTCGACGTGCTGATCAACAACGCGGGTTATGGCGCCATGGGACCACTGCTCGATGGCGGCGTACCGGCCATGCAACGCCAGTTCGAAACTAATGTGTTCGCTGTCGTTGGCGTCACTCGCGCGATGTTTCCTGTGCTGCGCCGGACCAAAGGATTGGTCGTGAATATCGGCAGCGTTTCGGGTGTGTTGGTCACGCCATTCGCCGGCGCCTACTGCGCCTCGAAAGCCGCCGTGCATGCCTTGAGCGATGCCTTGCGCATGGAACTGGCGCCGTTCGGCGTGCGAGTGATGGAAGTCCAGCCGGGGGCCATCGCTTCCAGCTTCGCCAGGAATGCCGGGCACGAAGCCGAGCAACTGATCAGTGAGCAATCGCCATGGTTTCCGCTGCGCGAAGGCATTCGCGCCCGGGCCAGGGCTTCCCAGGACAAACCGACCCCGGCCAGTGAATTCGCCGCCGGATTGCTCAAGGCTGTGCAGCAGAACAAACCTGCGCGACTGGTGCGCCTGGGCAATGGCAGTCGTGCATTGCCGCTGATGGCCAGTTTGTTACCCAAGGGTTTGCTCGAATCCGGGCTGATGAAGCGGTTCGGGTTGCGCGGGCAGCTCTGAAACCGAGTCGCCGCTATCGCGAGCAGGCTCACTCCTACATTGAAATGCGTTTCCCTGTAGGAGTGAGCCTGCTCGCGATGGCGTCAGAACAGACACTGCAAAATTTCAGGAATGACTTCCATGACCGACTACACCGAATACTTCGACGAAGTGATCCAGGCCCACGTAGCCATCGAACAATGGCTGGCCGAAGAGCGGGACGCGTCCGAACTCGAACAACTGTTGACCCGTTTTTCGCCGCAGTTCTCCATGGTCTCGCCGCTCGGTCGGGTGCTGGATTTTGACGCGCTGAAAGAATTGTTCACGCTGGCGGGCGGCAAGAAACTCGGGTTCCGCATCGAGCTCAGTGAGTTGCGTGGCATTGCGTTGTACGACGGCGGCGCGACCGTGAGTTACCGCGAACAACAGACCGATGCGACCGGACTGCACTCGGATCGTCGCTCCACGGTGGTGTTTGAAAAACACGCCGATGGCCGGGTGATCTGGCGGCATCTGCATGAGACGTTTTGCAAGGAGTGAACCTCTGTCTTATGCCTGCGAGACCGAACCGGTCTACCTGTCATGCACCATTGTCCTGCTTCACCACCACCGTGCACGTGATCCCCGCCGCCAACAGCACCCCTTCCGGCACTTCATCGATGTGGATGCGCACCGGCACCCGTTGCGCCAGGCGAACCCAGTTGAAGGTCGGGTTTACATCGGCGATCAACTCGCGGCTCTCCGGGTTGTCGCGGTCGTAGATGCCACGCGAGATGCTTTCCACGTGGCCCTTGAGTACTTCGCCGCTCATCAGTTGCATGTCGGCCTTATCACCCACGCGCACATGGGGCAGCTTGGTTTCTTCGAAGAAGCCGTAGACCCAGAACGAGTTCATGTCGACCACGGCCATTTTCGCCTCGCCGATGCGCGCGTAGTCGCCGCGATGCACGTTGAGGTTGGTGACATAGCCGTCTACCGCCGCACGCACTTCAGTGCGTTTGAGATTGAGTTCGGCGGCTTCCAGTTGCGCCTTGGCCTGTTGGTAATCGGCCAGGGCCGAGTCAGCAAGATTGCTGGCGTCGTCACGGTTTTCCCGGGAGATCACCAGGTTGTCCATATCGGCTCGACGATAGGCGTTGACCTTGCGCATCTCCCAGGTCGCCTTGCGCGATGCCACCAGACTTTGAGCCTGCTTGACTGCAAGACGGTAGTGCTCGGGGTCGATCTGCATCAGCAAATCGCCCTTCTTCACCAGTTGGTTGTCGCGCACCGGCACGTCCACCACTTCGCCGGTAACGTCGGCGGCGACGTTGATGATGTCGGCGCGCACGCGGCCGTCACGGGTCCACGGCGTGTTCATGTAGTGCTCCCACAAGGAGCGGCCGATCCACAGCGCGAGGGCCAGCACCAGCAAGGTCGCGAGCAGGCTGAAAAACTTTTTCATCGGGGCATTCTTCAGAGATAGAGAGTCAGTGATAGAGAGTCAACGGTAGACAGTCAGCGCCATGGCGCCGAACAGACAGGTAAACAGGCTCAGGCGCAGCAACGCCGGGTGCCAGAAAAAACGGTACAGGTCGAACCCGGACAGGAACCGGTCCAGCGCCCAGGCAAGCGCCGCCGCGATGAAAAACATCAGGGTCATGGTCGGCATGTACACGCCGTGGAAGGCGAATTCACGAGGCATGTGCAAGTCCTTGTGGCTGGTTGCTGGCGAAGGTGGCAAGCGGTGATTGCGGGTCGAGCAGCGAGGTGCGGATGAAGTGCAGGTAGCTCTTCACCCGGCGCAACGCCGAGGTATCGAAGTGTGGGGCGAAGGGTTCGTCGGTGGACTGCACACGGCTGATGGCGTGATCGACTGCGACCAGAGCGCGTTCGAGGTTGCTGCTGTTCGGTTGCAGGAACAGCCGCACCAGTGCACGCCCCATCACCCGGATCGACTGGCGCCATGGCTGGGATTCGGCATAGGCCGGATGCACCGGCAGAATCGCCTGTTCCTTGCGCAATTCGATGATCGCGTGACCGACTTCCAGCACCACGAACATCCAGCGCAGCAATTCGCGCTGCACTTGCGGTTGCCCCGCCGCGAAGCCGTAGGCCTGATGCACCAGATCGCGGGTGCGGCTTTCGAAGCTCGACGCCAGCCCCTTGAGCTTGCCGCTGATGGCGTACACCACCTGACCGCGCAGGTCCTGCTCCAGCCGACGCCACAACCAGCGGCTGTTGGGCGGCAGAATGATCGCCCCGGCCGCTGCGCACACCAGCATGCCCAGCACCATGGCGATGTAGTCGTTGATGAAGGTGTAGGGGTTGTAGACCGTGAGGTTGTCCGGCACCGAACCGGTGCTGAAGAAGATCAGCAAGCCCAGGCCGACGCCGACATATTGCGGCCGCGAGGTCAGGAACGAGCCGAATACGATCACCGGTGCGAGCATCACGCACAACAATGGAAATCCGTCGATCCACGGGAAAATGAAAAACATCTCGACGAAGCCGATCAGCGCCCCGAGCAATGTCCCGCACGCCATCTGAAAGGCCATGCGTTTCGGGTTCGGGGTGGCGGCGGACAAGCCCACGGTTGCAGCAGCGATCAGGGTCATGGTCGCGCCGCTCGGCCAGGCGGTTGCCACCCAGTAGCTGCCCAAAACCACCAGGATGAACGCTGCGCGAATCCCCGATGCCGCCGCGGCCATCCAGTTGGTTTGCGGGGTGAACGGCTCGTCCCAGCGCTCCCGCTCGTGACTGTGATCGGCCAGGGAGGCGTGGGTCTGCGCATAACCGTGCAGGTCGTCGACGAAGCGATAGAGCAGCTCGTACGCGGTGTGGAAATCCAGTTGTTCAGCATCGCTCGGATTGTGCTGCTGGAACGTCGCCCGCAGACAGCGTACCCGCGCCGGCAAACCTTCTTTGTATGCGGTCAGCACCGCGACCAGACGCGCCGCATCGGCGCTGGTCAGGGCACGACCGCTGAAGCCGTCGAGCAATTCGGCGAGGTCCTGCAAACCCGGTTTGATCGCCGCCGCCACCTGGTCCGCCGCGCTGTTGCGCAAGCGTTCGAGCAACTGGTGCAAGGCGTTGAAGCGCGTGGTGATGCCCATGAACTCGCTGTTCAGGCGACTGAGCCGGCCATTGCGTCGACGCATGTGCGGGTCTTCAAACACAGTGACGCTGCGCAAGCCTTCCAGGCCCACCGCTTCGGCGATGAAACGCACGTTGCCGGCCTCGAACGCATCGCGCTGACTGCGACCGCGCAAGCCGTCGGTGACGAACAGGGCGAACACGCCAAAGCGCTGATACAAGGCATTGCGCATCGCCGCGCTCGCCGATTGCGGCAGGATGGCGGCACTGATCAGGGTCGAACAGAGAATGCCCAACGAGATTTCCAGCACCCGCCAGACCGCCGCCATGAACGCACCCTCCGGATGGGCCAATGCGGGCAAGCCGACCATCGCGGCGGTGTATCCTGCGAGTACGAAACCGTAGGCGCGGAAGTTGCGGCAGCGGGCGGCGCCGGCCGTGCAGATGCCGACCCAGATCGCCAGCGAACCGAGGAACAATTCTGTGTTCTGCGCAAACAGGGCGATCAGCGCGACCATCACCGCCGACCCGGCCAAGGTGCCGAGGAAACGATAGAAACTCTTGGCGAACACCTGGCCGCTTTGCGGCTGCATGACGATGAACACGGTGATCATCGCCGTGCGCGGTTGCGGCAGCTCCAGGCGCATGGCCAGCCACAGCGTCAGGAACGCGGCGAACAGCACCTTGAAGATGTAGACCCAGGTCACGCCGTCGCTGCGTGCCCAGTCGAAGAAACCCCGGCGCCATTCCAGGGAGTACAGCCAGCGCAAGGGTGCGGGCAAGGGAGTCATGAAATCCTCTGTAGGAGCGAGCCTGCTCGTGATAGCGGAGTATCAGTCGACATCAATGTTGGATGTGCCGCCCTCATCGCGAGCAGGCTCGCTCCCACAGGTTTGGTGTTCAATTCGAGAAGCTCTTAAGTAGAGCCGGAGTTTTCGGCACATCGGTCTGGCTGTCTTTCGGCACATCGTTGCCCGCCCCCAGACCGCCGCCCAACGCCGTCACCAGCTCTGCATGAGCACTCAACCGCGCCGCCTGAACCTGCTGCTGCACTTGCTGCTGCTTGAACAGCAGGGTCTGGGCGTTGAGCACGTTGAGGTAGTCGGTCAGGCCACGCTGATAGGCGATCATCGCGATGTCGTAGGTCTTCTGCGCGGTGGCCACCGACTCGGCGGCGAAAGCCTGTTGCTTGTCCATGGACTCGCGGCGGATCAACTGGTCGGAGATGTTTTTCAGCGCGTTGACCAGGGTCTGGTTGTACTTGGCCACGGCGATGTCATACCCGGCCGAGGCTTCGCCCAGTTCCGAGCGCAAACGCCCGCCGTCGAAGATCGGCAGCGAAATCGCCGGCCCCACGCTGTAGTTGAGTTTCTTGCCGGTCAGGAACTCCAGCGCCCCGCCGCCGGTGGCCATGTAGCCGAGGCTGCCGACCAGGTCGACGTTCGGGTAGAAACCGGCATGGGCGACATCGATGCCCCGCGCCTGCGCCGCCACTTGCCAGCGGCTGGCGACCACGTCCGGGCGCTGCCCGAGCAATTGCGCCGGCAGCGAAGACGGCAGTTTCAGTGGCGCACCCAGCGACAGCGTTGGCCGCTGCAACTGCGCGCCTTCCCCGGGTCCCTTACCGGCCAGGGCCGCGAGTTGGTTGCGGCTCAAGGCGATTTCTTCGTCGAGGGCATCGAGCTGGCGATGGGTTTCCGGCAGCGGCGTCTCGGCCTGGCTGACTTCGAAATGAGTGCCGATGCCACCGTTCAGGCGTTTTTGCGCCAGCTCGAGAATCTGCTGTTGCTGCTTCAAGGTCGCTTCAACGATGTCCCGTTGCGCGTAATGCAGCGAGAGCTCGATGTAGACCCGGACGATGTTGTCCTGCAATTCGAGCTGGGCCTGGCGCGCTTCGGCGACGCTCATGTGCGCCATGTCCACGGCGCGCTCGGTGGCATTGCTTTCACGGCCCCAGAGGTCGAGGGCATAACTGAAACCCAGCGCCGCGTTGTTATCCCAGGTAGTGCTGTTGGCCAGTTCGCCGGGGCCATAGAACTGGTCGGTCGGCCAGTTGTGACGCTTGAGGGTGGACTCGCCATTGATCTGCAGGGACTCGGCTGCTTCGGCCACGCCGGCCATGGACCTAGCCTGACGCACCCGGGCGGCGGCCATGGCCAGGCTCGGGCTGCCTTGCAGGGCGAGGTCGATCCAGCGATTCAGTTGCGGGTCGCCATAGGCTTGCCACCATTGCGCGGTGGGCCAATGCGCATCTTGTGCGGCGCTCTGGATCGCTTCGTCGGTAGCCAGTGAATTGGCCTCCAGCGCCTTGCCCTGCGGGGCAATACCTCCGGTTCCGATGCAGCCGCTGATTGCCAGGGTTAAAGCCAAAACACTGAGCGGCTGAAGCGCTCTGCTGATGCGACGCGGCACTGCTGCGATTTCCTGAGGTGGGGAGATGTTCTGTGCGTAGGAGCTGCCGAAGGCTGCAATCTTTTGACGTTGCTTTTAGAAGCGAAGATCAAAAGATCGCAGCCTTCGGCAGCTCCTACAGAGGTGAGCGCAATTCTATGGGGCGGCCTGAAGGGCGATAAGCTGGGATTCCTGTGAATCTTTGTTACCGTTAACGAGATAATCCGTAGGTAGATCCTTAGTCGCCTGTAAATAAACAGAAGCTTCGTGTCACAATTTGTCATTCGACGAGAGAGCACCCCATGGACACTTTGCAAAACATGCGCGCCTTCAGTTACGTGGCCGAGGCCGGCAGCTTCACCGCCGCCGCCGTACAACTGGACACCACCACGGCCAACGTCTCGCGCGCGGTCTCCAACCTGGAAGCCCACCTGCAAACCCGTCTGCTCAACCGAACGACCCGACGTATCGCCCTGACCGAAGCCGGCAAGCGCTACCTGTTGCGCTGCGAACAGATCCTGGCCTACGTCGAAGAAGCCGAAGCCGAGGCCAGCGACGCCCACGCCCGCCCGGCCGGGCAACTGAAAGTGCACACCATGACCGGCATCGGCCAGCACTTCGTGATCGACGCCATCGCCCGCTACCGCAAGACCCACCCGGACGTGACCTTCGACCTGACCATGGCCAACCGCGTGCCGGACCTGCTCGACGAAGGCTACGACGTGTCCATCGTCCTCGCCAGCGAACTACCGGATTCGGGTTTCGTCTCCCAACGCCTGGGCATCACCTACAGCATCGTTTGCGCCTCGCCGGCCTACGTCAAAGCCAACGGCTGCGCACAAAAACCCAGCGACCTGCTCAACCACGCCTGCCTGCGCCTGGTCAGCCCGGTGATTCCGCTGGAAAAATGGGCCTTCGACGGTCCTGATGGCCAGGAAATGGTCACCATCAACAGCTCACCCTTCCTGGTGAACTCCGCCGACGCGATGAAATCCGCGATCATCAGCGGCATGGGCGTTGGCGTCCTGCCGCTGTACGCCGCGATAGAAGGCCTGCGCAACGGCACGCTGGTCCGCATGATGCCCAAATACCGCTCGCAGGAACTGAACCTGTACGCCATCTACCCGTCGCGCCAGTACCTGGATGCGAAGATCAAGACCTGGGTCGAGTATTTGCGCGGATCGTTGCCGGAATTGCTGGCGGCGCATCAGGCGGAACTGGCGGCGTATGAACTGAGCGGGAGTTTGGGTGGGGTTCGGGTGGCGAATTGATTCATCGGTTCAGAGATTGATCCCTTGTGGGAGCGAGCCTGCTCGCGATAGCGTTCTCACATTCAAATCTCTGCGAGCAGATACACCGCTTTCGCGAGCAGGCTCGCTCCCACAGTTTGAGTTGTGTACATCCTTGACGGACTGGTCGGCTGTCTGGCCGCCATCGCGAGCAAGTCGGATCGCCGCACCGTCGCTCCCACAAAAGAGCAAAAACAGATCAGCGTACACCCACGCTTCTCACCACTCATCAGGCCGAGCGTTAGCTCGCCTGCAGCTCTTGATCCACACGCCCCCTCGAGAGGCCGAGTGGAGGTTCTGCGTAGTGGGCAACCCGGCATGGATGCCGGGTTAGCCGCCCCCGGCCATGGATGGCCGATGGCGGCGGGCCCACGGAGCAGGACCGGAGCGAGGGCATGCCGAGCCTAGGCGAGGCACCGAACGTCAGGGGCAAGAGCCCTTGGTTACTTGGGGCTTTTCCAAGTGACCCGCCGTAAGGGCGGAACCGATAGCCGCCATTACCGAAGAAACGGATATGTACACGGTCACCCACAACATGGTCGGCCCAAAGGCCGCCAAGACCTAACCAAACCGCAAACTGACAGCGCCGTCAGTTAGCAGTCACCCTCCTGACCAGCAAACAGGTTTATAAAGGAAAATACCTTACCCACCTACCGACCACCCAGCCCCGGCGCCCCACTCGCATGCGAATCCAGAAAAAATCCGCCCTGCTCGTCGCCCTTCTGATCGTCCTGGCAGCGCTGGGCCTGTGGTATGCCACCAAACCGGCCAAAGCCAAACTCGCCATCTCCACCGCCATCCCCGTGCGAGTGGTCGCCGTCGCCGAAAAAGACGTACCGCGCTACGTCAGCGGCATCGGTTCGGTGCTGTCCCTGCACAGCGTCGTGGTCCGCCCGCAAATCGACGGCATTCTCACCAAAATCATGGTCAAGGAAGGCCAACTGGTGAAAAAAGACGACCTGCTGGCCACCATCGACGACCGCTCGATCCGCGCCAGCCTCGATCAGGCCCGGGCACAACTGGGCGAAAGCCAGGCGCAACTGCAAGTGGCGCAAGTCAACCTCAAGCGCTACAAGCTGCTGAGTGTCGACGACGGCGTGTCCAAGCAGACTTACGACCAGCAACAAGCCTTGGTCAACCAACTCAAGGCCACCGCCCAAGGCAACCAGGCCTCGATTGATTCCGCCGAGGTACAGCTTTCCTACACACAAATTCGCTCACCGGTCAGCGGCCGTGTCGGTATTCGCACGGTGGACGAAGGCAACTTCCTGCGCATGACCGACACCAAGGGCCTGTTCACTGTGACCCAGATCGACCCGATCGCCGTGGAGTTCTCCCTGCCGCAGCAAATGCTGCCGACCCTGCAAGGCCTGATCAACGACCCGCAACACACTCAGGTAAAGGCCTACATCGGTGCCGACACCGATGGCGAAACCGGCAACCTGCTCGGCGAAGGTCACCTGACCCTGATTGACAACCAGATCAACGCCAACACCGGCACCATCCGCGCCAAGGCCGAATTCGACAATCCGGGGCAGAAGCTCTGGCCGGGCCTGCTGGTGACGGTAAAAATTCAGACAGCCCTGGATAAAGATGCGCTGGTGGTGCCGCCGACAGTCGTACAACGCGGCCTCGACCAGCACTTCGTGTACCGGGTCAATGGGGACAAGGTCGAAGCCGTACAGGTGCAGATGGTCTATCAAGGCAGCGGCCAGGACATCATCAAGGGTGTGAAGCCGGGTGATGTACTGGTCAGCGATGGTCAGTCGCGGCTCAAGCCCGGCGCTACCGTGCAAGTGCTGACCGAGCCGCCGCAAGTGGTGCGATCGGAGGCGGCGCAATGAAGGGCCATGGTTCGGTTTCAGCCTGGTGCATCGACCACCCGGTGGCCACGGTCCTGCTGACGTTCGCCCTGGTGCTGCTGGGTGTCATAGCGTTTCCGCGCCTGCCGGTAGCGCCGTTGCCGGAGGCAGAATTCCCGACCATCCAGGTGGCCGCGCAACTGCCCGGCGCCAGCCCGGAAACCATGGCTTCCTCGGTGGCCACGCCTCTTGAAGTGCAATTCAGTGCCATTCCCGGCGTAACCCAGATGACCTCGAGCAGTGCACTGGGCTCGACCAACCTGACCCTGCAATTCACCCTCGACAAGAGCATCGACACCGCTGCCCAGGAAGTCCAGGCAGCGATCAACACCGCCGCGGGCAAACTGCCCAAGGACATGCCGAACCTGCCGACCTGGCGCAAGGTCAACCCCGCGGACAGCCCGGTGCTGATCCTCAGCGTCAACTCCTCGCTGATGCCCGGCCCGGAGCTCAGTGACCTGACGGAAACCCTGTTGTCCCGTCAGCTCAGTCAGGTCGACGGTGTAGGCCAGGTCGTCATCACCGGTCAGCAGCGTCCGGCGATCCGCGTCCAGGTTTCGGCGGACAAGCTCGCGGCCATCGGCCTGACCCTCGCCGACATCCGCCTGGCGATCCAGCAGACCAGCCTCAATCTGGCCAAGGGTGCGCTGTACGGGGAGTCGAGCATCTCGACCCTGTCCACCAACGACCAGTTGTTTCACCCGGAGGACTACAGCCAGCTGATTGTTTCCTACAAGGACGGTGCACCGGTTCATCTGCGCGATGTCGCCAAAGTCGTCAACGGTTCGGAAGATGCCTACATCCAGGCTTGGGCGGGCTCGCAACCGGGGGTCAACCTGGTGATCTTCCGCCAGCCTGGCGCCAACATCGTCGAGACCGTGGACCGCATCCAGGCCGCCTTGCCGGCACTGGAGGCGATGCTCCCCGCCTCGGTGCAGGTCAAGACGCTGATCGACCGCACCCAGACCATCCGTGCCTCGCTGCATGAAGTGGAAATCACCCTGCTGATTGCAATCATGTTGGTGGTGGCGGTAATGGCACTGTTCCTGCGCCAACTGTCGGCCACACTGATCGTGTCGGCAGTGCTCGGCGTGTCACTGATCGCCAGTTTTGCGCTGATGTATGTGATGGGCTTCAGCCTGAACAACCTCACGCTGGTAGCGATTGTGGTCGCCGTGGGGTTCGTGGTCGATGATGCGATCGTGGTGGTGGAGAACATTCACCGCCATCTCGAGGCCGGCGAAGGCATGCGCGAGGCCGCGATCAAAGGCGCTGGCGAGATCGGATTTACCGTGATTTCGATCAGCTTCTCGCTGGTGGCAGCGTTCATTCCGCTGCTGTTCATGGGCGGCGTGGTTGGGCGACTGTTCAAGGAGTTCGCCCTGACCGCCACTTCCACCATCATGATTTCAGTGGTGGTTTCGCTGACGTTGGCACCGACCCTCGCTGCACTGTTCATGCGCGCGCCAGTGCATCATGCCCACGACAAACCGGGTTTCGGTGAGCGCCTGTTGGCGTGGTACGAAAAAGGCTTGCGTCGTGCCCTCGCCCACCAGAAATTGATGATCGGCGTGTTCGGCCTGTCGCTGGGGTTGGCGGTCGCCGGTTACATATTTATCCCTAAAGGTTTCTTCCCGATTCAAGACACCGGCTTCGTCCTCGGTACCACTGAAGCGGCCGCCGATATTTCCTACGGCGACATGGTGAAAAAACACTTGGCGATGGCCGAAATCGTCGCCGCCGACCCCGCTGTCGAAACGTTCTCGCACTCAGTCGGCGTCTCGGGCAGTAACCAGACCATCGCCAACGGCCGCTTCTGGATCACCCTGAAAAAACGCAGCGACCGCGATGTCTCCGCCAGCCAGTTCATCGACCGGATTCGTCCGCAACTGATGAAAGTGCCGGGTATCGTCCTGTACCTGCGCGCCGGCCAGGACATCAACCTCAGCTCCGGCCCGAGCCGCGCCCAGTATCAATATGTGCTCAAGAGCAACGATGGCCCGACCCTGAGCACCTGGACCCAGCGCCTGACGGAAAAACTGCGCGCCAACCCGGCCTTCCGCGACATTTCCAACGACCTGCAACTGGGCGGCAGCATCACCCACATCAGCATCGACCGCAGCGCCGCCGCACGTTTCGGCCTCACCGCCAGCGACGTCGACGAAGCCCTGTACGATGCCTTCGGCCAGCGCCAGATCAATGAATTCCAGACCCAGGTCAACCAGTACAACGTGATCCTGGAGCTGGACACCAAGCAACGCGGCAAGGCCGAGAGCCTCAATTACTTCTACCTGCGCTCGCCCCTGAGCGGGGAAATGGTGCCGCTGTCGGCCCTGGCCAGGTTCGATGCGCCGACCATCGGCCCGCTGTCCATCGCTCATGACGGGATGTTCCCGGCGGCCAACCTGTCGTTCAACCTGGCCCCCGGCGTGGCGTTGGGCGATGCGGTGATCTTGCTCAACCAGGCCAAGGCCGACATCGGCATGCCGACCGCCATCAGCGGCAATTTCCAGGGCGCGGCCCAGGCGTTCCAGAGCTCGCTGGCCAGCCAGCCGTGGCTGATTCTGGCGGCGCTGGTGGCGGTGTACATCATTCTCGGTGTGCTCTACGAGAGTTTCGTGCATCCACTGACGATCATTTCGACCTTGCCTTCGGCGGGCCTCGGCGCGGTGATCATGCTGTGGATTTGCGGCCAGGACTTTTCGATCATGGCCTTGATCGGCCTGGTGCTGCTGATCGGTATCGTCAAGAAAAACGGCATCCTGATGATCGACTTCGCCCTCGAAGCACAGCGCAATGGCGGACTGTCGCCTGAAGAAGCGATCTTCAAGGCCTGCATCACACGGTTCCGGCCGATCATCATGACCACCCTCGCCGCCCTGCTCGGCGCCCTGCCGCTGATGCTCGGTTACGGCACCGGCGCCGAATTGCGCCAGCCCCTGGGGATCGCGGTGGTCGGCGGTTTGCTGGTGAGCCAGGCGCTGACGCTGTTCACCACGCCGGTCATATACTTGTGGCTGGAGCGGCTATTCCATCGGCCTAAAGCAGCACCGGATCCGGCGCTGGCGACCACAGACTGAGGCGGGGTCATGCGCGTTCTGATTATCGAAGACGAAGAAAAAACCGCGGACTATCTGCATCGCGGCCTGACGGAACAGGGTTTCACCGTGGATCTGGCACGCGATGGTGTGGAAGGCCTGCACCTGGCGCTGGAGAGCGACTACGCGGTGATCGTCCTCGACGTGATGCTGCCGGGCCTCGACGGCTTCGGTGTGTTGCGCGCCCTGCGTGCGCGCAAGCAAACCCCGGTGATCATGCTCACCGCCCGCGAGCGTGTGGAAGATCGCATCAAGGGCCTGCGTGAAGGCGCCGATGACTATCTGGGCAAACCGTTTTCCTTCCTTGAACTGGTGGCACGCCTGCAAGCGCTGACCCGGCGCAGCGGTGGCCATGAACCAATGCAAGTGAGCATCGCCGACCTGTGGATAGATTTGATCAGCCGCAAGGCGACCCGAGGTGGCGCACGGCTGGACCTGACTGCCAAGGAGTTCTCGCTGCTCAGTGTGCTGGCCCGGCGCCAAGGTGAAATCCTGTCGAAAACCGCCATTGCCGAAATGGTCTGGGACATCAATTTCGACAGCGACGCCAACGTCGTCGAAGTCGCGATCAAACGCCTGCGGGCCAAGCTCGACGGGCCGTTCGAAGAGAAACTGCTGCACACCATTCGTGGCATGGGTTATGTGCTGGAGAGCCGTGGTGTCCGGTAACTCGATCGCGCTGCGTTTAAGCGGGATGTTTACGCTGGTGGCGCTTCTGGTCTTTCTGTTGATCGGCTGGGCTTTGTACCAACAGGTCGACAAAGGCCTGGGCCTGTTGCCGGAAGCCGAACTGGATGCGCGCTACAGCGTGCTCGAATCCACGGTCGGCCGTTACGGCACGCCCGAGCATTGGGTGAAGATCAACAACAAGCTCAATCTGCTGAGCGAAGAAGACAAGCGCATCAGTTTCTGGATCATCAGCGGCGATCCACACTACGAATACGGCAACCTGACACCGCAAATCCGCGCCTTTGCCCAAGGGCCGCTGGGCACCCGCGACATGCATCTGCCGGATCACCCCTATCCGTTGAAAGTGCTGGTCAGCGAATTCCCGGCCAAGGATCAGCGCCCAGCGCTGCGCTTCATGATCGCCATCGATACCGAGACGTTTTTCCACACTCAGCATCAATTGCTGATCGCGCTGATCAGCCTGGCGATTGTCGGCGTGCTGCTGGCCTCGGCACTGGGTTACTGGGTGGCTCGGATCGGGCTCAAGCCGCTGATCAAACTGTCCCAGGAAGCCCAGCGCCTGGCCCCGCCGTTGCGCTCGGGGCGCTTGCGATTGTCACCGTTGCCGCCGGAACTCGATCAATTCGTCAGCTCGTTCAACTCGACCCTGGAACGGGTCGAGCAAGCCTACTCGCGCCTTGAATCGTTCAACGCCGACGTCGCCCACGAACTGCGCTCGCCACTGACCAACCTGATCGGCCAGACCCAGGTCGCGTTGACCCGCGGACGCTCCGCCGAGCATTACTTCGAAGTGCTGCAATCGAACCTCGAAGAGCTTGAGCGACTGCGTTCGATCATCAACGACATGCTGTTCCTCGCCAGCGCCGATCAGGGCAGCAAGGCGACCAAACTCACCTCAACCTCGCTGGCTGATGAGGTGGCCACGACCCTGGAGTATCTGGATTTCATTCTCGAGGACGCTCAGGTCCGGGTTGAGGTCAGTGGTGACGCACAAGTGCGGATCGAGATCGCTCATCTGCGCCGGGCGTTGATCAATCTGCTGAACAACGCGGTGCAGCACACCGCGCCCGGGCAGGTGATTCTAGTGCGGATCGAAGCCCAGGAGCATCAAGTCAGCATCGGCGTCGCCAACCCCGGTTCGCCGATTGCCCGTGAACACCTGCCACGGCTGTTCGAGCGCTTCTACCGGGTCGATGCCTCGCGCAGCAACAGCGGCCACAATCACGGATTGGGGCTGGCCATCGTCAAGGCGATAGCGTTGATGCACGGCGGCGATGTGTTCGTGCGCAGTGACCATGGGATGAATACCTTCGGTATCCATCTCCCGGTCTGACACACCTGGAAAGTCAAAAGATCGCAGCCTGCGGCAGCTCCTACAGTTGGACTGTTTTTCTGTAGGAGCTGCCGCAGGCTGCGATCTTTGCTTTTAGCGTAATAGTCCTTTCATGAATCCACTCTTTTTCCCCTCGCCCCATATCCTTATCTTTGCCCGCACCAAACAGCACTTGCCAAGCAAGAAGGTTTTAAAGATGTCCAACAGTATGGGTATTGCCAGCGCTTTCGTTTTGTCCTCTTTGTTCCTGTCGCCCTTGGCGATGGCGGAAGAATCGCAGACTTTCGTCGCGCATAACGCTGCACGCGCTGCGACGTTCGGAGAGCATCAGATCGAAATGACCGCCAAGGCTGCGCAAGACGCCCAGGCCCCGCAAGCATCCAGCACTCAGGCGCAGCCACAGGCCGAGAAAGACAGCTGATCTGCACCGATCACTCCCGTTTCCCTCGACACTTTTCTTCGGCTCTTCCCTTTGAAAAGTTGTCTTCAAGGCCGCTGCTGTCAGCGGCTTTTTTTATAGTGGCGACTCAACCTTCATTGCAATTTTTGCAACGAAACTCACTGACGCCCACGCCATCGATCAATCGTTCGAGCAACAGGAACGATTCACTCGGCTGCTACGTTTATGCAACTACGCTTACAACGTCCCTCTAGCAGACGTCAGCCCTATGACCGCAAGCCGCACCCCGCATTTTCAAGGCCCGCCCGGGCGACCCGAGATCATGGTGATCCTCGGCAGCACCCTGACTGTCATCTCGATCCTGTGCATCGTCACTTACCTGCTGATCCGCGAACACGCCTACGCCCAGCAGACCGCCACACGCAGCGCGACTACCATTGCGCAACTGATCGATGCCGATGTCCTGCGTACGGTCGAGCTCTATGATTTGACCTTGCAGGGTCTGATCGCCGCCGCCCAACGGGACGACCTGAAACAGGTTTCGCCGCAGATCCGTCATCTGGTGCTGTTCGAGCGCTCCACCACCGCGCGCTACAAGGGCGACATCCTGCTGCTGGACAAGCACGGCGACGTGCTGGCCGACTCATCATTGATCGAGCCGAAACCGGGCAACTTCGCTGACCGCGATTATTTCCTGGCCCATGTCTTCAATCCCGGCACCGGCATGTTTATCAGCCGACCGTTCAAACCGCGCTGCGACTGCGATGACAACGACGAATGGCGCATCAGTTTCAGCCGGCGCATTTCCTCTCCCACGGGAGAGTTTCTGGGGGTCGCGGTGGCGTCGATGCGCATGAGCTATTTCGACCAGCTGTTCAGCAGCCTCGACATCGGCACCGGCAGTACGCTGGGCATCATCAACGATGACGGGATTCTCCTGGCGCAGAAACCGTACCGGGAAAAAAACGCCATCGGCAAAAGCTTCTCCAGCCGCCCCAACGTCGTACGCATGCTGCAGGAGCGCAGTGGTACCTTCGAAAGCGTGTCGAGTGTCGACCATCAACAGCGCCTGTACACCTTTTCCCGGGTCGGCAACCTGCCGCTGACCGTCATCGTGGCCCTTTCCATCGATGAAGTGTTCGCCACCTGGAACCGCACTGCCTATGTGATCAGCGGTGCTACCGGGGTTTTGTGCATCGGTTTGTTATGGCTGACCTGGCTGCTCTGCCGCGAGCTGCGCCTGCGCCAACATGTCGAGCAGGAATTGGCGCAGTTGGCAGCCACCGATGCCTTGACCGGCGTGGCCAACCGTCGATCCCTCGATCAAACCCTGCGCCATGAATGGTTTCGTGCGCAGCGCAGCGGCAAGCCGTTGTCGTTGCTGATGATTGATGCCGATCACTTCAAGGCCTTCAATGATCGGCACGGGCATCAGGCCGGCGACGATGCCTTACGGGCATTGGCCGAGGTTATCCGCGCCAATGTCCATCGCCCGGCAGACCTGGTGGCTCGCTATGGTGGCGAAGAGTTTTCAGTGGTCCTGGCCGAAACTGGCAGTGAAGGCGCGCAGCAGATCGCCGAACATATCCGCGAGGCGGTGCAAAAACTGCCACTGGTGGACGCCGGCGAGCGACCGATGAGCGTGAGTATCGGTATTGCCACCTGGACGGCGGGCAGCGATATCAACCTGGAGCAATTGCTGTTCAGTGCGGACAAGGCGTTGTATCAGGCTAAGGAAGGGGGGCGTAATCGGGTTGTTTGTGCGGATTAAAGCAAAGATCAAAAGATCGCCCGAGCTCGGGCGATCTTTTGCTTCATAAAAAAAGGCCACCCGAAGGCAGCCTTTAAAAACTAGAGAGGTTTTTACTTACACGGCCGCAACCGGACGCATGTAAGAGATCGGTGCAGTGCTGGCGTCTTCGAACGTCACGACTTCCCAGGCATCTGTCTGCTCAATCAACTTGCGCAGCAGCTGGTTGTTCAGTGCGTGGCCGGACTTGAAGCCCTTGAACTCACCAATCAGGCTATTGCCCAGCAGGTAGAGGTCACCAATTGCATCGAGAATCTTGTGCTTCACGAATTCGTCTTCATAGCGAAGGCCGTCTTCGTTCAGTACGCCATCGGCGTCGACCACAATAGCGTTTTCAACACTGCCGCCGAGTGCGAGGTTGTGCTTGCGCAGGTACTCGATGTCACTCATGAAACCAAAGGTACGGGCGCGGCTGACTTCTTTTACAAACGAAGTGCTGGAAAAATCCACGCTTGCACTTTGGGTGCGGTCACGGAAAACCGGGTGATCGAAATCGATCTCAAAGCTCACCTTGAACCCTTCGAAAGGGACGAAAGTGGCGCGCTTGTCGCCGTCTTCCACTGTCACTTCACGCAGGATGCGGATGAACTTCTTGGCAGCGTCCTGTTCTTCCAGGCCAGCCGATTGAATCAGGAATACGAAAGGTCCAGCGCTACCATCCATGATCGGGACTTCGGACGCGGAGAGCTCGACGTAGGCGTTATCGATGCCCAGGCCTGCCATGGCCGAGAGCAAGTGCTCTACCGTGTCCACTTTGACGTCACCGTTAACGAGCGTGGTCGACATAGTGGTTTCACCAACGTTTTCCGCGCGGGCAGGAATCTGCACCACGGGGTCGAGGTCGGCGCGACAAAACACAATGCCGGTGTCGACGGGCGCTGGCTTGAGGGTCAGGTAGACCTTCTCCCCGGAGTGCAGGCCGACACCTGTGGCACGGATAATATTCTTCAGGGTGCGTTGTTTAATCATGGCATGGGCCGCTTCAGCGCAAATTGCGAACTGGTATCAACAAAGGCTGGCGATGATAGCAGACCAGACCTTTGCTGAACACCAATCACCCTAATACCCCTGATACATTTCATCAATCGGCCTGACGACGCAGGAATGCCGGGATGTCCAGGTAGTCCAGGTCATCTTGCGGATTCATCTTCGCGGCAGTCGCAGCACCGGCCTGAGCCTGGTTGCGCATGACGGTCGGACGGTCCAGGTCACGGTAGTTCACCGCTGGAGCTTCCTGACGAACAGAGGTCTGTTGTTGCGGCTGGGAAGCCATCGACGTGTGCACGGTATTGTCGATGATCTTCACCGGCTTCTCGATTTTAGCGCCTAAACCTGTGGCAACGACAGTCACGTGCAGCTCGTCGCGCATGTCCGGATCGATAACGGTACCGACCTTGACCATGGCGTGCTCGGAAGCGAACGCCTCGATGATGCTGCCCACGTCGGAGTATTCACCCAGGGACAGATCCGGACCGGCAGTAATGTTCACCAGGATGCCGCGAGCGCCTTGCAGGTTCACGTCTTCGAGCAACGGGTTGCGAATGGCCGCTTCGGTGGCCTCACGTGCACGGTTCGGACCGCTGGCGCAGCCAGTGCCCATCATCGCCATGCCCATTTCGCTCATCACGGTACGCACGTCGGCGAAGTCGACGTTGATCATGCCCGGACGCTTGATGATGTCGGAGATACCGCGAACAGCACCGGCCAGTACATCGTCGGCCTTGGCGAAAGCCGACAAGAGGCTTGCGTCTTTACCGAGGATGGTCAGCAGCTTCTCGTTGGGAATGGTGATCAACGAGTCGACGCTTTCAGACAGCAGACGGATGCCTTCGTCGGCGATCTGCATGCGCTTGCGACCTTCGAACGGGAACGGACGAGTCACCACCGCAACGGTGAGAATGCCCATTTCCTTGGCCACTTCAGCAATGATTGGCGCAGCACCGGTACCGGTACCACCGCCCATGCCCGTGGTGATGAACACCATATTGGTGCCCTGCAGGACTTCGGCAATGCGCTCACGATCTTCCAGAGCGGCCTGACGACCTACTTCAGGGTTGGCGCCAGCGCCGAGACCTTTGGTCACGCCGGTGCCCAGTTGCAGGATGGTCCGCGCGCCGATGCTTTTCAGCGCTTGTGCATCAGTGTTGGCGCAGATGAATTCAACGCCTTCAATGTTGCTCTTGACCATGTGGTTGACAGCGTTGCCGCCGCCACCGCCGACACCGATAACTTTGATTACCGGGCTTGCGGGGATGTTGTCTACGAGTTCGAACATTTTCCCTCTCCTTTACATTCTCTAGTTTTTTCGCCTACTGCGTGCTTCGGTGTAGCGGTAAATCTTTAGAAATTGCCCTGGACCCACTTCTTCAGGCGGTCCAGCAGCGGAGCCTGTGGCTCTTCGTTGCTGTAGCTGTCGCGGCTGCCGATGCCCGAGAACGAGATGCCGTCGGACTGCTTCTGCAGGCCGTACATCAACAGGCCGACGCCGGTGGAATAGATCGGGTTGCGCACCACGTCATCCAGACCTTTCACGCCGTGAGGCACGCCCAGGCGCACCGGCATGTGGAAGATTTCCTCGGCCAGTTCAGTAGCGCCTTCCATCTTCGACGTACCGCCGGTCAGCACGATGCCGGCCGGGATCAGGTCTTCGTAGCCGCTGCGGCGCAGTTCGGCCTGGATCAGCGTGAACAGTTCGTCGTAGCGCGGCTCGACCACTTCGGCCAGGGCCTGGCGGGACAGCTCGCGTGGTGGACGGTCGCCAACGCTTGGCACCTTGATGGTTTCACCGGCACCGGCCAGTTTGGCCAGGGCGCAGGCGTAGCGAATCTTGATTTCTTCGGCGTACTGGGTCGGAGTGCGCAACGCCATGGCGATGTCGTTGGTCACCTGGTCACCGGCAATCGGGATCACTGCGGTGTGACGGATCGCGCCTTCGGTGAAGATCGCGATGTCGGTGGTGCCGCCGCCGATGTCCACCAGGCACACGCCCAGCTCTTTCTCGTCATCGGTCAGTACCGAGTACGCGGAAGCCAGTTGCTCGAGAATGATGTCGTCGATTTCCAGGCCACAACGACGCACGCATTTTTCAATGTTCTGTGCGGCATTGACGGCGCAGGTGACCACGTGGACCTTGGCTTCCAGACGCACGCCGGACATGCCCAGTGGCTCGCGGACGCCTTCCTGGTTATCGATCACGTAATCCTGCGGCAGGGTGTGCAGCACGCGCTGGTCAGCCGGGATCGCCACGGCCTGGGCCGCGTCGAGTACACGCTCAAGGTCCGCCGAGCTGACTTCGCGATCACGAATCGCCACGATGCCGTGGGAGTTCAGGCTGCGGATGTGATTGCCGGCCACACCGACGAACGCCGAGTGAATGCGGCAACCCGCCATCAGCTGCGCTTCTTCGATGGCGCGCTGGATCGATTGCACGGTGGATTCGATGTTCACCACCACGCCTTTTTTCAGGCCACGGGATGGATGGGTACCGATCCCGACGATTTCCAGCGTGCCGTCGTCCGCGACCTCGCCCACCAGCGCCACCACCTTGGAGGTGCCGATATCGAGACCGACGATCATTTTGCCGCTTTGCACGTTTGCCATGGGTCCTGCCTCTTCTTAATTCTTCGCGACAGCGGGTTGGGCTGCCGTGGGCGCTACAGGTTCCCGCCAGCCAACAGCGAGGCCGTTGGCGTAGCGCAGATCGATGCGCGCAATGTTCGTAATCTGTTCTTTGAGCGTCTTGTCATAGATGGCGATGAAACGGCGCATCTTTTCCACCTGGTTGCCGCGTCCCAGCAGCAGTTCGATCCCGGGACCCGCGCTGCCGGGGCCGGTGGTCAGGAACCAGCTGCCACGATCACGCAGTTCCAGGCGTGCAATCGAGAAGCCCAGCGGCCTGAGCATCTGGCTCAGCACCTGGTATTGCTGCATCACTTGCTGTTGAGCCCGCTGCGGGCCAAACAGCTGAGGCAAGTGTTCGTAGTTCGCCAGCTCGCGCGGGGTGAAGGCCTGGCCCTGGTTGTTCAACAGCGACTCGTCACCCCATCGGGCCACCGGCAGTTGTTCTTCCAGGCGGATCACCACTTGATCCGGCCACACCCGGCGCACTTCGGCGTGGGCAATCCATGGCATCGTTTCCAGCTCGGTGCGCATGCTCGCCAGGTCGATGGTGAAGAAGCTCGACGCCACGTACGGGGCGATCCGCTGCTGCACCGCTTGCTGGCTGATGTAACTCAAGTCGCCCTGCACGTTGATCCTGGTGATCGGCCGGTCGGCATACGGCAACAGCCGTGTCGCGCCTTCGTAAGTACCGAACCCCAAAGCCACCAGCACTACCGGCCAGAACAACGCTTTGAGAAAACCGAAGTTGGCTTTCGGCAGGCGCGCGGACATCGGCTCTTTGGCCACCATTCGGCTGGCACCCCGCGGCACCGGCTTGCGGCCGGGCGATGCGGGGGGCTGATGTCTGAGCTGAGCGCCTTGCATGGCCTTAACCTCTCGTCGACTCTTGGTTACCGGCAGTGTTGCCGGCAACGCTCTCGGCCAGAATGGCCAGAACCAGTTGCTGGAAATTCAGACCGGCAGCACGGGCCGCCATCGGCACCAGGCTGTGATCGGTCATGCCCGGTGCGGTGTTGACTTCCAGGAACCAGAACTGCCCGTCGGCGTCCTGCATCACGTCTGCCCTGCCCCAACCGGCGATACCCAGCGCTTCACAGGCTTTCGCCGTGAGGTCCATGAGTTCCTGTTCCTTGGCGCTGTCCAGACCGCACGGAATGCGGTACTGGGTATCGTTGGCGATGTACTTGGCGTCGTAGTCGTAGAAGCTGTGCGTCGTGCCCAGGGCAATCGGTGGCAACACCTGGTCACGCAGGGTGGCGATGGTGAACTCCGGACCGTGAATCCATTGCTCGACCAGCACTTGCGAATCGTAGGTACTGGCCGCTTTCCATGCGTCGATCAATTCGGACGCGGAACTCACTTTGGCCATACCGATACTTGAACCTTCATGGGCCGGTTTGACGATCAAAGGGAAGCCCAGTTCCGTCGCCGCCGAAATACAATCGGCCTCGCTGCTGAGTACCGCGTGACGTGGGGTCGGAATGCCCAGGCTGTGCCAGACCTGCTTGGTGCGCAGCTTGTCCATGGCCAGGGCCGAAGCCAGGATGCCGCTGCCGGTGTACGGAATGCCCAGGCATTCGAGCAGGCCCTGCATGCTGCCGTCTTCACCGCCACGGCCGTGGAGGATGATGAAGGCGCGGTCGATCTTTTCGTTGAGCAGTCGCTGCAGCAGGTCATCGCCCACGTCGAGGCCGAACGCGTCCACACCGGCGCTTTGCAGTGCGTCCAGAACGGCGTTACCCGACTTCAGGGACACTTCACGCTCGGCACTCTTGCCGCCGAACAGCACGGCGACGCGGCCGAAGTCTTTCGGCGCGATCGTGGAGACCAGGTTGGCGTAGGCAGCAGTCATTTCAACTTCCCCTTCTCCGGCGCGGCAACGGCACCGGCGAACAACTCACTTTTCAACAGTTTTGGTGCGAGACCGCCGATATCGCCGGCGCCCTGGCACAGCAGGATATCGCCGGCGCGCAGCAGCGGCTTGACCACTGGCGCAAGGTCGACACCACGCTCGATGTAGATCGGGTCGAGCTGGCCACGCTGACGGATGCTGTTGCACAGCTTGCGGCTGTCAGCGCCCGGGATCGGCTCTTCGCCGGCCGGATAGACTTCCATCAGCAGCAGTACGTTGGCGTCGGCCAGTACATTGACGAAATCGTCGTACAGGTCACGGGTGCGGCTGTAGCGGTGCGGCTGGTAGACCATCACCAGGCGGCGCTCCGGCCAGCCACCGCGTACGGCCTTGATCACTGCCGCGACTTCCGTCGGGTGGTGACCGTAGTCATCGACCAGCATTACATTGCCGCCGTCTACCGGCAGTTCGCCGTAGACCTGGAAGCGTCGGCCGACACCCTGGAACCCGGACAGGCCCTGGACGATGGCTTCATCGCTGACGCCTTCGTCGGTGGCGATGCAGATAGTCGCAAGGGCGTTCAATACGTTGTGGTTGCCCGGCATGTTCACCGAAACATCCAGTGGCTCGCGGTCGGGACGCAGTACGGTGAAGAAGGTCTGCATGCCTTGCTGGCGCACGTTGATCGCACGTACGTCGCAGTCTTCGCCGAAGCCATAGGTGACCGTCGGACGTTTGACCTGCGGGAGGATTTCACGCACTACCGGATCGTCCAGGCACACCACCGCCAGACCGTAGAACGGCAGGTTGTGCAGGAATTCGACGAAGGTTTTCTTCAGTTTGTTGAAGTCACCGTCGTAGGTCGCCATGTGGTCGGCGTCGATGTTGGTGACCACGGCCACCAGCGGCTGCAAGTGCAGGAAGCTGGCGTCGCTTTCGTCGGCTTCGGCAATCAGGTAACGGCTGGTGCCGAGCTGGGCATTGGTACCCGCGGCATTCAGACGGCCACCGATTACGAACGTCGGGTCCAGGCCACCGGCGGCGAACACCGACGCGATCAGACTGGTGGTCGTGGTTTTGCCGTGGGTACCGGCAACGGCGATGCCGTGGCGATAGCGCATCAGCTCAGCCAGCATCTCTGCACGCGGCACCACCGGAATACGGCGTTCCAGCGCGGTAGCGACTTCCGGGTTGGACGTGTTCACGGCACTCGACACCACCAGCACGTCGGCGGCAGCGGCGTTCTCGGCGCGGTGGCCGATGAAGATCTGCGCGCCGAAGGACTCCAGGCGCTCGGTGACCGGCGAAGCCTTCAGGTCGGAACCGGACACTTCATAGCCCAGGTTCAACAACACTTCAGCAATCCCGCACATGCCCACACCGCCGATACCAACGAAGTGGATGCGACGGATGCGGCGCATTTCCGGTTGTGGCATGGCTTTCTGATTCTCAACCATGGGCCACCTCCAGGCAGCTATCGACCACGTTACGGGTGGCATCGGGTTTGGCCAGGCGGCGTGCCGCAGTAGCCATTTCGTTGAGTCGTTGTGGTTGCATCAGGACCTCTGTCAGGCGAGCGGCAAGATCCGCTGCACCAGTCGTTCTTTGCGGCATCAGGAAGGCTGCGCCTTCACGGGCCAAATATTCGGCGTTGCGGGTCTGGTGATCGTCGATGGCATGAGGCAAAGGCACCAGCATCGAGGGCAGACCGGCGGCGGCCAGTTCACTGATGGTCAGCGCGCCTGCGCGACAAACCACCAGGTCGGCCCAGCTGTAGGCTTGGGCCATGTCTTTGATGAAGGGCTGCACCTGCGCCTCGACGCCAGCCGCGCGATAGCGCTCTGCAGTCACTTCATCGTGGTTTTTGCCGGCCTGATGGAACACTTCCGGACGCAAATCGGCAGCGACTTGCGACAGGGCTTCAGGCAGCAACTTGTTCAACGGTTCTGCGCCCAGGCTTCCGCCCAGGATCAGCAAACGCGCCTTGCGACCAGCCAGGGCAGGTCGCGATGTCTCGAGGAACAGCTCGGTGCGCACCGGATTACCGGTGGTCCGGCGGCTGTCCGACAGGGTAAAGGTGTCGGGGAACGCTTCACAGACTCGGGCGGCCAACGGCACCAGCAACCGATTGGCGGTACCGGCCACGGCGTTCTGTTCGTGAACGATCACCGGCACGCCGGCCAGTTTGGCAGCAACGCCACCAGGACCGGTCACATAACCACCAAAGCCAACCACGCAGACCGGCCGCAGCCGACGAATGATCGCCCGCGCCTGCCAGACCGACTTGAGCAACATGAACGGCGCCTTGAACAGGGACAGCTTGCCCTTGCCGCGCAGACCGCTGGCATTGATCCGGTGCAACTCGATACCGGCCGCCGGCACCAGATCGTTCTCGATGCCACGCGGAGTGCCGAGCCAGTGCACGGTATAGCCGCGTGCCTGGAATTCGCGGGCACAGGCCAGTGCCGGGAACACGTGGCCACCGGTGCCGCCAGCCATGATCATGACGTTAGCGCCCATGGTTCGGCTCCTCGGCGAAGTCGCTCTCATGGAACTCCATCTCTTCACTGCCCAGGTGGGTTCGACTTTCCCACTCGATGCGCAGCAACAAGCCGAGACAGGCACAGCAGATCACCAACGAACTACCGCCATAACTGAGGAACGGCAAGGTCAGACCCTTGGTCGGCAGCAGACCGACGTTTACACCAATGTTGATCAGGAACTGACCAATCCACAGGAACGACAGACCGTAGGCCACGTAAGCCGCGAAAAACTGCTTGGCCTTTTCAGCCCACAAACCGATGTACATGCCACGAATGCACACGAAGACGAACAGTGCCACGGTGCACAACGAACCCACCGCCCCCAGCTCTTCGGCCAGGACCGAGAACACGAAGTCAGTGTGGGCTTCCGGCAGGTAGAACTGTTTCTGCACGCTGTTGCCCAGGCCGACGCCCAGCCATTCACCGCGACCGAAGGCGATCAACGCCTGGGACAACTGATAGCCGGCGCCGAACTGGTCGGCCCATGGGTCGGCAAAGTTGGTCAGGCGCGCCATTCGATACGGCTGCATTTGAATCAACAGCACCACCGCGCCGACAGCCAGCACCACCATCAGGGAAAAGCGGAACAGCCCGACGCCGCCAAGGAACAGCATCGCCGCCGCCGCCCCCATCATCACGACGGTGGCACCGAAGTCCGGTTCCATCAGCAGCAGGCCCGCCATTGGCAGCAGCACGATGAACGGCTTGAAGAAGCCCATCCAGCTTTCGCGCACTTCTTTCTGGCGGCGCACCAGATAACCGGCGAGGTAGATCACCACGAACACCTTGGCGATCTCGGAAGGCTGAACGTTGAAGAAACTGAAGCCGATCCAGCGCATCGAGCCGTTAACCTCACGGCCGATCCCCGGAATGATCACCATCACCAGCAAGCCGAACGCACCGAGCAGCATCAGCCAGCCCAGCCGTTGCCAAGTAGCGATCGGGATCATCATGGTGACGATGCAGGCACCCAGGCCCAGCACCACGTAAATAAGGTGGCGAATCATGTAATACAGGGCGCTGCCCGACTGCACGGCCGCCACTTCGGTCGATGCCGAGGCAATCATGATCAGCCCCAGGCCGAGCAACGTCAGGCAACCGGCGAGCATCGGGAAGTCGAGGTCGATACCGCGCCCGGTGATGATCGGCGAAGGGTATGGCTTGATGATGTCTCTCAGGCTCATGCCAGATCCTCCACGGCTTGGACGAACTGGTGACCACGGTCTTCGTAGTTCTTGAACATGTCGAAACTGGCGCAGGCTGGCGACAGCAGCACCACGTCGCCCGGCTGGGCGGCGGCGCGGCATTGCTCGACGGCCTCGGCCAGGGAGCCGGCGCGGATCAGCGGTACGGCGTCGCCGATAGCCTCGCCGATCTTGTCGGAGTCGCGCCCCATCAGCACCACGGCGCGGCAGTTGGCCGCCACCGGATCGTGCAGGTCCTTGAACTCGGCACCTTTGCCATCGCCACCGGCGATCAGCACGACTTTGCCGTCGATGTCTGCGCCCAAACCTTCGATGGCCGCCAGTGCGGCGCCGACGTTGGTGGCTTTGGAATCGTTGTAATAGCCCACGCCGTCAAGATCGCGGACCCATTGGCAGCGATGCTCGAGACCGGCGAAGGTGCGCAGGCTCGACAGCATGGCATCGAACGGCAGGCCGACCGCATGGCCCAGGGCCAGGGCTGCCAGGGCGTTGGACTGATTGTGGGCGCCGCGAATCTTCAATTCGCGCACCGGCATCAGGTTCTGGAATTCGAAGGCCAGGTATTTCTCGCCGTCTTCTTCACGGATACCAAACGCCTTGAAATCGGGTTTGCTCAGGCCGAAGGTCCAGCATGGCTGCCCTTCGCCTATCAACGGACGACTCAGGGCATCCTGACGGTTGACCACGAACTGTCTGGCACCGCGGAAGATCCGGTGCTTGGCCAGGTGATAGGCTGGCAGACCGCTGTAACGGTCCATGTGGTCTTCGCTGATGTTGAGCACGGTCGCCACTTCGGCGTTGAGTTGGTCGGTGGTTTCCAGCTGGAAACTCGACAACTCCATCACGTACAACTCGATGTCGTCGCTGAGCAAGTCCAACGCCGGGGTACCGAGGTTGCCACCAACGGCAACACGCTTGCCCGCCGCCGCCGCCATTTCGCCGACCAGCGTGGTGACGGTACTTTTCGCGTTGGAACCGCTGATGGCCACGATCGGCGCCTTCGCGTTACGCGCGAACAGTTCGATGTCGCCGGACAATTTCACGCCACGGGCGGCGGCGGCCTGCAGGGCCGGGGTCGCCAGCGCCAGGCCGGGGCTCACGTAGAGCTCGTCGGCACGGCACAGGAATTCGACGTCCAGCTCGCCACAACGCACTTCCACGTGCGGATAGTCACGCTTGAGCGTGGCCAGTTCCGGTGGATTTTCCCGCGTATCGGCCACGGCAAACGCCACGCCCCGGTTCGCCAGGAAGCGAACCAGAGACATGCCGCTCTTGCCGAGGCCGACAACGATGCGGAAGTGGTCAGAAGCGATCAGAGACACGAGTTTCTACCTCAGCTTCAGGGTGGCAAGGCCGACCAGCACGAGAATCACGGTGATGATCCAGAAACGGACGATCACACGCGGCTCGGGCCAGCCCTTGAGTTCAAAGTGGTGGTGGATCGGCGCCATGCGGAATACGCGGCGACCGGTCAGTTTGAAAGAGGCAACCTGAATAACCACGGACAGGGTTTCCATCACGAACACGCCGCCCATGATGAACAGAACGATTTCCTGACGGACGATCACTGCGATGGTGCCCAGGGCCGCGCCCAGCGCCAGTGCGCCGACGTCGCCCATGAAGACTTGTGCCGGATAGGTGTTGAACCACAGAAAGCCCAGGCCTGCTCCGATCAACGCGCCACAGAACACGATCAGTTCACCGGCGCCCGGCACATAAGGAATCAGCAGGTATTCGGCGAATTTCACGTTACCCGACAGGTAGCAGAAAATGCCCAGGCCGCCGCCCACCATCACCGTCGGCATGATCGCCAGGCCGTCTAGGCCGTCGGTCAGGTTGACCGCGTTGCTCGAACCGACAATCACGAAGTAGGTCAGGACGATGAAGCCGGCGCCCAATGGAATGCTGTAGTCCTTGAGCATCGGCAGGATCAGTGTGGTTTCCACCGGCGTGGCGGCGGTCACATACAGGAAGATCGCTGCGCCCAGACCAAATACCGACTGCCAGAAATACTTCCAGCGGCTTGGCAGCCCGCGGGAGTTCTTCTCGATGACCTTACGGTAGTCGTCGACCCAGCCGATGGCGCCGAACAGCAGGGTCACCAACAGTACGACCCAGACGTAACGGTTGCTCAGGTCAGCCCAAAGCAGGGTGCTGACACCGATGGACGACAGAATCAGTGCGCCGCCCATGGTCGGTGTACCCGATTTGGACAGGTGCGACTGCGGGCCGTCATTGCGAACGGACTGACCGATCTGACGGTTCTGCAGGGTGCGGATCATCCACGGGCCATAGCACAGCGACAAAACCAGCGCGGTCAGTACACCGAGAATCCCGCGCAGGGTCAGGTACTGGAAGACCGCGAAGCCTTTGTAGAACTGTTGCAGATACTCCGCTAGCAGCAGCAGCATTAATGTTTCTCCAGACTGGACCCGCACAAGGCGGCGACGACGTTTTCCATCGCAGCGCTGCGCGACCCCTTGATCAAAATGGTGGTGTTTGTGTCTTGTTCGGCGTCCAGGGCCTTGATCAGCTCAGCCTGCGTGCTGAAGTGAAAAGCCTGTGGACCGAATGCGTTCACGGCGTGAGCCATCATTGGCCCGACGGCGTACAGCGCAGAAACCTTGCCACGGGCGTACTCGCCCACGTCGCGGTGCCCCTGCTCCGCCCATTCGCCCAACTCGCCGATCTCCCCGAGCACCAGGACGGTGCGACCGGAAAAGCCGGCCAGTATATCAACGGCAGCGCACATGGAGGTGGGATTGGCGTTGTAAGTGTCATCGATCACGCGCATGCCATTGCTGGCCAATTGCGCAACGGTGCGACCCTTGACCGGTTGCACCGCGCCAAGGCCGGCGGCGATACCGAACAGCGACACACCCAGGGCATGGGCGGCAGCGGCGGCAGCCATGGCATTGGCGACGTTGTGGGTGCCGAGCAGGTTCAGTTGAACGCGCTCCGAGCCTTCAGGGCTGTGCAGGTTGAACGCCGGGCAGCCGCGAGCATCGGTGGCCAGGTCACTGGCATGGAAATCGGCGCTGGTGTTGCTCAACGCAAACGTCAGCACGTTGCGGTCACCGGCGCGCGCCTTCCAGATACCGAATGCCTTGTCGTCGAGATTGAGAACGGCGACGCCATCGGCATCCAGCCCTTCAATGATCTCGCCCTTGGCTTCGACGATTTTGTCCGGACCGCCGAACTCACCGACGTGGGCGGTCCCGGCGTTATTGAGAACGGCCACATGGGGTTTGGTCATGCTCACGGTGTAGGCAATTTCGCCCAGGCGCGAGGCACCCAGCTCGATCACCGCAGCGGTATGTTCCGGCGCCAGTTCGAGCAGGGTCAGCGGAACGCCGAGGTCATTATTCAGGTTGCCACGGGTCGCCAGCACCGGGCCACGGGTGCGCAGGATGCTCGCAAGCATTTCCTTGACCGTGGTCTTGCCGCTGGAACCGGTGATGGCCGCGACCGGATGGGTGTAGGCGGCGCGATTCAGCGCGCCCAACTGGCCCAGGGCCTGGCGAGTGTCGCTGACCAGCAATTGTGGCAGCGTGCTGTCGGCGACTTCACGCTCGACCAGCGCGGCCACGGCACCCTTGGCGGCGACTTCATTCAGATAATCATGACCATCGAAGCGCGGACCGGCCAGCGCGATAAACAGTTGACCGGGCTTGATTGCGCGGCTGTCGATGCTGACACCGTCGAAACTGGCATCGGCGGACACCAGGCGAGCATTCAGCGCACCGGTCAGTTCGCTCAGTTTCAAGGCCTTAAGCATGGGCCACCTCCCACGCGGTCAAGGCATGATCGGCCTCGACCAGATCGGAAAAGGCATGACGCTCGCCGTTGATTTCCTGATAGTCCTCGTGACCTTTACCGGCCAGGACAATCACGTCATCCACCGAAGCGCTGGCAATCAGTTGGGCAATCGCCTGGCCACGACCGGCAACGAACTCCACTTTATCCACAGCCGTGAAACCGGCGCGGATGTCATCGAAAATCACTGCCGGGTCTTCAGTACGCGGGTTGTCATCGGTCACCAGCACGCCATCAGCCAAGCGCTCGACCACTTCGGCCATCAACGGGCGCTTGCCGCGATCGCGGTCGCCGCCACAGCCGAACAGGCACAGCAACCGGCCCTTGGCGTGTGGACGCAGGGCCAGCAATACTTTTTCCAGGGCATCCGGGGTGTGGGCGTAATCGACCACCACCAGCGGCTGCGAACCACCGCCCAGACGCTGCATGCGACCGGCAGGGCCTTCAAGCTGCGGCAGCACCTTGAGGATTTCGTCCAGGGCGTAATCAAGACCGAGCAACGCGCCGACCGCCGCCAGGACATTGCTCAGGTTGAAGCGACCGAGCAAGGTGCTGCGCAAGAGGTGCTCGCCCTGCGGCGTGACCAGTGTGGCGCGCACGCCTTCGTCGTCGAATTGCGCCTGGCGGCAATACAGGTAAGCGCTGGAATTTTCCAGGCTATAGGTGATCAGCCGCGATTCGCACTTGTCGGCAGCCAGTTGCCGGCCGAACTCGTCGTCGAGGTTGACCACGCGGCATTTCAAGTCATTCCAGGCAAACAGCCTGGACTTGGCTTCGCCGTAAGCCTGCATGGTGCCGTGGTAATCCAGGTGATCGCGGGACAGGTTGGTCATCACCGCCACATCGAAGGCCAATGCCGTCACGCGCCCCTGGTCCAGGCCATGGGAAGACACTTCCATCGCCACGGCTTTGGCCCCGGCCTTCTTCAGGTCCGCCAGGGTCGCTTGCACGGCAATCGGATTCGGCGTGGTGTGCAGGCCGCTTTCCAGCGCGCCGTAGAAACCGCAACCGAGTGTGCCGACCAGGCCGCAGTGCTGGCCGAGCAGGTCCAGTGCCTGGGCGACCAATTGCGTCACGCTGGTCTTGCCGTTGGTGCCGGTTACGCCCACCAGGTTCAGGTGATGACTCGGCTCGCCATAAAAACGCCCGGCGATGTCCGACAGTTGAGCCGCCAGGCCTTTGACCGGAATCAGCGGCACTTCAGTGATCGGCAGGATCGTGGCGCCTTCTACTTCATAGGCCACCGCAGCAGCACCGCGCTGCAAGGCGTCGCCAATATGCGCGCGCCCATCGAATTTCCCGCCCGGCACGGCGAGGAACAGATCACCCGCGCGCACATTGCGGCTGTCCAGGGCGAGTTCGCGAATCAGCAGATCGTGGCCGGCGTGAGGGAAAATCTTGTTCAGGCTCAGAGACATCAGCCGCGCCCTCCATTGGCTTTCAGCGGAACGACCGGTGTTGCGTTCGCTTGTTGAGTAGGTGGCAAGTTGTCCGGCGTAATGTTCATCAGGCGCAGAGTGCCCGACATCACACGGCTGAACACCGGCGCGGAAACCAGGCCACCGAAGTAACCGGCCTTGGTCGGCTCGTCGATCACCACCACGATGGCGTAACGCGGATCGCTCATCGGGCCGAAGCCGGCGAACAGCGAACGGTAGGAGTTCTCGGCGTAGCCCTTGGTGCCAACCGAGGTTTTACGCGCAGTACCCGACTTGCCGCCCACGTGATACGCCGGCACCTGCGCACGGAACACACCGCGCGGGGCCTCGATCACTTGTTGCAGCATGCCTTGCATGGTTTTCGCGACGGCCTCCGGCAACACCTGGGTGGTTTGCGGTGCCTTGTCGGTCTTGATCAGGGTCAGCGGTGCGAGGCGACCGTTGTTGGCCAGGGCCGAGAAAGCGTGGACAAGCTGGATTGCGGTAACGGAGATACCGTAGCCGTAGGACAGCGTGGCGGTTTCTGCCTTGCGCCATTCGCGGTAGTTCGGCAGGTTGCCGACGCGCTCGCCCGGGAAGCCCAGGCCGGTGTCCTGGCCGAGGCCGACTTTCTGCGCGAGACGGAAAATGGTTTCGCCGCCAATGTCGAAGGCAACCTTGCTCATGCCGACGTTACTGGAGTTGATCAGGATGCCGGTCAGGTCGAGTACCGGGCCTTCGGTCTTGGATACGTCCTTGATGGTGTACTTACCAATCTGCAAGGATCCCGGATACACCTCGACGGTGTCGCTCGGTTTCCAGCGGCCGGTTTCGATCGCAGCGCTCATCGAAATCGCTTTCATGGTCGAACCCGGCTCGAACACGTCGATCATCGCGCGGTTACGCATCATCGCCGGTTGCAGGTTACGACGGTTGTTCGGGTTGTAGGTCGGCTGGTTGACCATCGCGAGAATCTCGCCGGTCTTCACGTCCATGATCACCAGGCTGCCGGCCTTGGCGCCGTTCTCAATGATCGCGTTGCGCAATTCGCGGTTGGCCAGGTATTGCAGGCGCAGGTCAATGGACAACGCCAAGGGCTTGCCGGCCTTGGCGTTTTTGGTGACCTGGACATCCTTGATCAGCCGGCCGCGCCGGTCCTTGATCACCTGACGCTTGCCAGGGACCCCGGCCAGCCATTCGTCGTAGGCCAGTTCGACGCCTTCACGACCGTGATCGTCGATGTCGGTAAACCCGACCATATGAGCAGTGACTTCGCCGGCAGGATAAAACCGCCGAAACTCTTCGATGCCATAGACACCCGGCACCTTCAGGTCGAGCACGGCCTGACCCTGCTCAGGCGTCAGCCCGCGCACCAGGTAAATGAATTCTTTGTTGGCCTGGGCTTCAAGACGCTCAGTCAGGGCTTTGGGATCTTGTCCCAGCGCTGCGGCCAGTGCTGGCCACTTGTCTTTTTCCAGCTGCATTTCCTTGGCGTTGGCCCACAGTGTGGTCACCGGGGTACTGACGGCCAAAGGCTCGCCGTTACGGTCGGTTATCAGACCACGGTGAGCCGGAATCGGAATATGACGAACGCTGCGCGCATCGCCCTGACCTTTAAGGAAGGCACGATCGACCACTTGCAGGTCAATGATGCGCCAGGCAATCGCGGCCACCATGACGCCAAGCAAACCCAGCACCACGCGGAACCGCCAAGGAAAGAGTGCACCTTCGAGTTTCATCATGGCGCCACCATCTTCACGTCAGCGGCACCGGGGATGTGCATTTTCAATTGTTCGGTGGCCAGCACTTCGATACGGCTGTGGGCGGTCCAGGTGCTCTGCTCCAGAATCAACCGGCCCCACTCGGCTTGCGCCTTGTCGCGCACGCTCAATTCGTTGTACAGCGTGTTCAGCAACTGGCGATTCCAGTGGGCGCTGTAAGACACGCCGATGGCCGACACGAGCACGCCGACAAACAACAGCAGCATGAAGAAGCTTCCGCCGGGCAATGGCTTGGCGAAAAGCTTGCTCACCGCAGCTTCTCCGCCACACGCATGACAGCACTACGGGAACGTGGATTGGCTTTGAGTTCGGCGTCGGAGGCCGTCTGCGCTTTGCCATGGACTTTGATTTTCGGTTCGAAGGCGACATGCCGAACCGGCAGGTTGCGCGGCAGGTTGTCGGCTTCGCCTTTCACCAGCTTGCGCATGAACAGTTTGACGATACGGTCTTCCAGCGAATGGAAGCTGATCACCACCAGGCGACCGCCCACTTCCAGGCACTCCAGCGCGGCTTCGAGGCCGGTCTGCAGATCACCCAGCTCGTTGTTTACGTGAATGCGCAAGCCCTGGAACGCACGGGTTGCAGGGTTTTTGCCCTTTTCCCATGCCGGGTTGGCAACCTTCAGGACTTCTGCCAAGTCACCGGTGCGCTCGAATGGCTTGATGTCTCGGCGCTCGGCCACGGCACGGGCCATGCGGCCGGAGAAACGCTCTTCGCCGTATTCCTTGAACACCCGTGCGATTTCTTCCACGGGCGCGGTGTTGACGAATTCGGCGGCGCTGATGCCACGGGACGGATCCATGCGCATGTCCAGCGGGCCGTCGTTGAGGAAGCTGAAGCCGCGCTCAGGGTCGTCGAGCTGTGGCGAAGACACGCCTAGATCCAGCAATACGCCGCTGACCTTGCCGTTCATCCCGCGTTCGGCGACTTCCGAACCGAGCTCGGCAAAGCTGCGCTGCACAACGACAAAGCGGCCGTCTTCGGCCGCTAGCGTCTGCCCGGTGGCAATCGCTTGTGGATCTTTATCGAATCCGAGCAACTGACCATCGGGACCGAGCTGGCTGAGGATCAACCGGCTGTGTCCGCCGCGCCCGAACGTGCCGTCCAGATAGCAGCCATCAGGACGTACGGCGAGAGCCTCGACGGCTTCGTCAAGCAGTACGGTGATGTGGTTAAAGCCGCTATCAATAGTCACAGGATCAAATCACGCAGTTCATCAGGCATCGCGCCCGGTTGTTGAATGGCAGCCAGGTCAGCGGCAGAAACCGCGTTCCAGGCATCCTCGTCCCACAATTGGAACTTGTTCAGTTGGCCTACCAACATCGCGCGCTTATCCAACTTGGCATATTCACGAAGACGCGGCGGAACCAGAAAACGACCACTGCCATCGAGCTCGAGGTCGACGGCATTACCAATCAATAAACGTTGCAGGCGGCGGTTCTCTTCGCGAAGCGAAGGCAGTGCGCGCAGTTTGGTTTCAATAATTTCCCACTCATCGAGGGGGTAAACACACAAACAAGGATCAACGGCATCAATTGTCACGATCAATTGACCGGAACTGCGCGATTCGAGCTCGTCACGGTACCGGCTCGGCATTGCGAGACGGCCCTTTGCATCGAGACTGATAGCGTTGGCTCCGCGAAACACGTCAGCGTTTCTCCAAATTCTAGCGTTTTGAGTTCAAAAAACCCACTTCATGCCACTTTCCGCCACTTGCGCACACTATAGGAATGCGCCCACCACACCGTCAAGGCGCGGAGCAAAGGAAAACCCTTACAGAACTGAGATTTAGGAGCATTAACGGAGAGGCAACGAGAATCCGGCAGATGAAACTGATCGATAACTTGAATCAGCACAGAAGGCTGCGTTCGAAAGTTAAAGTGATTTATTAAGAGTAAGATTTTTTTGGTATTACAAAAGAGGTTCTGCTGATGATTGTGTAAGGAGGGAAATTGCTATCACTTGCCCCCCCCTGCTCAATGATTCAAGCAGAGGAAAGAAAAAGGTGGAGAGTCGATCTGTAAGCCGGGTTCTGTCTTGAACAGTCATTCGTCTACGATGGCCATCACTGGACATCTTTAGCAACCTACCCGGTCCCAGCGCGGGCCACGCCTTGGGACCCTATTTGGTCTTGCTCCAAGTGGGGTTTACCTAGCCACGAACTGTTGCCAGACGTGCGGTGCGCTCTTACCGCACCTTTTCACCCTTACCGGCGCCGAAGCGCTTAGGCGGTTATTTTCTGTGGCACTTTCCGTAGGCTCACGCCTCCCAGGCATTACCTGGCACTTCGCCCTATGGAGCCCGGACTTTCCTCCCCCCCCTAATTTTCATAGAGGGCAGCGACTGTCCGATCGACTCTCCGCCGCGAAGGTTACCGGCACAGCGCCCGAAGAACAAGCGCCAAGCGCCATTGAGCACGCCTGTGCGTCGGGTTTTACTCGCCCTTCTGCTGATCCAGCGCGATCTGGTACAGCACATTCTTTCGTTCGCCGGTGATTTGCGCCGCCAAAGCCGCCGCTCGCTTGAGCGGCATTTCTTCGAGCAACAGGTTGAGGATGCGCATCGCCTCACTGCTGACGGCGCCCTCCTCCTCGGGCGCAGACCAGCCCGCCACCAGCACCACGCACTCGCCGCGCTGCTGATTGCTGTCCGACTCGACAAACTCGCGCAGCTCAGCCAGCGGCAGCCCCTTGAGAGTCTCAAACGTCTTGGTCAGCTCACGGGCAAGCAGCGCCGGGCGCTCGGGACCGAACACCAGTTCCATGTCTTGCAGGCACTCCAGGATGCGATGTGGGGCCTCATAGAAGATCAAGGTGCGAGGTTCTTCCTTTACCTGTTCGAGACGCGCACGCCGCCCCACCGCCTTGGCCGGCAGAAAACCTTCGAAAATGAATCGATCGGAAGGCAGCCCTGCTGCCGACAGCGCGGCAATCAACGCGCAGGCACCCGGAACCGGTACCACATTGATGCCCGCCGCCCGGGCCTGCCGCACCAGGTGATAACCCGGATCGGAAATCAGCGGCGTCCCGGCATCCGAGATCAACGCCACGTTGTCACCGGCAAGCAGGCGAGTGATAAAGCGGCTACCTTCATCCCGCTCGTTGTGCTCATGGCAGGCCGCCAATGGCGTCGAGATGCCGAAGTGCTGCATCAAACGCTGGGAATGACGGGTGTCTTCCGCGGCGATCAAGGCCACTTCACGGAGAATCTTCAGCGCCCGCGCACTGATGTCATCCAGGTTGCCGATGGGCGTCGCCACCACATAAAGCGAGCCAGCAGCGGAATTCAAAGCACCTGGAGCAGTCAAAGCGCACACCTCATGATCGGTAAAAGTCGCCATTGTAGCGCGTAGCGAGGTTCACGATACGCGCAACCAATGGAGGTCTCGGCGACTGTTTGTGCGCTGGCGCAACATTTACACCAGCTAAATTGATCGATTCACACCAGTAACATCGCGCCCCGGCCAGTGCTTGGGTACAATTCCACGCTAATTTGATCGAGTATCAGGAACGCTTACATGATCGCTTGCCTGCGGCTGTTATCTGCCCTCTGCCTCGCTGCCTTGCTGGCGGCTTGCGCCAGCTCGCCCTCCTCCAGCCTTGGCGAACTTCCACGGACACCGGATGCCAGTATCGAGCAACTGCTTGAGAAGGCCTCCCAAAGCAAATCACCGGAAGATGCCGCCCTGCTGCGCTTGAGCGCTGCCGACCTGGCCTATCGCCAGGGCAATGCCGGCCAGTCCGCGCAAATCCTGCAACAGGTTCCGATCGAACAGCTCAAGCCGGGCCCACAGGTTTTCGCCAGCACCCTGGCGGCTGAACTGGCCATGACCCGCAACCAGCCCAAGGCCGCGCTGACGGCCTTGAGCCATCCGAGCATGCAACGCTTGAGCGAACTGCCCATCGAACAACAGGTCCGCACCGGCACCGTTCACGCCCGTGCACTTGAAGCCGATGGCCAGACCCTCGCCGCTGCTCGGGAGCGCATTTTCATCGCCCCGATGCTAAAAGGTGAGGCCGCGAGCAAAAACCACGAAGCCATCTGGGTCCTGATCGCTTCGCTGCCGACCGAGCAATTGCAACCGAACACCACCGACGATCTCGGCGGCTGGATGGCCCTCGCGCTGGCCGTGAAATCCGCCGGCACCCTGGAGCAGCAACAAGCCGCCATCGACAAATGGCGCGCGCAGAACCCGAAACACCCGGCAGCCATTCAATTGCCGCAGCCACTGACCCAACTCAAGGAACTGGCCAGCCAGCCCCTGAGCAAGATCGCCCTGCTGCTGCCTCAGGACGGCCCGCTGGCCTCGGTCGGCAAGGCACTGCGCGACGGCTTTATGGCTGCTCACTACCAGGCCCAACAGGCCGGGCAGAAACCACCCGCCATCGAGTTCTATGACAGCTCGCGCCTGACCTCCATGGACGAGTTCTACCGCAAGGCCCAGGCCGATGGCGTGCAACTGGTCGTCGGCCCGTTGGAGAAGCCGCTGGTCAAACAGCTGAGTGCTCGCCCGCAATTGCCGATCACCACACTCGCGCTGAACTATAGCGAAGGCGATCAGGGTCCGGCGCAGTTGTTCCAGTTCGGTCTTGCCGCTGAAGACGAAGCTCGCGAAGTGTCGCGCCGCGCTCGCGCCGACGGCCTGCATCGCGCAGCCATCATGGTGCCGAAAGGTGAATGGGGCGACCGCGTGCTCAAGGCATTCAGCCAGGATTGGCAAGCCAATGGCGGCACCATCGTCGCCACCGAACGCGTCGATCAGCCGGTCCAGTTGGCCCAGCAGATTGCCGACATGTTCCAGCTGCGTCAGAGCGAAGGTCGCGCCAAGAGCCTGCAAAGCACCGTTGGCTCGCAAGTAGCTGCCCAGCCATCGCGCCGCCAGGATATCGAGTTCATTTTCCTCGCCGCAACACCGCAACAGGCCCAGCAGATCAAACCGACCCTGAACTTCCAGTACGCAGGCGATGTTCCGGTCTACGCCACCTCCCACGTGTTCAGCGCCAGCGGTGACGTCAACCAGTACAACGACATGAATGGCATTCGCTTCTGCGAGACGCCATGGTTGCTGGACGCCAATGATCCACTGCGCCGCCAGGTCACCGCCCAGTGGCCACAAGCCGCCGGCAGCCTGGGGCGCCTGTATGCCATGGGTGTGGACGCCTATCGCCTGGCGCCACGCCTGGGCCAGCTCAAGTCACTGCCAGACAGCCGCATCGACGGTGAATCGGGCAGCCTTGGCATGTCTCAGAGCCAGCGAGTCGTGCGCCAGTTGCCATGGGCCGAGTTCGCCAATGGCCAGGTTCAGCGCCTGCCGGACACCGCTCGCTGATGCCCGACAGGTCACGCCAGCAAAGCGGCAAGGATGCCGAGCGCCATGCGCTCGAGCATCTTCAACAACAGGGTCTGCGCCTGCTGGCGCAGAACTGGTTGTGTAAACGCGGCGAGCTTGATCTGGTCATGCTAGATGGCGATACAGTAGTATTCGTTGAAGTCCGCTACAGAAAAAACACTCAATGGGGTGGCGCGCTCGACAGCATCGATGAGCGCAAACGGCAAAAACTGATTTTCGCCGCGCAATATTTTCTTCAGCGCGAGTCGCGCTGGGCCAATTTCCCTTGCCGCTTCGACGTGATTGCCATCGACAGCAACCTCGATCAGTTGAACTGGCTACAGAATGCCTTCGACGGCTGATCGCCGGCAGTGCGAACCGGACACTATCACCGAACACTTTTGCTCTTTGCTTTGCGGGCTGCACATTCATGTGCCGAACAGCCGCGCCACTTAAGGTCACACAGATGGACATGCAATCCCGAATTCGCCAGCTTTTTCAGGCCAGTATCGACACCAAGCAACAGGCGATGGAAGTACTTGCACCGCACATCGAGCAAGCCAGCCAGGTCATGGTCAACGCCCTGCTCAACGAAGGAAAAATGCTTTCCTGTGGTAACGGCGGCTCTGCCGGCGACGCCCAGCACTTCTCGTCCGAGCTGCTCAATCGCTTTGAGCGCGAGCGCCCGAGCCTGCCAGCCATCGCCTTGACGACCGACAGCTCGACGATCACCTCGATCGCCAATGACTACAGCTACAACGAAATCTTCTCCAAGCAGATCCGCGCACTCGGCCAACCGGGCGATGTGTTGCTGGCTATCTCCACCAGCGGTAACTCGGCCAACATAATTCAAGCGATCCAGGCCGCACATGATCGCGAAATGATTGTCGTAGCATTGACCGGTCGTGATGGCGGCGGCATGGCGTCACTGCTATTGCCCGAGGACGTCGAGATTCGCGTACCGGCCAACGTCACTGCACGCATTCAGGAAGTCCACCTGCTGGCGATCCATTGCCTTTGCGATTTGATCGACAGCCAAATATTCGGGAGTGAAGAATGACCCCTAATCGCCTGGGCCTTCTGGCCTTGACCCTGTGCCTCGGCATCAGTGGCTGCACCTCGGTGGTGACTGCCAGCCGTGAAGCACCGATTGAAGATGACCGTGGCACCCGCACACTGGGCAGCAAGATCGACGACTCCCTGATCGACACCAAGGTTGGCGTGAACGTCGCCAAGGCCGACCCAGCCCTGGATAAGGACTCGCACATCGTCGTCACCAGCTTCAACGGCGTCGTGCTGCTCGCCGGGCAAACGCCACGCGCAGACCTCAAGGCCAAGGCCGAACAGGCCGCCGCCGCGGTCCAGCGCGTGAAGCAGGTGCACAACGAGCTGCAGGTCCTGCCACCCTCCAGCTTCCTGGCCCGTCAGAACGACACCTGGCTGACCTCCAAGATCAAAGCCCAGATGCTCGCCGACGCCAACATCCCCGGTTCGCGCATCAAGATCGTCACTGAAAACGGCATTGTCTACATGCTAGGCCTGCTGACCAAACAGGAAGCTGCGCAGGCGACCAACCTGGTGCAAGGCGTTTCCGGCGTACAGAAGATTGTGAAGCTGTTTGAGTACATCGACTGATCTGCACACCGCTTACCTATCTGCACGCGGTGTAGGAGCCGCCGAAGGCTGCGATCTTTTGATCTTAAAAAGCCAAATCAAAAGATCGCAGCCTTCGGCAGCTCCTACCCGTTTGAAGGTGGTGAAGTAATAAAAAAGGCGATCCGTTCGGATCGCCTTTTTTATTACTTCACCACCTTCAAACTGGGTCGACCGCTTGGACGCGGCGGCTCGCTGTCGGGTGGTGGAAGATCGTCATCGGGCTCGATCTCGTCATCCTCGCCCATCGGCGATTCCAGATCGAACACCATGCCTTGGCCATTCTCCCGGGCGTAGATACCCAGGATCGAAGCAATTGGCACGTACAAGGTGTGCGGCACGCCACCAAAGCGCCCTTCGAAACTGACCGCCTCGTTGTCCATGTGCAGATGACGCACAGCCTGTGGCGACACATTCAGGACAATTTGTCCGTCACTGGCAAAACCCTGAGGCACCTGGACCGACGGATACTCGGAATTGACCAGCATGTGCGGGGTGCAATCGTTGTCCACAATCCACTCGTAGAGCGCGCGGACCAGATAAGGTCGACTGGAGTTCATAGCGGCTCCTTAAGCCTTAGCGCATATCGCGTTCGACACCAGACAGACTCGCCTGGAAAGCCTCACGCGCAAACGAGCGCTCCATGTAATCAAGCAGCGGCTTGGCAGGCCGCGGCAGTTCTATACCCAAAATCGGCAATCGCCAGAGTATTGGCAGTAGGCAGCAGTCCACCAGACTTTGTTCCTCACTGAGGAAAAACGGCTTGTCGGCAAACAGTGGCGACACACCCGTCAGGCTTTCGCGCAACTCTTTCCGAGCCACGGCACGGGCCGCCTCCTTGGTCCGCGAATCCAGAATCAGATCCACCAGGCCACACCAGTCACGCTGAATACGATGAATCAGCAGACGACTGTTGGCACGCGCCACAGGATAAACCGGCAGCAAGGGCGGGTGCGGGTAACGCTCATCCAGATATTCCATCACCACAGTCGACTCCCACAACGCCAGGTCGCGATCGACCAGGGTGGGCAAGCTGCCGTAAGGGTTCACCTCAATCAGTTTAGGTGGCTGACGCCCAGCTTCCACGTAAATGATCTCGGCGCTGACACCCTTCTCTGCCAGTACGATGCGCACTCGGTGGGAATAGTGGTCGGCGGGGTCGGAGTAACAGGCCAACCGATTGGTCACGCCCATGGCGATCCTCCTCGCTTGTAGAAATTATCGAACGCGGAAAAACGAGCGCGCCCAGAGGACGCCTCCCGTAACGACTGGATAACCAGGCTCGCTACATCTTCAGAGGCGCCCTTGGGCGCGCGCGATTAACAGCAATAGCTTGAAGCTTTATCAGTGCACGTCTTTCCAGTATTCGCGCTTGAGCAGGTAAGCGAAGACGAAGAAGAACGCCAGGTACAACAATACGTACGTACCGATGCGCTGATGTTGCAGCTTAACCGGGTTAGCCGAGTAAGCCAGGAAGGTTACCAGATTCTTGACCTTCTCATCGAACTGCTCTTCAGTCAGAGCACCGCTTTTCGGCACGATGGTCAGTTGATCGCACGCTTCATGAGTCAATGGCGTACCGGTCAGCGGATCAAATTGCTTTTTGCCGCCTTCGACGATCTGAACCTGTTTGCAACCAACCACCTGGCGACCTTGCAGGCCGGCCAGGACGTTTGGCATGCCCACGTTCGGGAAGACCTTGTTGTTCACACCCCATGGACGCGACGGATCTTCGTAGAACGACTTCAGGTAACCGTAGAGCCAGTCGGTACCGCGAACACGAGCAACCAGGGTCAGGTCCGGCGGAGCGGCGCCAAACCAGGCCTTGGCGTCCGCTGGCTGCATGCCGATGCTCATGTGGTCGCCGATCTTGGCGCCAGTGAACATCAGCTTCTCCAGCATCAACTCATGGGGAATGCCCAGGTCGTCGGCAACTCGCTCATAGCGTTGGAACTTGGCACTGTGGCAACCCATGCAGTAGTTGGCGAACGTACGTGCACCATCCTGCATGGCTGCTTTATCGGAAACGTCAACGTCGACTTTTTCCAGCTCGGGGCCACCGTGCTCAGCTGCGAAAGCGAACACTGGCAACGCAGCAAGCATCAATACAGCAAATAGTTTTTTCATCAGCCAGTCACCCTTTCCGGAACCGGTTTGGTCTTCTCAAGCCGGGTGTAGAACGGCATCAGAATGAAGTAGGCGAAGTACAGGAAGGTACATACCTGCGACAGCAACGTACGCTCAGGGGTTGGAGCCAATACGCCCAGCACACCCAGGATCACGAACGCGATGCAGAACACCCAGAGCCAGATCTTGCTCAGCCAGCCTTTGTAGCGCATCGACTTGACCGGACTGCGGTCGAGCCATGGCAGGACGAACAGCACAGCAATGGCCGCGCCCATGGCGATCACACCGAAGAGCTTGTCCGGAATCGCGCGCAAGATGGCGTAGAACGGGGTGAAGTACCAGACCGGAGCAATGTGCTCTGGGGTCTTGAAGGCGTTCGCCACTTCAAAGTTCGGCTTTTCGAGGAAGTAACCGCCCATTTCCGGGAAGAAGAACACGATCGAGCAGAAGATGAACAGGAACACCACCACACCGACGATATCTTTCACGGTGTAGTACGGGTGGAAGGCAATGCCATCCAGCGGTATGCCGTTTTCGTCCTTGTGTTTCTTGATGTCCACGCCGTCCGGGTTGTTCGAACCGACTTCGTGCAACGCCAGGATGTGCAGCACCACCAGACCCAGGATAACGATCGGCAGGGCAACCACGTGCAAGGCGAAGAAGCGGTTCAGGGTAATACCGGAAATCAGGTAGTCACCACGAATCCACTGGGTCAGGTCGTTACCGATGACCGGGATCGCACCGAACAGCGAGATGATCACCTGGGCACCCCAGTAGGACATCTGCCCCCACGGCAGCAGGTAACCCATGAAGGCTTCGGCCATCAGCGCCAGGTAGATCAGCATGCCGAAGACCCACACCAGCTCACGCGGTTTCTGGTACGAACCGTAGAGCAGGCCACGGAACATGTGCAGATAGACCACGATAAAGAACGCAGAGGCGCCGGTGGAGTGCAGCAGACGCAGGATCGAGCCGTACTCGACGTCGCGCATGATGTATTCGACGGAGGCAAACGCCTCTTCCGCCGACGGGTTATAGCTCATGGTCAGCCAAACGCCGGTAACGATCTGATTGACCAGAACGAGCAGCGCCAGGGAGCCAAAGAAATAGAAGAAGTTGAAGTTCTTCGGAGCGTAATACTTGCTGAGATGGTCTTCCCACATCTTGGTTGCGGGAAAGCGTGCATCAACCCAATCCATGAATTTGCTCATCACGCCTTCTCCGTATCGACGCCAATGACAATGATGTCGTCGGTCTCATAGGAATGCGGGGGAACTGGCAGGTTCAAAGGCGCAGGTTGCGACTTGTAGACGCGACCAGCCAGATCGTAGTGGGAACCGTGGCAAGGGCAGAAATAACCGCCTACCCAGTCTTTCCCCAGATCCGCAGGTGCCACTTCGGGACGGAAGGTCGGCGAGCAACCCAAGTGCGTGCAGATACCGATCAGCAGCAGAACCTCAGGTTTGATCGAACGGGTTTCCGGATCAACGTAAGTCGGTTGTGTCGAGTTCTTGGAGGTCGGGTCAACAAGCTGGCCCTCGATCTTCTTCAGATTCCCCAGGATTTCCGGCGTACGGCGGACGATGAACACCGGCTGGCCGCGCCACTCAGCAATCATCTGCTGGCCTGGCTCGACTTTGCTGACATTCACTTTCACCGGTGCACCTGCGGCTTTCGCCTTGGCACTGGGAAACCATGACCCCACGAACGGGACCGCAGCCCCCACCGCTCCTGCAGCACCCACCACGGATGTGGCTGCTACCAAGAAGCGACGCCGGCCTGCATTCACGCCGTCATTGCTCATTCAGTCCTCTCCATCAGCTTTGTGGCCTGTTAAATCAGGCGTCTACTAAGTAAATCTATGTACTTATAAAAATTTTGCCGAATGGTAATGAAAAGCCCCAATTCTGACAAGGTAATTACCGGAGCCCATCATCCCCAAGCCTTGTAGTATAGGGCGCCTGCGGATGTGGCAAGTTGTCACAGCGCAATTCTTTGATAAATCGCAGACACAAAAAAACGCCCAGCTCCGTGAGGAAACTGGGCGTTCTTTTTTGAACGTGAAAGCGAATTAACGCTTCGAGTACTGCGGACGCTTACGCGCCTTACGCAGACCGACTTTCTTACGTTCAACTTCACGAGCATCGCGGGTTACGAAGCCGGCTTTACGCAGGGCGCTGCGCAGAGTCTCGTCGTAGTCCATCAGAGCGCGAGTGATACCGTGGCGGATTGCGCCAGCTTGACCACTTACACCACCGCCGATCACGGTGACGTAGATGTCGAACTTCTCGACAGTCTCAGTCAATTCCAGCGGCTGACGAACTACCATGCGGGCAGTTTCGCGGCCGAAGAAATTATCCAGCGAACGGTTGTTGATGGAGATGTTACCAGTACCCGGACGCAGGAAAACGCGTGCGGTTGCGGTCTTGCGACGGCCAGTGCCGTAATTTTGAGTCGCCGACATAATGTACTATTCCGTTAAAACTTCAGTTCTTGGGGCTGCTGAGCAGTATGTGGGTGTGCAGCGCCCGCATAGACTTTCAGCTTACGGTACATGTCGCGACCCAGCGGATTCTTAGGCAGCATGCCTTTGACCGCGGTCTCGATCACGCGCTCAGGGGCCTTGGCGATCAGCTTTTCAAAGTTGATCGACTTGATGCCGCCCGGGAAACCGGAGTGGGAGTAGTACATTTTGTCAGTGGTTTTAGCACCGGTAACACGGATCTGCTCAGCGTTGATTACGACGATGTAGTCGCCGGTGTCAACGTGAGGAGTGTACTCAGGCTTGTGCTTGCCACGCAGACGGCTCGCGATTTCGGTGGCCAGACGACCCAGGGTCTGACCAGCAGCGTCGACGACAAACCAGTCGCGCTTTACTGTTTCCGGTTTAGCAGTAAAAGTTTTCATTCTTTATAGCCTCAGGGGCCGCCCTGTAAATTAGACGGCGGATCTTACTGAATAGTGCGTACTTTGACAAGTCAAAGGCAGCCGGATACAGACGCTTTCGGGGGCTCGGGTCGGCGCGTCCGTTCAACGGCAAGATTCTTCGGCGGCGGCGCATCACTTCCACTGCAGAAAGAGGTGCGCAATTATGCAGATTGCGAAAAATAATTCAACCTGCTTTTATGATTGTTTTGCCCAAGGAGCACCCGATGGACTATCGCCAGCTAGGCCGAACCAATCTGAACGTGAGTGCCCTCTGCCTCGGAACCATGACCTGGGGCGAGCAAAACAGCGAGGCAGACGCCTTCGCCCAGATCGAGCGGGCCAAGAGCGCCGGAATCAACTTCATCGACACCGCCGAGATGTACCCGGTGCCACCCAAGGCTGAAACCTACGCCACCACCGAACGCTACATCGGCAATTACTTCAAGAGCCGCGGCGACCGCGTCGACTGGATCCTGGCCAGCAAGATCGCCGGCCCCGGCAACACTATCGACTACATCCGCGATAAAAACCTGCGCCACAATCGCCAACACATTACTGAGGCGGTTGATGCCAGCCTCAAGCGCCTGCAAACCGACTACATCGACCTGTACCAGTTGCACTGGCCGGAGCGCAGCACCAACTTCTTCGGTCAACTCGGCTACAAGCACAAGATCGAGGCCAACCTGACCCCGCTGGAGGACACCCTCGAAGCGCTGGACGAACAGGTCCGCGCCGGCAAGATCCGCCACATCGGCCTGTCCAACGAGACGCCATGGGGCACCATGCGCTTTCTGGCCCTGGCCGAAGCCCGAGGCTGGCCGCGTGCCGTGTCGATCCAGAACCCGTACAACCTGCTCAACCGCTGCTTTGAGGTCGGCCTGGCGGAAATCGCCATCCGCGAGCAGTGCGGCCTGCTCGCCTATTCGCCGCTGGCGTTCGGCTTCCTTTCAGGCAAGTACGAAGGTGGCGCCCGCCCGCCAAAAGGTCGCCTGAGCCTCTACAGCCGCTTCAGCCGCTATTTCAACCCGCAGTCGCAAGCTGCCTGCAGTCGTTACGTGGCCCTGGCTCGCGAGCACGGCCTGGACCCGGCGCAAATGGCCCTGGCGTTCGTAACGCAGCAGCCGTTCGTGACCAGCAACATCATCGGCGCGACCACGATGGAGCAACTGGAGAGCAACATTGCCAGTTTTGATCTGAAATTGTCGGAAGAGGTACTGGAGGGGATCGAGGCGATTCACAAGGAACATCCGAATCCGGCGCCTTGATTGATTCATAGCCCCATTCGCGAGCAGGCTCGCTCCCACAAGGATTACGCCGCACCTGTGGGAGCGAGCCTGCTCGCGATGACGGACGATCAGTCACCGCCAATCAAAGCGACCGCGCAATAATCTCCTTCATGATTTCATTGGTCCCGGCATAGATCCGCTGCACCCGCGCATCCGCCCATGCCCGCGCGATCGGGTACTCCCACATGAACCCGTAGCCACCGTGCAACTGCACACACTCGTCGAGCACCTTGCATTGCAGGTCGGTGCCCCAGTACTTGGCCATCGCTGCCGTTGGCACGTCGAGCTTGCCTTGCAGGTGCAGCTCCAGGCAGCGGTCGACGAAGACCCGGCCGATCTGGATTTCCGTGGCCATTTCCGCCAGTTTGAACCGGGTATTCTGGAAATCCGCGATCGACTTGCCGAACGCCTTGCGCTCGCGGGTGTAGTCCAGCGTCCATTGCAGCGCCGCTTCAGCTGAAGCCAGCCCGCCAATGGCCACCGTCAGGCGCTCTTGGGGCAATTCCTGCATCAGGTAGGCAAAGCCCATCCCGGCCTGGCCCAGCAGGTTTTCCTTGGGTACACGTACATCCTGGAAGAACAGCTCCGAGGTGTCCTGGGCTTTCATCCCGACCTTTTCCAGGCGCTTGCCCTTGTCGAAGCCTGGCGTATTGGCTTCCACCAGAAACAAACTGGTGCCCTTCGCGCCGGCCTTCGGATCGGTCTTGGCGACGACGATCACCAGATCGGCCAGGTAGCCGTTGGTGATAAAAGTCTTGGAGCCGTTGATCACATACTCATCGCCATCGAGCACGGCCGTGGTTTTCACCCCTTGCAGATCGGAACCGGCGCCCGGTTCAGTCATGGCGATCGCGGTAACCATCTCGCCGGACACCAGCTTCGGCAGGTATTTGTGCTTCAGCGCTTCACTGCCGTAATGCAGGATGTACGGCGCCACGATGTCCGAATGCAGGGAAAAACCGATGCCGGTCAGGCCAAGTCGCCCCACTTCTTCGATCACCACCGCACTGTAGAGAAAGTCCGCCCCCAGACCGCCGTACTCCTCCGGCAAGTGTGAGCACAGCATCCCCGCCTCCCCTGCCTTGTTCCACAGTTTGCGGTCGATATAGCCCTGTTTTTCCCATTGCCCATGGAACGGCACCGCCTCTTTTTCGAGGAACGTTCGCACACTGTCGCGGAAAAGCTCGTGCTCGGAACTGAACAGGGTTCTGGGGATCATGCGACACCTTTTCTTTGTTATTAGAAGGAATTGACCGTCAGAGCCTAAGCCTCGCTTCCGATACAGGACACTGGACACATCCGACAAAAAATAAGACGATCCAGCCGTCTGGTGACCACTTCCCCCTATAAAAATAAAGTTGAATTATGTCTAACCAAGCCTCCACGCCCCTGCGGCGCGTCAGCATCCTGGCCATTGACCGGGTTTTCGCTTCCACCCTCATGCAAGCCAAGGATTTCTTCCACCTCGCCAGCCTGCGCTACGGCAAACAGCTGGGCCATGGCCTGACACCGGCGTTCGAAACCCGCCTGGTCAGCCCCGATGGCAAACCGGTCAACACCTTCAGCGATGTGCTGATTCCAGTGGATGGCGGGCTGGAAAACGCCGACATCATCGTTCTTCCCGCGTTCTGGGACGATTTCGACAGTCTCTGCAAACGTTACCCGCAAGTCCTGCCCTGGTTGCGCCAGCAACATGCGCGCGGTGCCGTACTGTGCGGCGAGGCCACCGGTGTTTTCTGGCTGGCCGAAGCCGGGCTGCTCAATGGCAAGGAAGCGACCACCTACTGGCGCTTCTTCAATGCCTTCGCCGAACGCTTCCCCCAGGTCCAGCTCAATCAGGACAAGCACCTGACCGACGCCGATAACCTGTACTGCGCCGGCGGCACCACCTCGGCGTGCGATTTGTACATCTACCTGATCGAGCGCTTCTGCGGCGCCAATGTGTCCCAGGCCGTAGCGCGGGACATTCTGTATGAGGTGCAACGCAGCTACGCGCCTGGACGCATCGGGTTTGGCGGCCAGAAGCTGCACCAGGATGTGATCATCCTGCAGATCCAGCACTGGCTCGAAGAACACTTCGCCGACAAGTTCCGCTTCGAAGACGTCGCCCGCGAACACGGCATGAGCATCCGCAACTTCATGCGCCGCTTCCAGACCGCCACCGGCGACAAGCCACTGCATTACCTGCAACGCCTGCGCATCGAAACCGCCAAGGGCTTGCTGTCCGGCAGCCGCAAGAGCATCAAGACCATCAGTTACGAAGTCGGCTACGACGATGCGAGCTTCTTTGCCCGGCTGTTCCGCCAACACACGGAGTTGTCGCCGAACCAGTATCGGCAGCAGTTTCAGCAAGCGGCGTAATCACAGGCATACAAATGAACCCTGTGGGAGCGAGCCTGCTCGCGATGACTTCGGCACATCCAGCATTAATGTGACTGACTCACCGCCTTCGCGAGCAGGCTCACTCCTACAGGGATTGGCATAAAAAAGGGCCTGCATTTGCATGCCCTTTTTTATTTTCCGAATCGTCCTACGGCTTGTGCGCCCGGGCCAGGAATTCGTGGGATTGCATTTCCAGCAGTCGGCTGAGGGTACGCTGGAACTCGAAGTTCAGCCGGCCACCCGTGTACAGGTCTTTAAGCTCGACTTCGGCAGAAATGATCAGCTTCACGTTGCGGTCGTAGAACTCGTCGACCATGTTGATGAAGCGTCGGGCGATGTCGTCGGTGGTGACGCTCATCTGCTCGACATCGCTGAGCAACACGGCGTGGAAGATCTTGCCCAGCTCGATGTAGTCGTTCTGGCTGCGTGGGCCGTCGCATAGTTCGCGGAAGTTGAACCAGGCCACGTCATCGCAGGTGCGCAGGGCACGGATTTCACGGTTCTCGATCATCAGCACGTCATTTTCGACCGCCGCCGTGCATTCCGGTGTCAGCGCACGGAAGCTCTTGCGCAGGCTTTCGTTGGCGGCTTCGTCGAGTGGATAGTGGAACAGCTCGGCTTGTTCGAGGTGACGCAGACGATAGTCGACGCCGCTGTCGACGTTGACGATCTCGGTGTTCTGCTTGATCAGCGCAATGGCCGGCAGGAAGCGCGCGCGCTGCAGGCCGTCCTTGTACAGGCCGTCCGGCACGATGTTCGAGGTGGCGACCAGGGTCACACCGTTCTTGAACAGTTCTTCCATCAGCGTGCCGAGGATCATGGCGTCGGTGATGTCGGAGACGAAGAATTCATCGAAGCAGATGACCCGGGCTTCGGTGGCGAAGCGCTTGGCAATGATGGTCAGCGGGTTTTTCTCGCCGCCCAGGGTCTTCATCTCTTCGTGCACGCGCTTCATGAAGCGGTGGAAGTGCGTACGGGTCTTTTCCTTGAAGGGCAACGCTTCGAAGAAGGTGTCCACCAGGTAAGTCTTGCCGCGACCTACGCCGCCCCAGAAATACAGGCCCTTGACCGGGGTCTGATCCTTCTTGCCAAACAACTTGCCCAGCAGGCCCGGCTTGTTTTGCTCGGCCGCGACCAGATCGTCGTACAGGCGCTGCAAATGACGCACGGCGGTTTCCTGCGCGGCGTCATGGAAGAATTCCGGGCGTTTCAGATCAGCTTGATATCGTTCTAGGGGCGTCATAATTCGTTAGCAAGGCAACAAAAACGGGCCGACACTGTAGCGACGGCCCGCAGGAATGGCAATCGGCCCTTGGTCGGGCCGAGCCGTTGATTATTCCTGAATCGGCGTCAGGGCAATGCGCAAGGCCTCGATAGCCGCGTCGCGTGCGGCGCTGTCGGCGAAGGTCGGGCTGTCGGCAACGCATTGACCTTCGAGCCAGACGCTGAAGCCCAGATCTTCACTGCGCACGTCCAGATCCTGGCCCGCTTGCAGTTGCTTGGTCACCTGCCCCGCGGTTTTACCGTCGGCGAAGTTGCGCGACAGCAGCAGTTGTTCGCCATCGGCCGCCAGCAGACGGAAGCGGAAACTGCCGTCGTCTTCACGGAAGCTGACAAACCGCGCAGCCTTGACGACTTTCTTCTTGGTGGTCGCAGCCACTTGAGTCTGGGCAACGAAGGAGCGCAGGCCTACCGCTTCACGCAGTTCGTTGAGGAAGGGTGTCGCCACCGCGCGGGCCTTTTTCGCGCCGTGTTGCAGGATGTCTTCCAGATCCGCCGGGCGCTCGATCAACAGGTTATAACGCTCGCGGGACTCGCCCAATTCGTTGTCCAGTAGCTGGAACAGACGACTCTTCGCCTCGCCCCAACCCAGACCCTGCAACAGTTCGCTGCGGAACTCGTCGGACTGCGCCGGGGTGGCGAACGCCTGGAACAAGGTGAACAGGTGTGAATTGTCCGGATCCTTGGCTTCGCCCGGCGCGCGGGAGTCGGTGACGATCCGTGAAATCGCATCCTTCATTTCTTTGGCGCTGCTGAACAGCGGAATGGTGTTGTCGTAGCTCTTCGACATCTTGCGGCCATCCAGGCCCGGCAAGGTGGCGACGCTCTCTTCGATCAACGCCTCGGGCATGGTGAAGAACTCTTTGCCCTGGCCAAAAAGATGGTTGAAGCGCTGACCGATGTCCCGCGCCATTTCCACGTGCTGGATCTGGTCACGACCGACCGGCACCTTGTGCGCATTGAACATCAGGATGTCCGCGGCCATCAGCACCGGGTAGCTGTACAGGCCCATGGTGATGCCGGCGTCCGGGTCTTCACCGGTCTCGACGTTCTTGTCCACCGAAGCCTTGTAGGCGTGGGCGCGATTGAGCAGGCCCTTGGCGGCAACGCAGGTCAGCAGCCAGGTCAGTTCGGGGATTTCCGGGATGTCGGACTGGCGGTAGAAGGTCACGCGATCGACATCCAGGCCACCGGCCAGCCAGGTCGCGGCGATTTCCAGACGCGAGCGCTGGATGCGCAGCGGGTCATCGCACTTGATCAGGGCGTGGTAGTCGGCCAGGAAGTAGAACGAATCGGCATTGCTGTCACGGCTGGCGAGGATCGCCGGGCGGATGGCGCCAGCGTAGTTGCCCAGGTGCGGTGTGCCGGTGGTGGTGATGCCGGTGAGGATACGGGTACGAGTCGTCATGGGTAATCGCTTGTCAGACTGCAATCAATTCGAGAGACGCGGCAGGATCAGATCCTTGAGATCGGTCAGCTTGCCATGAAAAAAGTGTCCGCATTCTGCCACTTTCAGCAGCTCATGGGGGCGTTCGAGCTTGTCGGACCATTCGTAAACCAGCTGCGGATCGATCACTTCATCGGTTTCCGGCTGGATCAGGGTCAGTTCGCCCTGCTGTGGCAGTGGGTCCCGAGCGCCGAGGCGCATGACTGCCGGCGCGACCATGAACAGGTGCTCGACCTGCTCACCCTTGGCCTCAAGGCGTCCGCCGAGACTTGCGGCAACAAAACCGCCGAAGGAGAAACCGAACAGGGTCAGCGGCAATTGCGGGTGTCTGGCGCGAAACCATTCGGCGACAGCCTGGGCATCATCGACTTCACCGGTGCCCATGTCGTGAGAGCCTTCGCTGGCGCCGACGCCACGGTAGTTGAAGCGCAGGGTGATCAAGCCTGCATCGCGCGCAGTGCGCTGCAGGGTCGAGACCACTTTGTTGAGCATGGTGCCGCCCTGCACCGGATTCGGATGGCAGATCAGTGCCAGGCCGCGAGGCTGCTCATTATCCAGATAAAGAGCTTCCAGTTGGCCAACAGGGCCATCAATCACTACAGGGGTTTCACGCATAAGCAAGGAAGGAACTCCGTGACCTCGAATCGGGTCGACTCGTCTAGCAAATTGTCTGTGGCTGTCTATTGCGAGTGAATCGCGGTATACAGCGCAGGTTCGAGCCGTTAACGTAAAGCAAAGCCGTTTATAGAGGAAGGACTCGTGGAACACTCGCTCTTAGTTTGGTTGTTACCGACTCTTGCCCTGGTTGTGGGTGTCGCCATTGGGTTCCTGATCGCCCGCGTTGCACCGAACGCCGCGCCGAGCCGCACGCAGCGTCAGCTGGACGATATTCAGGAACGTTTCGACAGTTATCAGAACGAGGTGGTGACCCACTTCAACAGCACCGCGACACTGGTCAAGAAACTGACTCAGAGCTATCAGGAAGTGCAGGACCATCTCGCCGAGGGCGCCAACCGCCTGGCCCTGGACGAACAGACTCGCCAACGCCTGCTGGCCTCCCTGCACGCCGATGCAGCTCAGGCTCCACGGGAGCGCCTGACGCCGCCACGCAATCAGGAACCGCCTCGCGACTACGCACCGAAAGCCCCGAACGCGCCGGGCATGCTCGATGAGCATTACGGCCTGAAGAAGTAAGCAGGCCCGCACGCAAAAGCCCCCGGACAGGTAATTGTCCGGGGGCTTTTTTGTTTCTGATCCTGTATCTCTGCTGCCCACACTGGCCTCTTCGCGGGCAAGCCCGCTCCCACAGTTTCCGAGGTCGACCCAGAACCCTGTGGGAGCGAACTTGCTCCGGGCGGCGTTCCGACGATGGGGCCGGAACTGACGACAAAAAAAACCGCCCGATCTGTAGAGGATCGGGCGGGCCTTTTTACGCCTGGGGTTCAATCAGACGATCAAGGGTACTGCTGAACCTGACCTTGTTGCTGGGCACCATACTGCTGGCCCGGAATCGCCTTGAGGTTAACCTCGACACGGCGGTTCTGCGCACGGCCATTGACGTCAGCGTTGCTGGCAACCGGGCCATCCGGGCCGGCACCGCGAGCGCTCAGGTTGGCACCGCTGACACCTTGCGAGGTCAGGTAGGTTGCCACGCTCTGGGCACGACGCTGGGACAGGTCCATGTTGTGCTGGCGGCTGCCGGTGCTGTCGGTATAGCCGACGATTTCGATCTGGTTCTGGTTGAACTCTTTCAGCGAGCCCGCCAGGTTGTTCAGCGGCTGATAGAAACCTGGGGCAATATTCGCCGAATCGGTAGCGAACGTGATGTTGCCCGGCATGATCAGCTTGATCTGGTCGCCCTGGCGCTGCACTTCAACACCGGTGTTTGCCATGCTGGCGCGCAGCTTTTTCTCTTGTTGATCGGCGTAGTAGCCGTAGCCGGCGGCAGAAGCACCAACCACCGCAGCACCGATCAGTGCGCCCTTGCCACGGTTATCGTGGTTGATCGCAGCACCGGCCAGCGCACCGGCCAGAGCGCCGAGGCCACCGTATTTCGCGGTCTTGCTCATGCCTTCGGAGCCGCTATCCGCCTGGCCCTGAGCCTGGCCTTGACCACCGTAAGGGTTAGGCGAGGCGCAACCGGACAAAACGGCCACAGCCGTAGCGACAATAATCAAACGACGCGTGGTGAACATGTAAAGCTCCTACTTTTTTGCATTCTGTGGTGCAACGGGCCAAGGCATCAGCCTTTGCGGGCGTTGGATCATGTTAATGGGTAAAAATTCCGAATGTTACAAATCAGCCCCGAACAAAGGGGTTCTCGCGCATTTCGTCGCCCAGACGGGTATCCGGACCATGCCCGGTCACCACCGTCGCCTCTTCGTCGAGGGTGTACAAACGCTGCTTTATCGAACGCACGATGGTGGCCTGGTCGCCCCCCCACAAATCCGTGCGCCCGACGCCGCGACGAAACAGCGTATCACCGGCAATCAGCAGCTTGGCCTCGGAAAACCAGAAGCTCATGGAGCCCGGCGTATGACCTGGCGTGTGCAGCGCCACGCCACATCCGCAGGCCAGTTCTTCATCATCGGCCAGCCAGCGATCCGGGGACGGCACCGGGGTATAAGGAACGCCGAACATCTGGCACTGCATTTCCAGGTTGTCCCACAGAAACTGGTCTTCCTTGTGCAGATGCAGGGTCGCGCCGGTTTTCTCCTTGAGTTGACCGGAAGCCAGGAAATGATCGAGGTGCGCATGGGTGTGAATGATGCTGACCACTTTCAGCCCCAGGGCATCGAGACGCGCCAGGATCAGCTCATGATTGCCACCCGGATCAACAACGATGGCCTTTTTCGTCACCGGATCGCCGATGATCGTGCAGTTGCACTGCAACGGGCCGACGGGGAAGGTTTCGCGGATGAGGGTGGGTTGCTGGGACATCGGGGCCTGCTCGATAAACGGGGACGAACGATTTTCGCACAATTGAGCATCGAGCCAATGGCCGCGATGGGTAACGTGAAAAATCCTTAACCCAACACCCCCAACTCCTTCGCCCGCGCTACCGCCTGCGTCCGCCGCTCGACCCCGAGTTTGCTGTTGATGTGGCTGGCGTGGGTCTTCACCGTGTGCAGGGAAATAAACAGCTGATCGCTGATTTCCTGGTTCGAACAGCCCTGAGCGATCAATCGCAGGACCGCCATTTCCCGCGTGCTGAGCTGCTCCGCGGCCGCGCAGGACTCCAGTCCGGGACGGGCAGCCAATGCCGGCAGTTTTTCACTGAGACTCAGGGAAACAGGGGTTGGCGGGCAAAGTTGAAGTTGCCCACGCAGCCAGTCCGGATGCTCGGCCAGCAGGCCCTCAAAGGGTTGCAGCACCCCTCCGCCAGCAGCATCCAGCGCCTGAGCCAGTGCCTTGCGGGCTTCCGGCTCCCTTCCGCTGCCCAGCAATAATGCCACTTTCTGGGTCAACGCCATGGCACTGAGCATCTGCCGGCCGCTTTGCTGGCCATGTTCGAGCAGCGCATTCAAACGCCCTTCGGCCAGCATCGGTTGGCCCTGGATGACGTCGAGCAAGGCTTGTTGCAATTCGATATGCAGCGGCAATTGCGGGTGGAACTCCGGTGGTGCCGCCCCGTTTTCGCCGTTATAGGTCTGCCCCAGGCGCGACAGCCAGGCTTCGGCCAGATCGGTGCGCCCCTGGGCCAGCCAGAGTTCACATTTGACCAGGGTGATCATGGCCAGGTAGTAGATGGGTGGCACGTCCCAGATGTGCATGAGCCGTTCAGCTTCAGCAAGTTCGGCAAAGGCTTTGGCGAACTCGCCGCTGCTGCCTTCCAGCCTGGCAATCACACAATGGCCGATCAGCACGCTGATGTCACGACAGGCGCGCGCCTCGCTCAAACCGGCCTGCAATCGCAGCCGCGCCGCCTGCGGCTGCATGCGCAGGGCCAGCAGAAAGCCTTCATACAAGGTCAGCCGGGCTCGAACTGCATACAGCCGCTGCGCAGACAAGCTCTGCAGGCGTTGCATCCCCTGACGGACCTCCTCCAGCGCCCGACAGATTTCTCCGCGCGCTTGCAGAACCCGGGCGCGGTCGTAGTGCGCCAGCGCTTCGAACAACGGGTTGCCGACCCGTTGCGCCAGCTCCAGCGATTCGCGGTTCAGCCCCCGCGCCCGCCACAAATCACCGTCGGCAATGGCCAGGTTGGACAGGGTCGAGAGGCACATCAGGCGCTGGCCGTAACGCTTGGACGGAAGACTGTCCAACGCTTCGCGGCAGTACTGCAGCGTCAGTTCGCGGTTGCCGCGCCCACGGGCAATGATGCCGCTCAACGCCAGCCATTGAGCGAGCATGGACTTCTGGGCGGTGGCCGACGGCGCAGGCAGGAAACGGCTCAAATGGCTGGCCAGTTCCTCGGCGGCATCCAGCTGGCAAGCCATCCCCAGCGCCCAGCTATAGAGCACAATCAGTCGCGGCGTGCTGATCAGCAAGCTGTCAGGCAAGTCCATTTTCCAGCGCAGCAACATGCCGACGTTCTGCTCGGCCAGCAGTTGCTCTTCGGAGAGGTTCTGCACCAGGTTCGCCGCGACGTCCAGGTGACCGGCACGCAAGGCCTGCTCCACGGCCTCATCGAGCAATCCCTGGGCATTGAACCAGCGGCAGGCACGCAAGTGCAGGCTGGCGGCCGGCACCATCGACTGGGAAGCAGGCCGTGTGCGCAACAGATCGGAAAACAGGTGGTGGTAACGATACCAATGGCCATGCTCGTCCAGTGGCACCAGGAACACCTGGTGGGCAAGCAGGAAGCGCAGGATCTCCCCGCTGTCATGGGCGTCGCGAACGGCGTCGCACAGTTTGCTGCAAAATCGTTCCTGGGGTGCCGTGTCGTAGAGGAACGACTGGACGTCGGCAGGCAGGCAATCGATGACTTCTTCGAGCAGATAATCGCGGATCAGCCCTTCCCCACCGTGCAACGATTGCGGCAGCGCGCCATCGGTGCCTGCCTCGGAGGCGGCCAGCAGCCAGAAGCGCAACCCCGCGACCCAGCCTTCGCTGCGCTGGATCAGGTTTTCCAGCGCTTCGCCACGCAAGGAACTGCTGTGGCGATCAAGCAGGCTCAAGGCTTCGTCGTGGGTCAGGCGCAGATCCTGTTCATGCAACTCAAGTAGTTGCCGTGACAGCCGCAGCCGCGCCAGATGCCAGTCGGGACGTTGGCGACTGGTGACCATCACCAGCAAGCCATCGGGAAGATGATTGAGGAAAAACTGCAGGCAGCGGTCCAGCACCGGCCCTTGGGCCAGATGGTAATCATCCAGCACCAGCAGTAATGGCGTCGCTGTAGACAGGTGCACGGCCAGTTCGTCAAGCAGGCCGTCCAGCCACTCTTCGAACGCGAACGGCTGATGGCGCTGGCGCATTTTCAACAGCCCGAGGGATTGCCTGCCCAGATGCGGGAAATAGTCCTGAAGACCTTCCAGCAGGCGCTCGAGAAAACGCCCCGGGTCACTGTCGCGCGGGCTCAACCCCAGCCAGAGACTTTGCCAATGCGCCGGCAACCCCTGACAAAACTCCACCGCCAACGAACTCTTGCCGAACCCTGCCGGTGCGCTGACCAGCAATAACCTGCCGCCGAGCCCGGCACTCAGTCGTTCGCACAAACGTGGACGCAGCACATGGCCGTCGGGCAACGGCGGGCGGAAGAAGCGCCCGTCGAGTGTCGCGACGGCGATGTTTGCAGAACCTGGGGATGTAGACAAATCAGTCATAGCCGGCTCTTGTTTGAATTGCGGGTGGCGGCGTTGCAGATGTCCGCAGACTAGCCGTAAACGGATAGGGAATGAAGGTAGTTGCTACAAATGGCTACAAAAAGTCTACAAACAAAAAAAAACGCCCCGAACCAGTCGGGGCGTTTTCAGAGGGTGCGGCCTCTACTCAGTTCACCTTAGCGAACACCATCCTGACGCAAGGCGGCCGGGGTGAAGTCGCTGGTGGTGGCAGTGAAGCCGAAGTCATAAGCCGACTTCTCTTCGTTCTTCATGCCCAGCGCCAGGTAACGTCCCGATTGCAGGTCATACAAGGCTTCGAGGGCATACCACGGCACTTGCTTGTCGTAGTAGTTCTCGGCGTGGGCCTCGGCGACGCGCCACAGTTGACCGCGACCGTCGTAATGGTCGATGACCGCTGCTTGCCAGGTGTCTTCGTCAATGTAGAAGTCACGCTTGGCGTAGATATGACGCTGGCCTTCCTTCAGGGTTGCAACCACATGCCACACACGGCGCAACTCGTAACGAGCCAGGTCTTGGTTGATGTGACCGGCCTTGATGATGTCGGCGTACTTGAGCTTCGGATCGTCGAGCTTGTAGGCATCGGAGCCGATGTACATCTCTTTCTTGCCTTCGAGCTTCCAGTCGTAACGATCCGGTGCACCATTGAACATGTCCAGGTTGTCGGAAGTACGCAGGCCGTCGGCTGCAGTACCCGGGCCGTCATAGGACACTTGCGGTGCACGGCGCACACGACGCTGACCGGCGTTGTAAACCCACGCCGAGCGCGGCTCCTTGACCTGATCGAGGGTTTCGTGAACCAGCAGCACACCACCGGCCAGACGTGCCGGCGCGGTCACTTTCTGCTTGAAGTAGAACAGGATGTTGCCCGGATTTTTCGGGTCGTAATCCTTCATCTTGTCGCGGAACACGAACTGGTCCTGGAAGTACACCAGGCTGAACGAACCGTTCGGCTGTGGTGTGGCCTGTGTCACCAGGCGGGTCACGCTACCGCCGCGATAACGGGTGATGTGGTTCCAGATGACTTCCACGCCGCTTTTCGGAATCGGGAACGGAATGGCGGTTTCAAAGTTCTCCAGACCGTTACCGCCAGACACCAGATTGGTGTTGGTGGCGTTGCGCTTGATGGCGGCGAACACGTCATCCGGCACAGTGGCACCGCGGTGGGACGGATACACCGGCATCTTGAAGGTTTCCGGGTAGCGCTTGAACATCGCGTACTGGCCCGGGGCGAGCTTTTCCTTGTATTGGTCGACGTTCTGCGCCGTGATGGTGAACAGCGGTTTTTCACCCGGGTACGGATCGGACAGGAAGCCTTTGCTGTCGACGCTGCCGGCGTTCTTCGGCAGCGGTTTCCAGGCCGGGATCGAACCGTCGGCGTTACCCGCCATTTCGGCGCCCATCGGGGTCAGGCTCTTGCCCAGTTTGTCGGCCTCGGCCTGAGGAACCGCTGCGATGACGCTGGTCGCCAGCAGCGAAAGACCCAGAACACCGGCGTGGAACAGACTCTTTGTTATTTTCATTTATGCGTTCGTCCTGAAAATACTGTGCTTAGAAGTTCACGCCGAGGCTGAGCGCAACGAAGTCGCGGTCATCCACGGTGGTGTACTTGCCGTCGAAGAAGTTGGTGTAAGCCAGGCTCGCGGTGTAGGTGTTCTGGTACTCGGCGTCGACACCCAGGCTCACCGCCTTGCGGCCTTCCTCGAAGTTGCCGCCAGGGCCAGGGGAGTAACCGCTCACGTCATGGGACCAGGCAACGTTCGGCTTGAGGTTCACACCGGCAAACACGTCGTTGTATTCCCAGATGGCGCGACCGCGGTAGCCCCACGAAGTCGGGGTGGTGAAGCCTTCGTTGGTGCAGTTGCGGCTGCGGTTATTGGTCGGCGTACCCGGGCCGGCACCGTTGATGGTGCTGGTGTTGAGCGCCACGCAGGTATCGAGCGCGCCAGAGGCTGGCAACTCACCCGGGCCGTAGACCGGATCGCGGCCATAACGAACGTCGGAAGTGCTTTCCAGGCCGCCAACGTGGGTCACGCCCACCTCACCCACCAGGGTCAGACGGCTGGCGCCCATGACCTGATCGAAGAAGTGCGTCAGGGTAGTCTGGAACTGGGTGACTTCCTTGCGACGATACCCGTGCAGGTCTTGACCCGGCACGCCGGTAAGCAGCGATGCATTGGTCAACGGATTGTTCGGGTTGTTATTGCCCAAAGGACGTACACCGGAGAACAGGATGTCGGTGGAGTTGAGCTGCACCGGAGCGTTCGGACGGTAGCTGATCTCACCGCTCCACGCCGTACCGGTAGGCAGGGTGGTGGAGAAGCTCAAGCCATACAGGCGAATGTCTTCGGGGTATTCGATGAAGTATTGCGAATTACCTGCCACCAGCAGTGGCCCGAGTGCCGCGAACGGGCCAGGAAGTCCCGCTGCAGTGTTGTAGACCGACTGAGGCGCACCGGTGGCGCTGAAGATCGGCGCACGGCTGTGGTAATTCATGAAGTAGGCGCCGAACTCGGTGTCCAGCGGATCGAACATGTACTTGAAGGACGCACCCCACTGACCGCTGTCGCGGGCATCACGATCGGGGCCACGACGCACCAGGACACCCTCTTCGTTGACGTCGACGCCGTTGGCGGCCAAAGGCCCCAGGGCAACGGCCGGAATTTGCGAGCGCTTGTTCAGCACGCGCAGGTTGTTGTCGCAGCCGTCGGCAACGATGTCTGGCTGGGAGAAAAACGTGCCGCAGTTGTCGACGACGGTCTGGTCCCATTCAATTTGATAGAACGCTTCGGCCGAGAGGTTTTCGGTCAGGCTCTGGGACACATAGAACATGTTGACCGGGATCAGGCCTTCCTTGATCTCGGCACCCGGACGGCGGAATGCCGACACGTCGATCGGGTTGATCGAGTTGATGCCACCACCGATGAATGTACTTTCACCCCAGCTCACGACCTGCTTGCCCAGACGCACGGAGCCTGGCTGATCGGCAATGGAGTAGTTGTGGTAGACGAAGGCGTCGAGGAGTTGAGTGCCAGCGGACTTGGCGCCTTCCTTGCGACCGTCGTCGCTGATGTCCTTGAACGGACGACTTTCGTCTTTCAGTTCAAAGTCGTACCAGTATTTGCCACGGACGAAAACACCGGTATCGCCGTATTTCAGTTCAAGGTCATGGATGCCCTTGAAGATCTTCGAGAAGGTTTCCCCGCTCTTGAAGTTCAGGTGACCGTCATCAGAGGTCTGGGACAAACCCTTGCCGCCGTTGTTGACGCCGATGAGGTTCTTGTTCGGCTGCTGAGTAGACCAGCTGGCACCAATCGACAGGGATGAGTCGAACTGACCTTCGATTTCACCTACGTTGAAACTGACGCCGAATGCTGGCCCGGCGAGCGTAGAGGCAAGACTGACAGCCAGGGGCAGTTTCGCCCGGCGCCAGAACTGGTTTACTGATGTCATCGACGCTACTCCATGTGCATTTTATTTTTATGGCAATGAGCACTTCTAAAAACGCTGTGGATAACCGGGAGCCATGGCATCCCAAAGTCATTCCAAAGTTGCATCGCCCCGGTTCGTGCGGTTGCTCCGTTCTTAAAAATCCTTGAACGGACTATAGCCAGCAGGTAGTAGTGCTTGATCCCTCTAAAGTGTGATTTGCAGTTGCCAGCCACTCTGGAACAGTCCTTTCGCCAGTCCGACACCCGTCGGCACGGCAAGGATGGCTGAAAAATTCGATTTGACAAGCCAAGCGCTTGCTTGGTGGGGCTGGCGCGCCCTTTCGGGCACGCCAGGAGGCGCTTAAAGCGTCGAGAGGAAGGTGCTGTTGGTGGCTTGCCATTCGGTGATGTCGACACGTATGCGCTTCTTGTCGAGTTTGCCGACGCTGGTCTTGGGAATTTCAGTAACAAGGGCGATCTGGCTCGGAATCGCCCACTTGCTCAAGTGCCCCAGCTCCACAAACGGCTTGAGGTGCTCCTTGAGTTCCCGGGCTCCGATTGCGTACCCCTCACGGAGCACCAGCAGGGCAAACGGCCGCTCGCCCCACTGCGGATCGGGGATCCCCACTACTGCTACTTCACGTACCGCCGCATGACGGCTGATCAGGTCTTCGAGGTCCAGGGAGGAAATCCACTCGCCACCGGTCTTGATCACGTCCTTGATCCGGTCACGAATGTCGATCACGCCCATGCTGTCCAGGGTCGCCACGTCGCCAGTGTGCAGCCAGCCGCCGGCCCAGAGCTCGGCGCCCTTCTGGGGTTCATTGAAATAACCCTCGGTGAGCCACGGTGCACGCAGCACCAGTTCACCCTGAGTCTCGCCATCGGCGGGCAGGAAGTTGCCCTCGGTGTCGACGATCGCCGCCTCCACCAGCGGCCCAGGCACGCCGGCCTTGATCCGGTAAGTGGTGCGTTCGTCTTCAGTGCCGGCCATCAATTCGTCGTTGAGGTGCGCACACGACACCAGCGGCCCGGTTTCCGACATGCCGTACGCAGCGGTCAACTGAATGCCCTTGGCCTTGGCTGCCTCGTACAACGTACGGTTCAGGGCGCTGCCGCCGATGACGATTTTCCAGCCGCCGAAGTCGACATTCTGTGCGGCCTTGGCATTGAGGACCATCTGCAGGATGGTCGGCACGCAATGGGAGAACGTGACCTTCTCCTTGCGCCACAATTCCACCAGGTACTCCGGGTCATAGCGGCCGGGATACACCTGCTTGAGCCCGAGCATGGTCGCCACATACGGCAAGCCCCAGGCGTGGACGTGGAACATCGGGGTGATCGGCATGTACACGTCGTTGGTGCCCAACAGGCGCACGCTATCGATCGCGCCCATGATGGTCGACACGCCCATGGTGTGCAGCACCAGTTGCCGATGGGTGAAGTACACACCCTTGGGGTTGCCGGTGGTGCCGGTGGTATAGAACGTGGTCGCGACCGAGTTTTCGTCGAAATCCTCGAAGTCGTACTGCGGGCTCGCCGCGGCCAGCAGTTGTTCGTATTCGCCGACGAGGTTCGGCAGGTCCGCGGTTTTTTCCGGCAGGTCAGTCAGCAACAGGGTTTTGTCGACCGTCGTCAGATGCCCTTCGATGGCCTTGTAGAGACCGACGAACTCGCTGTTGACCAGTACGAAGCGGTCCTCGGCGTGGTTCATGGTGTAGAGGATCTGTTCCGGCGACAGGCGCACGTTGATGGTATGGATCACCGCACCGATCATCGGGATGGCGAACATGCATTCCAGGTAACGATGGCTGTCCCAGTCCATCACACCCACGGCATCCCCGGGCTTGACCCCGGCCGCTGTCAGCACGTTGGCCAGTCGGGCCACCCGTTCGATCAGGGTCGGGTAGCTGTAGCGCAACTTGTCGCGGTAGATGATCTCGCGGGTTTTCTCATAACGGGCACCAGACATCAGCAGCCGCTTGATCAACAGCGGGTACTGGTAAGCGCCTTCGGCCGGGGGGATAACGCGAGTCTGCAACATAAGAATCCCTTTTTCTGACTGCACGGTCGTGACTGAAAGTACGCACTGTAGTGCCCTTGATCGTCAGCCAAATCAGCCAAAGGAATGATTTGCAGAGCCGCATGAATACTGGCGTTGCGCCAGCCTTCACAGAAGTTTGGTGATTGCGGCTGGACCCAGTGTAGGAGCTGCCGCAGGCTGCGATCTTTTGGCGATTCCAATAATGTTGAAGATCAAAAGATCGCAGCCTGCGGCAGCTCCTACGAAATCAATGCATCTCGGTAAAAGCCAGCTTCACGCCAATCGCAATCAGCACCGCGCCCATGGTCCGGTCGAACCAGTGACCCATGCGCGCAAAACCGGCGCGCACGCGCTGCTGGCTGAACAGCATCGCCACCAGGCAGAACCAGGTTGCCGTCGCCACCGCCAGGTAAACCCCGTAACCGGCCTGCACGGCCAGTGGCGTTTGCGGATTGATGACCACGGTGAACAGCGAGAGGAAGAACAGCGTGGCTTTCGGGTTGAGACCGTTGGTGACGAAACCTGAGGTGAAGGCACCCCGGGCCGTGCGCTCGCCGGCTTCCTTGTGCAGATCGTCCGCCACAGGCTTGGCCGGTTGCGCGCGCAGTGCCTTGTAACCGATGTACAGCAGGTAAGCGGCGGCGGCCCATTTCAAGGCATTGAACAGCACGATCGACTGGGACACGATCAGGCCGATACCCAACAGCGAATAACCCACGTGCAGGAAAATCGCCGTCCCCACACCCAGCGCGGTCCAGGTGCCCGCGCGGCGACCGTGGGTAACACTCTCACGCACCACCACGGCAAAGTCCGGGCCGGGGCTGGCCACGGCCAGCAGGTGAATCAGGGCAACGGTCAAGAACTCTGTCCAGTACATGGGGGCTCCTTTAGGCCAAGCGTATCTATTTATTTCATCTGGTAGGCTCGGCAGATTACGCCTTCAGTTCAATGCACAAAAGGTACAGTTGATGACGAACACTCGCCGCGCCGTTTTCCTTGACCACCCGTCCCTGGACCTCGGCGACCTTGACCTCAACCCGCTGCGCAGTTGTTTCAGCGAACTGCAGCTATTCGCCCAGACCTTGCCCGATCAAGTCATTGAACACCTCAAGGGCGCCACAGTTGCCATCAGCAACAAAATTGTCATCGATGCCGCGACCATGGCCGCCAGCCCTGATCTCAAGTTGATCCTGATCACCGCCACCGGCACCAACAACGTCGACCTCGCCGCCGCCCGCGCCCACGGGATTACCGTGTGCAACTGCCAGGGCTACGGTACGCCGTCGGTGGCGCAGCACACGATCATGCTGCTGCTCAACCTCGCCACGCGTCTGGCCGATTATCAAAAAGCCGTAGGCGAAGGTCGCTGGCAGCAGGCCAAACAGTTCTGTTTGCTGGATTACCCGATTGTCGAACTCGAAGGCAAAACCCTTGGCCTGCTGGGCCACGGCGAATTGGGCGGCGCAGTCGCACGGCTGGCTGAAGCCTTCGGCATGCGCGTGCTGCTGGGACAAATTCCCGGACGCCCTGCCCGGCCGGACCGTCTGCCGCTGGATGAACTGTTACCGCAAATCGACGCCCTCACCCTGCACTGCCCGCTCAACGAACACACCCGCCACTTCATCGGTGCCCGTGAACTGGCCGCAATGAAACCCGGCGCGTTCGTGGTCAACACCGCACGCGGTGGATTGATTGATGAACAGGCTCTGGCCGACGCCTTGCGCAACGGGCATCTGGGCGGCGCCGCCACTGACGTGCTGAGCGTCGAGCCCCCCGTCAATGGCAATCCGCTGCTGGCCCACGACATCCCGCGCCTGATCGTCACCCCGCACAATGCCTGGGGCAGCCGCGAAGCGCGCCAGCGAATCGTTGGCCAAGTGACCGAAAACGCACAGGGATACTTCAGCGGTAAGGCGCTGCGGGTCGTCAGTTGATAAACTGCGGCACTTTTTTCCACGGGAGCAGTTATGGATCCGCGCAGTGAAGTACTGCTTCGTCAGGCCGAGTTATTCCAGGGTTCGGTGTTGTTGGCCGGTTTGCCCGCCGACGACTTACTGGGTCGTCTGCCCGATGCTCATGGCTGGTGCTGGCACGCCGGCGATCAGGCCGCGCTGGACGCCCGCTTCGCCGAGCGCAGCCATTTTGGCGTGAATGCGCCGGAGCGCGAGTTCGATAGCGCCGTGGTGTTTCTGCCCAAGGCCAAGGACCTGACCGACTACATCCTCAACGCCCTCGCCTCGCGGCTGGCCGGCCGCGAGCTGTATTTGGTCGGGGAGAAAAAAAGCGGCATCGAAGGTGCCGCCAAACAACTCAACCCGTTCGGCAAGCCACGCAAACTCGACAGCGCGCGACACTGCCAGCTCTGGCTGGTCACTGTGGCCAACGCGCCTGAAGCCAAACCGCTGGAAAGCCTGGCGCAGACCTACGAACTGCCGCTGGCCGAAGGCCCGTTGAAGGTCATCAGCCTGCCAGGGGTGTTCAGCCATGGCCGACTGGACCGCGGCAGCGCGCTGTTGCTGGAACATCTGGACAAACTGCCCAGCGGTCACTTGCTCGATTTCGGTTGCGGCGCAGGGGTTCTGGGGGCGGCGGTGAAACGTCGTTACCCGCACAACCAGGTCACTTTGCTGGATGTGGATGCCTTTGCCGCTGCCAGCAGCCGTCTGACCCTGGCGGCCAATGGTCTGGAAGCCGAGGTGATTACCGGTGACGGAATCGATGCCGCGCCGATGGGTTTGAGTGCGATCCTGAGCAATCCGCCGTTCCATGTCGGCGTGCACACCGACTATTTCGCCACTGAAAACTTGCTGCGAAAAGCAGCCAAACATCTGAAAAACGGTGGCGAACTGCGCCTGGTAGCGAACAGTTTCCTGAAGTATCAACCGTTGATCGAAGAGCATCTTGGCGTGTGTGCGATCAAGGCTGAAGGGCAGGGCTTCCGGATCTATCGAGCCAAGCGCGGATAGAAATTTGTACTTGCCGAATGGATTTTGCCTAGGCAGAATCCGCTCCGTCCTAGGGGAGTAGTCTCCCACGAGCGCCATGCTCGTCCGGCATGCGTCAACATACTTGGTCCTCAGACCATGGCGCATGCGACCCAAGCATCCACATCAGATGGATCGCAGGGTTTGACAAGACCTATGACACGAACACCTTACCCGGGGCGGGAAGGCTGTACGTGTCATAGCCGTGTCGACCCGCCCCTTAGGAAACCCCCTGATGCTGGATTCACTACTCGTACCTACCGCAATCGTTGCCTTGGCCGAAATCGGCGACAAGACGCAACTGCTCGCGCTCATTCTCGCTGCCCGTTTCCGCAAGCCCTGGCCAATCATCGCCGGTATCGTCGCCGCGACCCTGGCCAACCACGCGGCCGCCGGTGCAGTCGGTGCCTGGGTCGGCAGTTTCTTCTCGGATACGATGCTGCACTGGATCCTCGCCGCAAGCTTCGCCGCCACGGCGCTGTGGACCTTGGTCCCGGACAAGATGGATGACGACGAAGCCAGCACCGCCCGCAAGTTCGGGCCGTTCCTGACCACGCTGATTGCGTTCTTCCTGGCGGAAATTGGCGACAAGACTCAGATCGCAACCGTGATGCTGGCTGCGCAATATCCGGAGCTGTGGCTGGTGATCATCGGTACCACCCTCGGCATGTTGATTGCCAACGTGCCCGTGGTATTGGCCGGTAACTTTGCCGCGGACAAATTGCCATTGACCCTGATCCGTCGACTGGCGGCGTCGGCGTTCTTCATCCTGGCGATTGTCGCGGTGTACAAGGCGATGCAGAGCAGCGGGTGGGTTTGACGGTTTAGGTCGATAGACCGCGTTATCGTTCTTCGCGAGCAAGCCCGCTCCCACATTGGGTCTCCAGTGCACACAAAATCTGCAGTCAATGGAAATCAGTGTGGGAGCGGGCTTGCTCGCGAAGAGGCCAGCAGCCTCACCGCATGACTATCAGGACTTCTTGGCCTGCTCATACAAAGGCATGACCTTCGGAATCGCCGCCTGCAACGCTGCAATACGACTCGACGACGCCGGGTGAGTGCTCATGAACTCCGGTGGCGCACCTTCCGAGACCTTGCTCATCTTGTTCCACAGGGTGATCGCGGCATTCGGGTTGTAACCGGCGCGGGCGGCCAGTTCCAGGCCGATCAGGTCCGCCTCGTTTTCATTGGCGCGGCTGTTGGGCAAGGTCATGCCGTAGTTGGCCACGGTATCGGCCAGGGCCATGGTGTCCTGCCCCAATCCCAACAAGGCACCGGCGCCCTGCTTGGCCATTTCGATGCCGTAAGCCTTGGACATCGCTTCACGACCGTGCTCGCGCAGAGCGTGGGCGATTTCATGGCCCATGATCGCGGCGATTTCATCGTCGGTCAGGTGCAGGCTGTCGATCAGCCCGGTGTAAAAGATGATCTTGCCGCCAGGACCGCAGTTGGCGTTGAGTTCATCGCTCTTGATCAGGTTGACTTCCCACTTCCATTGGGCCGCGTCCGGACGGAAGTTCGGTGCCTGGGCAATCAGCCGGTCGGCAATCGCCTGAACCCGCCGGGCTTCATTGCTGGTCTTGTCCAGCACACCTTTGCTGGACGCTTCGCCCACTGTCTTCTGATAGGACTGGGCGTACATCTGGTCGACCTCTTGCGAGGACAACATGCTGAACATGTACTGCTTGCGCTCAATGCCCACGGCACCGCCGCTGGTGGTATTGACCGACTGACAACCGGTGAGCAGCAGCGCTGCGCTCAGTGCACTGACAACCAAAATCTTGTTCATCAAAAAATTCCCTGAAAACATGCCGCGTATCCTAGGCGTGGAAATGTGTCGACGCCAGATACAATGGACGTAAGACGCACAATTCGGACAAAGCTCTCATCGCCGTAGAAAACATTTCACATACGCCGACAACCCCCAGTCCATCCCGCCGTGCATTGATTCAATTACGACATCCAACACCCGAAAACAGTCATTTCAACTGCCCGCGCTCATGCCCGCCCGACACCCTGCCGATACACCTGGGCAGACGTCCTTTCGCGTGCGGAGCCACCATGAAATTCAAATCGATCCAGTTTTCCGTGGCGGCCCTTGCCGGCGCCATTGTCCTTAGTGTCGTGGTAGCGCTGGTGGTGTACGCGCTGTTTTCCGGCGCCCGGACGCAAGACATGGTCCAGGAACGGACCCAGGCACAATTCGAGCAAGTCATCGAACAACGCCTGACGTCCCTGGCGCAAACCCAGGTCAGCCAGATCCAGCGTGAACTCGAAGCACCGCTGCTGATTGCCGGCGCACTGGTGCGGGTCAACGCCCTGATTGGCACACCGGGTGCCAATGGCCAGCCTGCGCTGAGCCTCAGCCGCGAGCAATTGATCGGCCTGATCAAGGAAAACGTAGTCAAGAACCCGAAAATCCTCGGCACCTATATCGGTTGGGAGAAAGACGCACTGGATCACAACGATGCGGCCTACGTCGGCACCCAGGTAGTCGGCATCGACGCCGCCAACGGGCGCTTCCTGCCCTGGTGGTTCCGCAACGACGACGGCACCCTGGGCCTGGACAAACTGGTGGACGTCGACGACCAGAAGACACTGTCCACTGGCGTTCGCGCCAGCGAGTACTATCTTTGCTCGAAAGAAACCAGGAAATCCTGCGTGATCGATCCGGCGCCTTATAAGGTCGGCGACAAGATCGTCATGCTCGCCTCCTTTATTGAGCCAATCATGCTCAACGGTGCCTTCCAGGGCATCGTCGGCGCTGACCTGTCGGTGAACTTCATCCAGGAAATGCTTCTGGGCGCCAACCAGAAACTCTACAGCGGTGCCGGTGAAATGGCCCTGATCGGCGGCAATGGGCGGATCGTTGCCTACACCAAGGACCCGAGCAAATTCGGCGAGAAGGTCAGCGACATCCTCGACAGCAAACAGATCGCCAACATGGCCAATCTCAAGCGCGGCGAAGTCACCTACACCGTCGACAAGGCCCAGGGCCGGATCGAGTTGTACTTGCCGTTCGGCATCGGCCAGACCGACGCCCGCTGGACCCTGATGCTGCAGTTGCCGCTGAATGCGGTCATGGCCGACCTGCAAAAACTCCAGGCCGACCTGGACGCACAGCGCAAATCCGACACCTTCGGCATGGCGATGGTCGGCCTGGTGATTGCCGGTATCGGTTTGCTGGTGATCTGGCTGGTGGGCCACGGCATCGCCCGTCCGCTCAAGCAAATGGTGGCCATGCTCGACGATATCGCCCAGGGCGAAGGTGACCTGACCCGACGCCTGATCAGCGACCGTGCCGATGAGCTGGGTTCGATCGCCAAAGGCTTCAACACCTTCCTGGCCAAGTTGCAGGCGATGATCACCCAAGTGGTGACGTCGGTGCAGAGCGTCAGCGATTCGTCGGAACACACCGCCGACATCGCCATCCGCACCAACACTGGCGTACACAAACAAATGGCCGAGATCGATCAAGTGGCCACCGCCGTGCAGGAAATGACCGCCACCGCCCAGGACGTGGCACGCAACGCGACCCAGGCCGCACAAGCCGCCAGCCATGCCGACCAGGCCGCCAGCCAGGGCATGCAGATCGTGCGCGACACCTCGAACTCGATTGGCGCCCTCGCCGTGGAAATCGGCCGCGCCGTGGGCGTGGTGCAAACCCTGGCCAAGGACAGCGAAAACATCAATGCCATCCTCACTGCCATTCGCGGGATCGCCGAGCAGACCAACCTGCTGGCTCTGAACGCGGCCATCGAAGCCGCCCGCGCCGGTGAGCAGGGACGTGGATTTGCCGTAGTGGCCGACGAAGTGCGTAACCTGGCGCAGAAGACGCAAAAGGCCACCGAAGAAATCCAGGCCATGATCCAGCAACTGCAGCAAGGCACTCGGGATGTGGTGCGGGTCATGGAGGACAGCCAGAACCGCACGGACGAAAGCGTGCAGCACGCGGCCAAGGCTGCCGAAGCGCTGGAAACCATCACTCAGGCGGTGTCGGTGATCAACGACATGAACACCCAGATTGCCAGCGCGGCCGAAGAGCAAAGTGCGGTGGCGGACGACATCAACCGCAACGTGATCAACATCGGCCAGGTGGCCAATGAAGTGGCCGGTGGCGCGGATGAGTCGAGTGCGGCCAGTGCGGACTTGACCAAGCTGGCCGAGCAGCAGCGGCGGTTGATCAATCAGTTCAGGGTTTGATTCAAGGACCCCTTCGCTGGCAAGCCAGCTCCTACAATGGATTTGCTTGCGCCGCAGCACCCTGTAGGAGCTGGCTTGCCAGCGAAGGCGTCAGCGCAGCCAACACATCAACCCGGCGTCAGACACTCCGGCCCATTGAGCTTCGGATCATTCACCATATTGGCCAGCACCCGCTCGCGCAATGCGGCAGGCTCACTGGCCAGCAAGGCTTGCAAAGCATGCAACGGCGTCTCGGGATCCAGCCACGCGGCCTGCCCCGCCTCATCAAGAATCAACGGTCGCCGCTGGCTCGCCGCCGGCTGGGTAATCACCGCGGTACTGAGCCAAACCTGTTCCTGTACCGGATACGCCTCCCAGATCGCCGCAAAAAACAGCGACGAGCCCTCCCCCGGTGTCAGCCAATACGGGCGCTTGCGCGTTGTGCCGCGCCATTCGTAGAAACCATTGGCCGGCAACAGGCAGCGGCGCTCGCGCAAGGCCTGGCGAAACATTGGCTGTTCGGCAACGGTTTCGGCGCGGGCGTGGGCCGGGGTGCGGGACAGATCGGTCAGCCAGGGCGGCGTCAGGCCCCAGCGGGCGCGGGCCAGCGTGCGCTGGCCGTCAGGTTCGGCCCGCAGCATCAACACCGAATCATTGGGGGAGATGTTCCACTGCGCCTGCTGGTCGGCGGGAAAACCGGGCAGCGCCGCGAAGGCGGGGTTCCAGCGAAACAGGGCATAACGTCCACACATGGGGCAACACGGCTCTTGATCAAACGAACGCCAGCCTAACAGACCAGCGTGCCGGGAAAGCTGTCCGGTTCATCGCCGGACAGCGGCAGCGCGGCATTGTACGCGGTGATCAGCTCGCGGGCGTATTCGGCCTGATCGTTCTCGACCGACAACCCGAGCAGGCCATAGATCGGCAACTCCCCGGAGCCGCCGAGCAAATCACGGCCCACCAGATGCGCCTCGATGCCCTCGCTGGCGAGCATGCCTTGCAGCAATTCGCCTTCCATCAGGTTCTCCGGATCGTAGATGCGTTGCATACATGCCCCTCAGTCGTTTTCACTGAACACTTCGAGATGCCATTCCTCTTCATGAACCTGCAACACGAAGGTTATCGGCCGGCAGCACACCTGACAGTCTTCAATATACGTCTGATCCCCGCCGGACAGATCCAGGGTGGTCTCGACTTCCTCACCACAATACGGACATTCATATTGCGCAGTTTCCAGCATCGCGGTCTCCCAGGTGACTTGTGCGTATAATCGCCGGTCTATTTGCAGGGCTATTTTTGTCTGGCTACTTTTTCAGACCGTGCCCCGCCGGTTTTCGATCAGAACCTTTACTTACCCTAGCCGTTTCTAACAAGAGAGCATGATGGGCGAATTCGATGCCATCCGACCTTACGACGACAGTGAAGTCCCGGCAGTGCTGGCACGACTGCTCGGCGACAAGGCGTTTCTAGATATCCTCACCCACTTCCGCTTCCCGCGTTTCGCCGGCGCTTTAGGCTGGGCACTCAAACCTCTTATAGCCCATCGGTTGCGCCGTGAGTTTGCCGGCATTACCTCCGTGGCCACGTTACAGGACAAAGTCGAGGTTTACGTCGACCACACCATCGAGCGCGCCACCGACGGTGTCACTTATACCGGGGTGGAGCAATTCAAGTCCGGCAATGCCTACCTGTTTATCGCCAACCACCGCGATATCGTGATGGACCCGGCCTTCGTCAACTATGCCGTGTACCACGCCGGCCTGCCGACCCCGCGCATCGCCATTGGCGACAACCTGCTGCAAAAGCCTTTCGTCAGCGACCTGATGCGCCTGAACAAGAGCTTCATCGTGCACCGCTCGATCAGCGGTCGCCGGGAGAAAATGGCGGCCTATCAATTGCTGTCGGCGTACATCAACCATTCGATCCGCAACGATTGCGCCTCGATCTGGATTGCCCAGGCCGAGGGCCGCGCCAAGGACGGTGACGACCGTACCGAATCGGCGATCCTCAAGATGTTCCACATGAGCCGCAAGGACGAGCCGTTCGGCGAGGTCATCCAGTCGCTGAACCTGACCCCGGTGTCGATCAGCTACGAATACGACCCCTGCGATCAGGCCAAGGCCCGCGAGCTTTACATCCGCGCCACCACCGGCAGCTACACCAAGGTGCCCGGCGAGGATGACGTAAGCATTGCCAAGGGCATCACCGGCTACAAGGGTCGGGTGCATGTGAACTTTGCCGCGCCGATCAGCGAACTGTTCGAAGACACCAAGCAGTTGGCGGTCGAGATGGACAAGCAAATCCTCAGCGGCTATCGCTTGTTCCCGGTGCACTACCTGGCGTACGCACAGTGGAAAGACGCCGATACGCAGTTGCAGGTGCCAAAAGCCGCCGAAGTGTTCCCGGCCGAGGAACTCGCCAAGGCCCAGGAAGAATGGCAACGCCGCCTGGACGCCTGCCCTGAAGAGCATCGTCCGTTCCTGGTGCTGCAATATGCGACGCCGGTGCGCAATCAGTACCGGGTGAAGGCAGGGTTGCCGCTGTAAGCGGTTTCGGCCAGATACAAAAAACGGCGCTTGCGAGCGCCGTTTTTTTGCAAGATCTTTGGCTTCAATAAAGCTCTAGACCTGAGTACTGACCCAGGAAACCAGCAGCGCCATCCCCATGCAGGCAAAACCGAAGATGTAGAAAAACCGGTTCTTGCGCAAGGTCGCCCAGTCCAGCGCGGGCTCTACATTGGAGCTGCTCTGCCGCTGCACCTGCAAACTGGCCATCGCGCGCAGTTCGCGGCGACGGGTGGCGTGCAGCAGCCAGCCGCCCGGGAAGGCAAAGAGCAAGGCCAGCAGATTGATCAATTTGGCGGGATGGGCGGTAAACAGCGTCATCAAGTGCAGCGACATCACAAACCTCAAGTCAAACAGGTGGCAGGTGCCGGACCGGCGACCGCGGCGCGGATTCTACCGAAAGCCTGCGCGCCTGCCCTCTGTTTCCGACAAATAACGAAGTAATTGATCAATGGCTGTCCTGCGTCACGGCTTCGTCATCTGTATCGGCGACCATGCGCGCCTCGAAACCGACAGGGACTACGTCATGCTCCACGCCGAAAACCAGGATCGTCTTTACCTCATCAGCCCCAGCGACGAACAGCAAGCCCTCGTCGGCAGCCTCGCTTTCAACGTTCAGGATCGCCATTGGCTGGTGTATTGCGCCCTGGGCGGGCATCAACATGCGGATTTGCCGGAAACGGATTTGCTGACGGGTGTGAGTGTGCTGGATTTTTACTCACAGGCCGCCTGACACCACGCCCTGTAGGAGCTGCCGCAGGCTGCGATCTTTTGATTTTGTTTTTTAAGGCCTGGAGCCGCCGAAGATCAAGATCAAAAGATCGCAGCCTTCGGCAGCTCCTACATGGCTCGCATTACTCGCCGAGAATCTGACCCACGGTCGGGTCCTTGAACAGGCGGGTCAACGCATCACTGAGCACATCGCTGACCAGCTTGGTGTTGGTTTCCTGGTTCGGCGCCATACCGAAGCGCTGGTCCAGGGACGAACCATAACGGCCGCTGTAGCGACGGTTGGCGTTCTGTACATCGGAGCGGAACGTCGCGCCGATGGTGGCTTCGGTCACGTACATGCCTTCCTTGGGCGACTGGTACTTCAACTCCGCCAGGGTCACGGTCAGTTGCGGTGCATTCATGGCGTTGTTCGTCGGGGTAAAGCCCAACAGCCGCACGGCGGCTTCAGCCTGGGCCTGAAGCTTCGGCAGGATCTGCGCGCCCTGCACGGTGATCGCGCTGGTCTCCGGATACAGGCCGCCACGGGTACCCAGCGTCGGCGACGGACGACCGTCCACTACGCGCACCACGACAGGCTGGCCATGGCCGACCGGGGCCAACTGGGCGGTCAGCTTGGGTTCCGGGCTCAGTTGTTGCGGGCTGTGGGCGCAGCCAACCAGGGTCAAACTGGTCACAGTGATCAAACCGAACAACAGGCGTTGCAACATGCTCTTCTCTCCAGAATCAGGCACAAACAGGCCAGCAGTATAGCGGTGCGCCACTGCAGGGAACCAGCACCTCACAGCGTTTGATGAAATCTCTGACAACCCCTGGGGGATGCGGTTCCTGTCACACAGGTGTCACCACTCATACACTTGAATGTAATCGCCTACAGGCTATCTTCTCAGTAGTCACCCACACGGTACTTCACCATGCGCCATCTGATCTCTCTGTTCGCGCCACGTCCACTGCATCGCTGCTTCGCCCTGCTCGACCGCAACGGCCACTGCCAAGCCTTCAAGCAGTGTAGCCTCCAGCCTATGGGCGATGGCTGGGTTGAAATCGAAGAGATCCGCCTGAACTGGCTGAATCAACCGCTGCCTGCCGGCGCCCGCGTCGTTTCCCGGCAGCAACAGCCACGCTCGCGAGCACAGCAACTGATGACGACCTGACCAAACACCTAATAAAAGTCATTAAACACGACCATTTCCCTGCGTTTCTTAGATACAATCTCCCCCCGATTATAAGGACGTCTCCTGATCGGGCCTCGCAGCATCGTCAATGCGCTTGTATTGACACCCCGCACCGCCCACAGAGAGCCGCCCACACAGATCGAGTGAAGCTGGCGCGCTTGCTGTTTTGTTGAGCAAAACCTCCACTTTTCGCGAATCTGCAGAGCTGTCATTACGCTCGGTCACTGAGTTGTCTGCCCGTTTTGCCTGCCTTGCATCCCATGGCGGCAATTTCATCCGGGCACGGTGCCAGGCTGGGACAGCCCTTTTTGAGGTTCACGTCTTCAAAAGAGCGTGAAAAAAACGGGTTTTCACAACTTCACAAGAGTGTGGCGAGCAAATGAATAGTTTTGCGTCTGAACATGCACCATTAGCGTCTACAACAGCCCAACGACACAGGACCGAGTATTCCTCGAACACCGGAGCCTGAAGCCTGTCCGCTACGGATTTGGTTGCACAAACGGATGTATCGACCATAAGTCGAATTGCCTCCCGCGCGCTGAAATGAGTTCATATGGCTCATAGGCACGGCAGGTAGCGTCCGTCGAAGTTGCGATAAATTGCGAAGATTCGGACATGGCGATCCTGCCATGGGTACCTGGGGCAACACTGACACGCCCCGTCACTCCTGGCAGCCATGCCGACAATTTGGTGCTGCAGATTTTGGAGACGCGTTAAATGGCGCATAACGAAGCAGTCGACGTAGTACTGGTTGGGGCCGGCATCATGAGTGCCACCCTTGCAGTACTGCTCAAAGAGCTCGACCCCGCGATCAAGCTGGAAGTCGTCGAGCTGATGGATTCCGGTGCCGCGGAGAGTTCCAACCCGTGGAACAACGCCGGTACCGGTCACGCCGGGCTGTGTGAGCTCAACTACACGCCGCAGGCAGCCGATGGCGCCGTCGACATAAAGAAAGCCGTGCACATCAACACCCAGTTCGAGGTGTCGAAGCAGTTCTGGTCGTACCTGACCAAAAAAGGCACGTTCGGCTCGTGCAAATCGTTTATCAGCCCGGTGCCACACCTGAGTTTCGTGCAGGGCGACAGCGGCGTGTCCTTCCTCAAGGAACGCTTCAAGGTGCTGAGCAAGCACCACGCCTTCGCCGACATGGAATACACCGAAGACAAGGCCAAAATGGCCGAGTGGATGCCTCTGATGATGCCTGGCCGCGATCCTGGCGAAACCCTCGCCGCGACCCGCGTGATCAATGGCACCGACGTCAACTTCGGCGCCCTGACCAACCAGTTGCTCAAGCACCTGACCAGCGCCCCCGATGCCCAGGTCAAGTACTGCAAGCGCGTGACCGGCCTCAAACGCAGCAACGGCGGCTGGACTGTCAGCATCAAGGACGTCAACAGCGGTAACAGCCGTGAAGTCGATGCCAAGTTCGTCTTCCTCGGTGCTGGCGGCGCGGCATTGCCATTGCTGCAGGCTTCGGGCATCGAAGAGAGCAAAGGCTTCGGCGGTTTCCCGATCAGTGGCCAATGGCTGCGCTGCGACAACCCGGAAGTGGTCAAGCACCACCAGGCCAAGGTCTACAGCCAGGCTGCCGTAGGCTCGCCACCGATGTCCGTGCCGCACCTGGACACCCGTGTGGTCGACGGCAAGAAATCCCTGCTGTTCGGACCGTACGCCGGTTTCACCACCAAGTTCCTCAAGCACGGTTCCTTCATGGACCTGCCGATGTCGGTTCGCGCCGGCAACATCGGTCCGATGCTGTCCGTGGCGAAAAACAACATGGACCTGACCAAGTACCTGGTCAGCGAAGTGATGCAATCGATGGAGCAGCGCCTGGAATCCCTGCGTCGCTTCTACCCGCAAGCGAAAGCCGAAGACTGGCGCCTGGAAGTGGCCGGCCAACGGGTGCAGATCATCAAGAAAGACCCGAAAAAAGGCGGCATCCTGCAATTCGGTACCGAACTGGTCGCGGCCAAGGACGGTTCCCTGGCGGCACTGCTCGGCGCTTCGCCTGGTGCCTCGGTGACCGTTTCGATCATGCTTGAGCTGATCGAAAAATGCTTCCCGAGCAAAGCCAAGGGCGAATGGGCCACCAAACTGGCCGAAATCTTCCCGGCTCGGGAAAAGGTTCTGGAAACCGACGCTGCGCTGTATCGCAAGATCAACTCGCAGAACAACGTTGCTCTGGAACTGGTTGAAGCCAGCAGCGAGACCGAAAGCTACGCTTGATTCGGCTGCATAAAAAACGCCCCGTCCTCATTGAGAGCGGGGCGTTTTTTTGTGCCTTTAAAAGATCTTAACCGCGAGCCTTGTTGATCAGCTCGATGTACTCGGCGGCATTGCGCTGATCCTTGATCAGGGCAACGAAGTCATTGCCGTGCTCATCCTTGCCATTCACGTCGTAACCCGCTTCGACGAAGAACGTCAGGAAACGCTCGAAATCGTCGATGCGCAGGCCACGGTAGGCCTTGACCAGTTTGTGCAGGGACGGGGAAGTCGCGTCGACCGGCTCGAAATCGAGGAACAATTTGATCTGCTCATCGCCGATCTCGTCACCAATCACTTGTTTTTTATCTTTACGCATTGCCGACTCCAGCTCGCAGACATTACACGGGGCGGGCAGTTTACCCCCGCGCAGGCACAGGGCTCAACGCGGACGAGTGCTGCCGGTGTGCAGATCGGCCCAAACATGCCCATTGGCGTAGCTGAGAAACTGGCAATACACCGTGTCATTGCGCAGCAAATCGATCACCACGCGGTATTGAGCGAGCGGGTAATAGAGGGTCAGGGTTTTGCTCTTATCGTCGTAGACCGGCTTCTTCAGGCTTTTGCTTTCACCATCGAAGTTGACCAGCACCTGACTGATGGTGGCGCCCTTGTTCAGGGATTTGCCCTTGAGACGAATCATTAAAGGCGACGTGACCGGAATCGGCTGTTGATTGGATTGACGCTGGGCACCGACCACCACCGAATAATCGGTGACTTGCATCAGTTGCTGCTGTTCGGGGTCGGCATCGCGCAGAGCGAGATCGTCCGGCGGCAGGAATTGACTGTGCATGGGCGCCGGCGCGGCAGCCAAGGGCAAGCTGAGGGTCAGCAACAGGGCGGCGCAGCTGCGGATAAAAGGGCTCATGGCAGGCTCCGAAATGGGGCCGGGCACTCTACCATGGGTTTCAAAGCAAAAGATCGCAGCCTGCGGCAGCTCCTACAGGGTGTACATCAAACCCCTATAGGAGCTGCCGCAGGCTGCGATCTTTTGATCCTAATCGAAATGCGCGCGCATCCAGGCCTGATACTCGGCAACACCGGGCTCGCCTTCGCGCGGCGCCCAATGTGCCAGCTCACCTTCACCGACCGGACGGTAAGGACCAGCCTTGCATTCGAACATCAGGCTGTCGGCCTCCAGCACCACCAAACCGTGAAACACACCGGTTGGCAGGTCCACACCAACACAGTCGCCACCGGCCTGCAGCACGGTCTTGCTCAGCACCGCACCGGTCTCATCGAAGATCAACACGCCCAGCCGGCCCTTGAGGACCAACAGGGTTTCGGCCTTGTTGTCGCCCAAATGCCGGTGAGGCGGGATATACGTGGACGGCTGCAACCCCACCGCCATGCGATGGCATGCGTCTTCCATCTGATGGAAGTTGTGATGCTGGCGCCCACGAGGATTGGCCGCGGCTTTCCCGGCCAGCTCGGCGAACAAGGTCTGATCCAGAAAGCGAGGCGTATCCATGTCTTACATTCCTTTAACGGCGAAAATCCCGTTGGCGTTACGCCAGTAGCCTTTGTAGTCCATGCCGTAACCGAAGATGTAGCGATCGATGCACGGCAGACCGACGAAATCGGCCTTGAGGTCCGGACGGGCCTTGCGGTCGTGGTCTTTGTCGATCAGCACAGCGGTGTGCACTTTACGTGCGCCAGCGTGTTTGCAGAAGTCGATGATCGCGCCCAGGGTGTGACCTTCGTCGAGGATGTCGTCGATGATCAGCACATCACGGTCGATGAAGGACACTTCCGGCTTGGCTTTCCAGAACAGGTCACCGCCGCTGGTTTCGTTGCGATAGCGGGTGGCGTGCAGGTAGGACGCTTCCAACGGGAAGTGCAAATAGGTCAGCAGCTTGCCGGAGAAAATCAGCCCGCCGTTCATCACGCAGAACACCACCGGATTGCTGTCCGCCAGTTGATCGTTGATTTGTGCACCGACGCGGGCGATGGCCGCCTCGACTTCAGCTTCGGTGTACAGGCAGTCAGCCTCTCGCATGATTTGACGGATATGCTCGAGATCAGCGGACATGGCGCTCTCCAGGGGGTTTGAGGGGAGGGACGGATTCGGAAAAGCGGGCAAAGGTACGCATCAAGCGAGGCCAGATCAAGCCTTTGTGGACTAACGTGCTGTATGTCTATAGGACAACACCCTCGGATAGATTAATCTAGGCCGGTTTTTTTGCCCGCCGCCGGAGCCTTTCCCCATGCCCATTCATGAGATCCGCCACCCGCTGATCCGTCATAAACTTGGCCTTATGCGCCGCGCAGACATCAGCACGAAGAATTTCCGTGAGCTCGCTCAGGAAGTCGGCGCCCTGCTGACCTATGAAGCTACCAAAGACCTGCCGCTGGAATCCTACGATATCGAAGGCTGGTGCGGCACCGTATCGGTCGAGAAAATCGCTGGCAAGAAAATCACCGTGGTGCCAATCCTGCGTGCCGGCATCGGCATGCTCGAAGGCGTACTCAGTCTGATCCCGGGCGCCAAAGTCAGTGCCGTCGGCGTGGCCCGTAACGAGGAAACCCTCGAAGCCCACACCTACCTGGAAAAACTGGTGCCGGAAATCGACGAACGCCTGGCAATGATCATCGACCCGATGCTCGCCACCGGCGGCTCGATGGTCGCCACCATCGACCTGCTGAAAAAAGCCGGCTGCAAGGACATCCGCGCCATGGTGCTGGTCGCCGCGCCAGAAGGCATCGCCGCCGTAGAGAAAGCTCACCCGGACGTGATCATCTACACCGCTTCCATTGATCAAAAACTGAACGAACACGGCTACATCATCCCAGGGCTTGGCGACGCCGGTGACAAGATCTTCGGCACCAAGCAGAAGGACGCGTGAGCATGCAGCAAGAGTTCAACGATCCGCTCTGGCGCACGGTGCTGTCCGGCGCACAGATGCTGTTCGTGGCCTTCGGCGCCCTGGTGTTGATGCCGCTGATCACCGGCCTTGACCCGAACGTGGCGCTGTTCACGGCCGGCCTGGGGACGATCCTGTTCCAGATCGTCACCGGGCGTCAGGTGCCGGTGTTCCTGGCATCGAGCTTTGCATTCATCACCCCGATCATTCTCGCCAAGGGCCAATTCGGCCTCGCCGCGACCATGGGCGGTGTGATGGCGGCGGGTTTTGTCTACACCTTCCTCGGCCTCGCGGTGAAGATCAAAGGCACCGGTTTCATCGACCGCCTGCTGCCGCCTGTGGTGATCGGCCCGGTAATCATCTCCATCGGCCTGGCCATGGCACCGATTGCCGCCAACATGGCCATGGGCAAGGCTGGCGACGGTAGCGAGCTGATTCACTACCAGACGGCAATGATGATCTCGATGCCCGCGCTGCTGACCACGCTGATCGTCGCGGTGTTCGGCAAGGGCATCTTTCGCCTGGTGCCGATCATCTCTGGCGTGCTGGTCGGTTTCGGCATGGCGTTCTACTTCGGCGTGGTCGATACCGCGAAGATTGCAGCGGCACCATGGTTCGCCATCCCGAACTTCACCGCGCCGGAATTCAACTGGCAGGCGATCCTGTTCATCGTTCCGGTAGCCCTGGCTCCGGCCATCGAACACATCGGCGGCGTGATTGCCGTGGGTAGCGTGACCGGTCGCGATTACCTGAAGAAGCCTGGCCTGCACCGCACCCTGCTCGGCGACGGCATTGCCACCACGGCGGCCGGTCTGTTCGGCGGCCCGCCCAACACCACCTACGCCGAAGTAACCGGCGCGGTGATGCTGACCAAGAACTACAACCCGAAAATCATGACCTGGGCGGCGATCTTCGCCATCAGCCTGGCGTTTATCGGCAAGTTCGGTGCGCTGCTGCAAAGCATTCCGGTACCGGTGATGGGCGGGATTCTCTGCCTGTTGTTCGGTTCGATTGCGGCGGTGGGGATGAACACGCTGATCCGCCACAAGATCGATCTGGCCGAGGCGCGCAATCTGGTGATTGTTTCGGTGACCCTGGTGTTCGGGATCGGCGGCGTGCTGATCGGCACCGGCACCGGGCCGGACGATTTCGGCCTCAAAGGCATTGCGCTGTGTGCGGTGGTGGCGATTGGCTTGAACCTGATCCTGCCGGGCAATGACAGCTGGAAGCACAAGAAGGCGAATGAGCCGCTGATCTGATTGGATGAAGACCTGAGATCTTTGTTGCCAGTCAGATAGCATTCGCGGGCAAGCCCGCTCCTACAAGTTCTATGCAAAACCTGTAGGAGCCGGCTTGCCGGCGAAGCTTTTAAAGCGCCAACGGCGCTCGCTCGCACAACGCACTCAACGCCCGCGCCCAATGCGGGTCATCGTTGAGGCACGGCACCAGCACCAGGTCCTCCCCTCCCGCTGCGCGGAATTGCTCCTTGCCGCGATCTCCGATTTCTTCCAGGGTCTCGATACAATCGGCAACGAACGCCGGGCACATCACCAGAATCTTTTTCACGCCGCTTTTGGCCAACTCATCGAGGCGCGCTTCGGTGTAGGGCTCGATCCATTTGGCGCGTCCCAGACGCGACTGGAACGACACCGACCACTTGCCCTCCGGCAACCCCATGCGCTTGGCAAACTCTGCCGCCGTACGCAGGCACTGACCGCGATAACAGGTGGCGACCACCTCAGGTGGCGCCCCGGCGCAGCAATCGCCGCCCCCTTCGAAGCTGTGACCGGGGTTGAGCTTCTTCAGATGCCGCTCCGGCAATCCATGAAAACTCATCAATAAATGATCGTAGTCCTGCTGCAAATGCGGCCGCGTCGTGGCGACCAGCGCATCGAGGTATTCCGGTTGATCGTAGAAAGGTTGAAGAACCGACAATTGCACGTTGAGGTTTTTCTCGCGTACCACGCGTTTGGCTTCCTCGATGACCGTGGTGGTGGTGCTGTCGGCGAACTGTGGATAAAGCGGCGCCAGCGTAATCCGCTTGTGCCCTGCGCCGACCATGCGCATCAGTGTCGATTCGATCGACGGCTCGCCATAGCGCATGGCCAGTTCGACCGGGCCGTGGTGCCACTGGATGGTCATGGCTTGTTGCAAACGACGGCTGAGTACCACCAGCGGCGAGCCCTCGTCCCACCAGATCGAGGCATAAGCATGGGCCGACTGCTCGGGACGCTTAATCAGGATCAGCGACACCAGCAAGCGTCGAACCGGCCATGGCAGGTCGATCACGTACGGGTCCATCAGAAATTGGTTGAGGTAGCTGCGCACATCCGCCACCGAGGTGGAGGCAGGTGAGCCCAGGTTGACCAGAAGCAACGCGTGATCAGTCATGCAACGTCCTATTTCAAAGGCGACTGGACAGATCGTCCAGAGCCGCGCGCAAATCCATGAACTTAAAAGTGAAACCAGCCTGTAACAAACGCACCGGGGTGGCGCGCTGGCCGCCCAGCAACAGTAAGGACAACTCACCCAGCCCCACCTTCAATACGAAGGCCGGCATCGGCATGAACGCCGGGCGATGCAGTACGCTACCCAGCGTCTTGGCAAACTCGCGGTTGCGCACCGGTTTGGGCGCGCACGCATTATAGGGACCGCTGGCCTCGTTGCGATGCAGAAGAAAATCAATCAGGGCGATTTGATCGTCGATATGAATCCACGGCATCCACTGCCGGCCGTTGCCGATGGGCCCTCCCAGACCCAGTTTGAACGGCAGTAACAGCCGCGACAAAAAGCCACCCTCCGCCGACAGCACCAACCCGGTACGGATGTGAATGACGCGAATGCCCATCGCTTCGGCCCGCTGTGCAGTCTCCTCCCAGGCGATGCATAACTGGCTGGCGAAGTCTTCACTGATCGGCCCCGAATCCTCGGTCAGTTCACGCTCGCCGCCGTTGCCATACCAGCCGACAGCTGAACCGGAAATCAGGACCCGGGGTTTCTGCTCGCGACTTTCGAGCCACGCCAGCAGGGTTTCGGTGAGCGTGATGCGACTGCTCCACAACAAGGCTTTTCGCTTGTGCGTCCAGGGTCGGTCGGCAATCGGCGCTCCGGCCAGATTGACGATCGCATCCACTGGCTCCTGCCCCAGATCCTCCAGCCGGGCAATTCCACGCACTTGGGTACCACATGTTTTCGCGACTTTTTCAGGCTGGCGACTCCAGACTGTCAGGCGATATCCCTGACCCGACCAGTGCCGGCAAAGCTGACGTCCTATCAAACCAGTACCGCCGGTCAGCAATATGTGCATGACTTCTTCCTCGCGTGGCGTTTTACCCTGTCCATTAGTCTATTTTTATAAGCAGGGATCTTTGGTATCGAGCAGGCTCTATGTTTAACAATAGGCCAAGCTGTCAGAACGAGAACGCTAAAAGTTATACCAACAAACAATATTGTACAGGTTTGAACCCCGGCGTAGTCTGTACAGAAAGGTAAACGAGGCACCTATGACTGTACCTATCGCAATCATTGGCACCGGCATTGCCGGACTCTCCGCCGCCCAGGCCCTGACTGACCTCGGGCATGTGGTTCAACTGTTCGATAAAAGCCGCGGTAGTGGCGGGCGCATGTCGAGCAAACGCAGCGATGCGGGCGCTCTGGACATGGGTGCGCAGTATTTCACCGCCCGTGACCGTCGCTTTGTCACCGAAGTCCAGCGCTGGCAGGCCAAGGGCTGGGTTGCCGAGTGGACGCCGCAGCTGTACACCTACCATGGTGGCCAGCTTAACCTGTCGCCAGACGAGCAGACCCGCTGGGTCGGCACGCCGCATATGAGCGCCATCACCCGCGCCCTGCTTGGTGAACTTGAAGTGCATTTCGCCTGCCGGATCACCGAGGTCTATCGCGGTGAAGAACACTGGCATCTGCAGGACGCCGAGGGCTTCACCCACGGACCGTTCAGCCACGTGGTCATCGCCACGCCAGCCCCGCAGGCCACGGCTTTGCTGGCATCTGCGCCGAAACTCGCCGGTGCCGCCGCCGGGGTGAAAATGGACCCGACCTGGGCCATCGCCCTCGCCTTCGAAACGCCGCTGGAAACGCCCATGGAAGGCTGCTTCGTGCAGGACAGCCCCCTCGACTGGCTGGCTCGCAACCGCAGCAAACCCGGGCGTGACAACACTCTCGACACCTGGGTGCTGCACGCAACCAGCGCCTGGAGTCGCCAGCACATTGACCTGTCCAAGGAAGCCGTGATCGAACAACTGCATGGCGCCTTCGCCGAACTGCTGCACGATTCCATGCCCGCACCGACCTTCAGCCTCGCCCACCGCTGGCTCTACGCCCGCCCCGCCAGCAGTCACGAATGGGGCACCCTGGCCGATGCAGACCTGGGGCTGTATGCCTGTGGCGACTGGTGCCTGTCCGGGCGCGTCGAAGGGGCCTGGCTCAGCGGTCAGGAAGCCGCTCGCCGCTTGCATGAACACCTGCAGTAAGCAAAGGCATCAACCCGAGCAAATCGCTGCTGTCGCCATGGACAGCAGCCCGCCACAATACTTATACACAACATTTGACTTGTACAACTTCGAATCTATGATGAAGTTATCCTGTACAGACTCGACCGTCTGCACCGGTTCAGATTCGAGGTGCTCCGATGTCCCACGCCCACGCCAAACCGAAAATCGCCATCAGCGCCTGCCTGATGGGGCTCGACGTGCGCTACAACGGCGGGCACAAGGAATCGCGGTTGTGCAGCCGCACCCTCACTGATTACTTCGATTTCATCCCGGTCTGCCCGGAAGTGGCCATCGGCCTGGGCGTGCCCCGCCAACCGATTCGGCTAGTGGGCAGCGCAGATCAACCCGAAGCCGTGGGCACCCTCGACCACAAGCTTAACGTGACACAACCGTTGGCCACCTACGGCCGGGACATGGCAGCGCAGTTGGGGGATATCTGCGGCTACATCTTCATGCAAAATTCCCCGTCCTGTGGCCTGGAGCGGGTCAAGGTCTACCACGCCAACGGCGCACGGGCGGATATTGGCGGGCACGGGATCTACGCCCGGGCCTTCTGCCTGCGGCACCCGGACTTGCCGGTGGAGGAAGACGGCCGGCTCAACGATCCGGTGCTGCGGGAAAACTTCCTCACCCGGGTGTTCGCCTACAGCGCCTGGCAGCAGCTACGTCAAGAGGGCATGACCCGGCACGGTCTCACGGGCTTTCACTCGCGCTACAAATACCTGCTGATGGCCCACAACCCGGTGCAATACAAAACCCTGGGCAATCTGCTGGGCAACATGGGCAAAACCGATCCGCAGGAACTGGGCCCCCGCTATTTCAGCGAACTGATGTCGGCGCTGAAAAAATGCGCCACCCGCCGCACTCACACCAACGTCCTGCAACACCTCAGCGGCTACCTGAAACAGGCCATCAGCGGCGAAGACAAGCAGGAAGTGCAGCACGTAATCAGCCAATACCGCCTGGGTATCGTGCCGCTGGTGGTGCCGCTGACGCTGCTCAAGCATCACTTTCGCCAACACCCCGATCCGTACATCGCACAGCAGGTTTACCTGCAACCGCACCCGGAAAACCTCAGCCTGCGAAACGCCATCTGATGAAAAAAAAACTCGACACCAGCGCCCGCGAAGACCTCGGCGATGACTTTGAAAAGGCGTTGGACGAAGGCTGGCTGCCGATCCGAGAAGTGGCGCGGCAAACCGGCGTCAATGCCGTGACCTTGCGCGCCTGGGAGCGGCGCTACGGCCTGATCGTGCCGCAACGCACACCCAAGGGGCATCGGTTGTTCTCGGCCGACCATGTACAACGCATCCAGGCCATTCTCACCTGGCTCAACCGTGGCGTTGCCGTCAGCCAGGTCAAGCAACTGCTCGACACGCCGCAAGCCTTCAGCGAGTTCGTCGACAACGATTGGCACGCCTTGCTGCAAACGTTGCTGCAGGCGGTCAGCGGATTGCAGGAGCGCGCCCTGGATGACAGCGTCAATCAGGCGATGGCGTTGTATCCGCCGCGAACCCTGTGCGAGCAATTGCTGATGCCCTTGCTGGCCGCTCTGGAGCAACGCTGGCAAGGCCAGTTCGGGGCGCAGATGGAGCGGGGCTTTTTTTGTGCCTGGCTGCGTAGCAAGTTCGGTGCGCGCATCTACCACAACAATCGTCAGTTGCGCACCGCGCCGCTGCTGCTGATCAACCACTCGGACCTGCCCATGGAGCCGCACCTGTGGCTGACGGCCTGGCTGATCAGCAGCGCCGATTGCCCGGTGGAAGTCTTCGACGGGCCACTGCCTGTCGGCGAACTGGCATTGGCGGTCGAACTTCTGCAACCCCGTGGGATTCTGCTGTACTCAAGCAAAGCCCTGAATCCGGCGCAACTGCCGAAACTTTTCAAAGGTGTCAGTTGCCCAAAAATGATTGCCGGACCAACGGTATGCATCCACCGCACCGAGCTGTCTGTCAGTACTGCCGAGATCGCTGATTTGTACCTGGCCGAAAATCCGTTGTCGGCACATCAGGCACTCGTTCAGCGCGGGCTGATTTAAATGAATCGCGTGGATACCAACATGCAATTGATCTGGCTGCGCAGCGACTTGCGCCTGCATGACAACACCGCCCTCTCGGCTGCCGCGGCTCGCGGCCCGTGCGTGGCGGCATTTCTGTTGAGCCCGGAACAATGGCTGGAACACGACGATGCGCCCTGCAAAGTGGACTTCTGGCTGCGTAACCTACGCGAGTTGAGCCGCGAACTGGGTCAACTGAACATTCCCCTGCTGGTCCGCCTGGCACCTCGCTGGGATGACGCACCCAGCGTATTGCTGAACCTGTGCCGACAGTTGCAGATCGACGCTGTGTACCTCAACGAAGAGTACGGCATCCACGAATCCCGTCGCGATGCAGCCGTCACCCAGACGCTGAAGGCTGAAGGCATCGAAGTTCGCCGCTACCTCGATCAATTGCTGTTCAAGCCCGGGAGCGTGCTGACCCGGACCGGCACTTACTTTCAGGTCTTCAGCCAGTTCCGCAAAGTCTGCTACGAACGACTGCACCGCTCGCTGCCCAGCCTGGTCTGCGCGCCGCACAAACAAACGCCGCTGAACATTGCCAGCGATGCGATCCCCGTGAGTGTCGACGGCTTCGCAACACCCGATGAGAACCTGCGCAACCTGTGGCCGGCGGGCGAAACCGAAGCCTGGCATCGCCTCGACAGCTTTAGCGATGTGCAGATCGCGCGCTATCAAAGCGAACGGGATTTCCCGGCGAAGCCCGGCACCAGTCAGCTCTCGGCCTATCTGGTCGCCGGGGTGATTTCTGTGCGCCAATGCCTGCACGCGGCCTTGAACAGCAATCAAGGTGAATTCGAAAGTGGCAAGACTGGCGCCGTCACCTGGATCAACGAACTGCTGTGGCGCGAGTTCTACAAACACATCCTGGTGGGCTACCCTCGGGTTTCCCGACACCGCGCGTTTCGTCCGGAAACCGAAGCATTGGCCTGGCGCAACGCCCCCGAAGAACTGGCCGCTTGGCAACAGGCGCGTACCGGTTTGCCGATTATCGACGCCGCCATGCGCCAACTGCTGGCAACCGGCTGGATGCACAACCGCCTGCGCATGGTGGTGGCGATGTTCCTGACCAAGAACCTGTTGATCGACTGGCGCGAAGGCGAACGCTTTTTCATGCGTCACCTGATCGATGGCGACCTGGCGGCGAACAACGGTGGCTGGCAGTGGAGTTCCTCCACCGGCACCGACTCGGCGCCTTACTTCCGGATTTTCAACCCGCTGAACCAGTCGGAAAAATTCGACCCCGAAGGCGTGTTCATCAAGCAATGGCTGCCGGAACTGGCCGGGCTGAATAAAAGAGAAGTGCACAACCCCGCCAATCTCGGCGGCCTGTTCGGTGTTGTGGATTACCCCTCACCGATCGTCGACTTGAGTACCTCCCGTACACGCGCGTTGACGGCGTTCAAAAATCTACCCTCACGGCAGTACACCGCAATTGGGTCATGAGTTACCGCTACCGGGATTGCCTCGATGCCGGGGCTCTGTTTTATGAATATTTACCCGTATTGGGCCGGGCAATTGCCTGGCTGAAAAGGAGATTGGGATGAGTTGCGCACTCGCACGACGATACTGGCTGACCGGTGCCAGCAGCGGCATCGGTGCCGCCCTGGCCGAAGAAATCCTGAAAACCGGTGCGCACCTGGCCGTCAGCTCGCGCATCGTGGCCCCCCTCAAAGACTTGTCGCAACGTTATCCGGGACAGGTGCTGGTGGTCGCCGGAGACCTGACCAACAGCCAGACCGTGCGCGAGATCGGCGAGCAGATTGCCGAGGACTGGGGCTCGCTGGACACCGTGATACTCAATGCCGGCACCTGCGAGTACGTGGATGCCAAACAGTTCGACGCCTCGATTGTCGAGCATGTCGTGCGCACCAACCTGCTGGCCAGCAACTATTGCATCGAAGCGGCCCTGCCCCTGCTGCGTGCCGGCACCGCACCGCACATGGTAGCCATGGCCAGTACGGTGACTTACCTGCCACTGCCCAAGGCAGAAGCGTACGGCGCCTCGAAGGCCGGGCTGCGTTATCTGTTCGAATCCCTGCGCATCGACCTGGCCCCGGAAGGTATTGAACTCACAGTGATCAGCCCCGGGTTTGTCGAAACGCCGCTGACGGCGAAAAACGACTTCCCCATGCCCTTGAGCTGGCCGGTGGAGAAAGCCGCACGGCACATCTTCGAAAAACTCAAGGAGCGCCCGCTGGAAATCGCTTTCCCGGCAGCGTTCATGGCCGCCCTCTGGCCACTCTCCAAACGGCCGGACCGAGTGAAACTGGAGATCGGCAAACCCATGGTGCGCAGCCAGCCACCGATCAAGGATCAACCCTGAAAATCGCCACCATCGGCATCGGTATCGCGGACGTTCCGATACTTGAGCGTCCGTCAGACCTTTCACACAGCACCCGGCGACTGCCTTACACTGCGCGCCATGAAAACCATCCCCCATACGCAAATCGCGGAACCCGCGGTCACGTGCTCGACCTGTGCAGCCTGCTGCTGCCAGCTCGAAGTCATGCTGATCACCGATACGGGTGTGCCTGAACGGTTCATCGATACCGATGACTGGGGCGGGGAAGTCATGCTGCGCCTGGACGACGGATGGTGTGCCGCACTGGATCGCAACACGATGATGTGCACCATCTACGAAAAACGCCCGCTGATCTGCCGGGAATTCGAGATGGGCGCACCGGAGTGCATCGACGAACGCCAGGGGATTTCGACGGCGTATCGCTGAACAGGAAAACAACACAGCTCCTGTAGGAGCGAGCCTGCTCGCGATTGCGGACTGTCAGCCAACTAAGCTGGCAACTGACACACCGTCATCGCGAGCAGCCTCGCTCCTACAGGGGGATGCAATTACAACGGCAACGTGTAATGCAGCGAGTAGCTTTCTACACCGTCGTTGGAACTGGCGAGCCCGGCGTTGGAATAGTGCGTCGCACGGATCCCGACTTCATGGCCGCCGTTGAAGCGCAGGCCAAAACCGAACCGGTCTTCAAACTGGAAGGCACTGCCGATGTTGTTGTCTTCGAGTCGGGTATTGGAGAACACCGCCACGCCAATGCCTGCTTCAACGTAGGGCTTGACGTTCTGACCGGCAAATTCGTAAACGAACACCGGAGAGAACGACAGGCTGTTATTGCTCGAGGTCTTGTCGCCTTCCCAATAGGTGTAGGCGCCGCTCCAGTAACCGGTCACGCGACCGACGTCACTCTGCCACCAGCTCTGGTCCCAATCGAATTGCATGCCCAGTCGATACGTCATGGTCGAATCGCTGGTCTGACCAACCGCGAACTCCACACCAGCCGCCTGCGCGGTAAAGGTGTGCCCCATTAATGCGGCCGCAATCGCGGCCAAACAGAATAGTCGCTTCATTAGAAACTTCCCTTTCCGAACAATTTCGTATGGTTTTTTTTGTTGCTCAACCCTGCAAAGCTATGGAAATCGGCGATTTATCAGAAGTTCACCCCAATTTTTCGTTTGATTCCTTTGGACTTTCTTACCTGTTGAAGCTTCGCACAGTGCCAGCCGTATTCCACAGTATCGGCAAGATATTTCTGAAATGAACCGGATCGGCGCTGGTCCAGAACTGCGCTTCTCGGGCAGGCCCCTCGGCGAGCAGCTCGCCTTCGACCAAAAGCCGCTGGAGTTGCCGCGCGACGGCGGCACCGGTGTCGATCAGGCTGATGTCCTCGGGGATCATCTGCCGCAGCATCGGTTTGAGAAAAGGGTAATGAGTGCAGCCGAGAATCAGGGTGTCCGCGCCGGCAGCCAGCAGTGGTTCGACATACCCGGCCAACAGCTGACGCAGCTCGGAACTGCGCAGATCGCCGTTTTCAATCAGTTCAACCAGACCGGGACACGGCTGGGTGATCACTTTCACGTCCGTGGCGAAGCGGTCGAGCAATGCGGCGAACTTGGCACTCTGCAAGGTGCCGGTGGTGGCCAGCACCCCCACCACGCCGGAGCGGGTTGCGGCGGCGGCCGGTTTGACTGCCGGCTCCATGCCGACAATGGGCCATTCGGGATAGTCACGGCGCAAGTCGGCGACACCAGCCACCGTCGCCGTGTTGCAGGCCAGCACCAGGGCCTTGGCGCCCTGTTGCTGAAAGAAGTCGGCCATCACGCTGCAACGCTGCTGGATAAATTCCGGGGTTTTCTCGCCATAGGGAATATTCCCGCAGTCGGCGACGTACATCAGCGTCTCGTTGGGCAGCAAGCACTGGATCTCGGCTAGCACCGAGAGCCCGCCGACACCGGAGTCGAACACACCAATCGGCGCTTCACGCATGTTTCGACCCACAGACGCTGCAACCCGGATCGCGCTTGACCCGCAATTCACGGAAGCGCGTGCCCAAGGCATCGATCAACAGCAGGCGCCCCACCAGCGGCTCGCCGAATCCGGCCAGCAATTTCAGCGCTTCAAGCGCTTGCAGACTGCCGACCAGCCCCACCAGCGGACCGACCACGCCGGCTTCGCTGCAGGTCAGTTCGGCTTCGCTGCCGTGCCCGTATAGGCAGTGGTAGCACGGACTCTCCGGCCGACGCGGATCGAACACCGACAGTTGCCCTTCGAGGCGAATCGCCGCGCCGCTGACCAGCGGTTTGCCGGCGGTTACGCAAGCGGCGTTGACCGCTTCACGGGTGGAAAAATTGTCAGAACAATCGAGGACCAGATCCACCCCGGCCACCACGGCGGCCAGGGAGTCTTCGTCCAGCGCCGCACGATGAGCGATCAACTGGATCTCGGGATTGATCGCGCTCAGGCGCTTGATTGCCGAATCGACCTTGGACATGCCGACGCTGTCGGTGTCGTGAATGATCTGGCGCTGCAGGTTGGTCAGGTCGACCGTATCGAAGTCCGCCAGGTGCAATTCGCCAACACCAGCGGCTGCCAGATACAGCGCCACTGGCGCGCCAAGGCCGCCAAGACCGACAATCAATACGCGGCTTTCCTTGAGCCGCAATTGGCCGTCGATATCGATGTGTTGCAGCAGAATCTGCCGGCTGTAACGCAGCAACTCCTGATCATTCAGCACGGCAGGCGCCCCAGACTGATGCGTTGGTGACCGCCCAGATCGGTGCGGCTGTGGACTTCTTCAAATCCGCGGGTCAGCAGCAAATCGCGGACCGCCTCGGCCTGATCGTAGCCGTGTTCGAGCATCAGCCAACCGCCGGCGTCCAGATGGTCCGGCGCCTGGGCGACGATCAGGCGCAGATCCTCGAGCCCGTCGACACCGGCCACCAAAGCACTGGCCGGTTCAAAGCGCACATCGCCCTCAACCAGATGCGGATCGGCCGCTGCGATGTAGGGCGGATTGCTGATGATCAGTTGAAAACGCTGACCTTCCAGGGCACTGAACCAATGGCTGCTCAGCACGGTGGCGTTGCCCAGGTGCAGACGCTGGCGATTGCGTTCGGCCAGGGCCACGGCTTCCAGAATTCGGTCCACGGCAGTGACGCTCCAGGCCGGACGTTCGCTGGCCAGGGCCAGGGCAATCGCGCCGCTGCCGGTGCCGAGGTCGAGTACTTTAGCCGGTGTGGCCGGCAACAGTTCCAGCGCGGCCTCCACCAGCAGTTCGGTGTCCGGGCGCGGGATCAATGTGTGCGGTGCCACTTCCAGATCCAGCTTCCAGAAACCCTGCTGGCCGAGGATATAGGCCACCGGCTCACCGTTGCGGCGGCGCTGCAAATATTCGGCGAACGTCAGCGCCGCTTCGCTCGGCACGATGCGCTCCGGCCAGGTGTGCAGGAAACTGCGGGACTTGCCCAAGGCCGCCGCCAGCAGCAATTCGGCATCCAGACGCGCCGTGGGCGAGTCGGGCAAATCGGCGGCGCGCAACAAACTGGCAATGATCGTCATTTACTCACCTATCGCTGCCAGTTGATCGGCCTGGTATTCGGCCAGCAACGGCTCGATCACCGCCTCTACACCGCCGGCGAGGATCTCGTCGAGGGAATACAGGGTCAGGTTGACGCGGTGGTCGGTGACCCGGCCCTGGGCAAAGTTATAAGTGCGGATGCGCTCGGAGCGATCACCGGAACCAACCAGCAACTTGCGCTCACTGGCGATGGCGTTGGCCGCGGCGGAGGTCTGTTGATCGTTCAGCTTGGCCGACAACCAGGACATCGCCCGGGCGCGGTTCTTGTGCTGTGAACGTTCTTCCTGGCACTCGACCACGATGCCGGATGGCAAGTGCGTGATGCGGATCGCCGAGTCGGTCTTGTTGACGTGCTGGCCACCGGCGCCAGAGGAGCGATAGGTATCGACGCGCAGGTCGGCCGGGTTGATCTCGATGGCTTCCTGCTCGTCCGGCTCGGGCAACACCGCCACGGTGCAGGCCGACGTGTGGATGCGGCCCTGGGATTCGGTCGCCGGAACCCGCTGCACGCGGTGCGCGCCGGATTCGAATTTCAGCTTGCCATAGACGTTGTCGCCCTCGACCCGGGCAATCACCTCTTTATAGCCGCCGTGTTCACCCTCGTTTTCCGAGAGGATCTCCACTCGCCAGCCACGGCGCTCGGCGTAGCGCGAATACATGCGGAACAGGTCACCAGAGAAAATCGCTGCCTCGTCGCCGCCGGTGCCGGCACGGATTTCGAGAAACACGTTGCGCCCGTCGTTCGGGTCCTTGGGCAGCAGCATGCGCTGCAGGTCGGCTTCAAGCGTGACCAGGCGTTCCTTGGCCTCGCGGACTTCTTCCACGGCCATTTCACGCATGTCCGGGTCGCTGTCCTTGAGCAGTGCCTGGGCGCCTTCGAGGTCGTCCTGCACTTTCAGCAGTTCTTTATAGGTGCCTACGATCGGTTCGACTTCCGCGTACTCCTTGGAATAGGTGCGGAACTTGTTCTGATCGGAAATGACCTCGCCGTCGCCCAGCAGGGCAGTCAATTCCTCGAAACGGTCCTGGAGGATATCCAGCTTATTGAGCAGTGACGCTTTCATTGCGGTTTTTTATCCGAAAAGCTATCCGATGAGCCCTCACCGAGGGCAAAGAGTTCCTGGGCCATCGCCAACGCATCCAGGCGACCTTCGGCAGAAAGCTTTTTCAATTGCACGCTCGGTGCGTGCAACAGTTTGTTGGTCAGCCCGCGAGCCAGTTGCACCAGCACCTCTTCGGCACTGCTGCCATTGGCCAGCATGCGCTGGGCCTTTTGCAATTCTTCGTCGCGCAGGCGTTCGCTCTGTTGACGATAAGCCTTGAGCACGTCCACCGCCGCCAATTCACGCAGGCGGACCATGAAGTCTTCGGCACCGACCGAGACCATCTCTTCGGCGGCCTGGGCTGCGCCCTGACGGCTCTTGAGGTTCTCGGCAACCACCTCGTGGAGATCGTCGACGCTATAGAGGTAAACGTCGTCCAGCTCGCCGACTTCTGGCTCGATGTCGCGGGGAACGGCGATATCCACCATGAAAATGGGTTTGTGCTTGCGCAGTTTCAAGGCGCTTTCCACTGCACCCTTACCCAGAATCGGCAATTGGCTGGCAGTGGAACTGATGACGATATCGCTGCGCACCAGCTCTGCCGGAATATCCGACAGCAACACCGCATGGGCACCGAACTGTTCGGCCAGAATGCTCGCGCGCTCCAGGGTGCGGTTGGCGACCACGATGCGCTTTACACCCAGGTCATGCAGATGGCGGGCGACCAGGGTGATGGTCTCGCCGGCGCCGATCAACAAGGCCTGGCTGCGTTGCAGGTCGCTGAAAATCTGCTTGGCCAGGCTCACCGCGGCAAACGCCACCGACACCGGGTTCTCGCCGATGGCAGTGTCGGTGCGCACCTGCTTGGCCGCATTGAACGTGGCCTGGAACAGCCGCCCGAGCAACGGCCCGATGGTGCCGGCCTCGCGGGCCACGGCATAGGCCGACTTCATCTGGCCGAGAATCTGCGGTTCGCCCAACACCAGCGAGTCGAGCCCGGAAGCCACCCGCATCATGTGACGAACTGCCGCATCATCTTCATGCACATAGGCGCTTTCGCGCAGCTCGTCGTAGCTCAAATGATGATATTCGGCCAGCCAGCGCAGCACGACATCCGCCGACAGGTGATCCTGTTCTATATAGAGTTCACTGCGATTGCAGGTGGAGAGGATCGCAGCTTCGCGGCTGTCGGTGAGTCGGCAGAGCTGCTGCAAGGCCTCAACCAGCTGCTCAGGGGTAAAAGCCACGCGCTCGCGGACGTCTACTGAAGCAGTCTTGTGGTTAATACCGAGTGCAAGGAAGGCCATTCAAAGTCGCTGATGGTGACGTGAAGCCGGTAATTGTCCTACTTCGACGGAATCAGAACAACCACTCGATATCTATCGCTTCGGTAGATGGCGCCAACGTTGCGAGCGGTTCTCGTTTACACAATCCTTGTAGGAGCTGGCTTGCCAGCGAAAGCGGCAGCACAGGCGACCTGTCTGTCGACTGGACCATCGCCTTCGCCGGCAAGCCAGCTCCTACAGGGACCGTGTGCATGCGAAAATGCCAGGCCGGTTATGTTTGGCCGAAAGCTTGTGTCATGATGATCCGACCGCAGGTTAGTCGTCCTCTTCCTATATGAATAGATCTTCCGCGTTGCTCCTCGCTTTTGTCTTCCTCAGCGGCTGCCAGGCCTTGGCACCCGTTCCGTCGGACGGTACGTCGCCGGTTGAAGACAGCACCCCGGTCCCTGAAAAGCCCAAGGTCTACAGCTCATTCAGCGAGGACACCATCTTCAGCCTGTTGAGCGCCGAACTGGCTGGCCAGCGCAATCGTTTCGACATTGCCCTGGACAACTATGTGACCCAGGCCATCAATACCCAGGATCCGGGCATTTCCGAGCGGGCATTCCGTATCGCCGAATATCTGGGCGCCGATCAGGCAGCCTTGGACACCGCGCTGATCTGGGCCAAAAACGCCCCCAACGACCTCGAAGCGCAACGCGCCGCCGCCGTGCAACTGGCACGCGCCGGGCGTTATGACGACTCCATGGTCTATATGGAGAAAGTCCTGCAAGGCAAGGGTGACACGCATTTCGACTTCCTCGCGCTGTCCGCGGCCGACACCGACCAGGACACCCGCAACGGCTTGATGAAAAGCTTCGACCGTTTGTTGCAGCGTCATCCGGACAACAGCCAGCTGATTTTCGGCAAGGCGCTGCTGATGCAACAGGATGGCGATACCAAAGGCGCGCTGAAGCTGCTGGAAAACAATCCGCCGGACGACGGCGAAATTGCCCCGATTCTGCTGCGTGCACGCCTGTTGCAAACCCTGAATCGCGGTGACGAGGCCTTGCCGCTGCTGCAAAAAAGCATCAAGAAATACCCGGACGACAAGCGCCTGCGCCTGACTTATGCGCGGATGCTGGTTGAACAGAACCGTATGGACGACGCCAAGGCCGAGTTCTCGAGCCTGGTTCAGCAATACCCGGAGGACGACGAACTGCGTTACTCCCTGGCACTGGTCTGCCTGGAAGCCAAGGCCTGGAGTGAGGCCAAGGGTTACCTGGAAGACCTGATCGCCCGGGAAAGCCACGTCGACTCGGCGCACCTGAATCTCGGTCGCATCGCCGAAGAACAAAACGACCCGCAAGGCGCGCTGATCGAATACGCCAGGGTTGGCCCGGGCAGTGACTTCCTGCCGGCGCAATTGCGCCAGGCCGACATCCTGATGAACAACGGCAGGACTGCCGAAGCGCAAAGAAAGCTGGCGGCAGAGCGCGATGAGCAGCCCGATTATGCAATTCAGCTGTACTTGATCGAAGCCGAAACCTTGTCCGCCAACAACCAGGGCGACAAGGCCTGGAAAATTCTGCAACAAGCCTTGCAGCAATACCCGGACGACTTGAATCTGCTCTACACCCGAGCCATGCAAGCGGAAAAACGCAATGACCTGGCGCAGATGGAAAAAGACCTGCGCGCGATCATCAAGCGCGACCCGGACAATGCCATGGCGTTGAACGCCCTCGGCTACACCCTGTCTGACCGCACCACACGCTACGCCGAAGCCAAGGCCCTGATCGAACAGGCGCATCAGATCAGTCCGGAAGACCCGGCGGTACTCGACAGCCTTGGCTGGGTGAATTACCGCATGGGCAATCTCGACGAAGCCGAGCGCCTGCTGCGCCAAGCCCTGGATCGCTTCCCCGATCAGGAAGTCGCCGCTCACCTGGGCGAAGTCCTGTGGGCCAACGGCAAACAGCGCGAAGCCAAACAGGTCTGGGGCAAGTTCCTCAAGGAACAACCCGACAGCCCGACCCTGCGCGGCACCATCAAACGCCTGACCGGATCAGAGACTCTTTAAGATTATGTTTTTGCGCCATTTCATCGTTTTCAGTTTTATCGCCCTGCTCGCCGGTTGCGCGGGCCTGGGTCCCCGCGAATCAGTCGAGGGTCACGGCAACCCCACCCAATGGCGAGAGCACAAACAGCAGCTTGCGAGCCTCGATGGCTGGCAGATCGACGGCAAGATCGGCATTCGCGCACCGAAAGATTCGGGCAGCGGCACGCTTTTCTGGTTGCAGCGCCAGGATTACTACGACATTCGCCTGTCGGGACCACTGGGCCGCGGCGCAGCTCGCCTGACCGGACGTCCGGGCAAGGTGTCGCTGGAAGTCGCCAACCAGGGACGCTACGACGCACCGAATCCGGAAGTGCTGCTCGAAGAACAGTTGGGCTGGAAATTGCCGGTGTCCAACCTGGCCTGGTGGGTGCGCGGGCTCCCGGCTCCGGACAGCAAAAGCCGTCTGACGCTGGACGACAACAGTCGTTTGGCCAGTCTGGAACAGGACGGTTGGCAGGTCGAGTACACCGAATATACCCAACTGAACGGTTACTGGCTGCCCGAACGGATCAAACTGCATGGCACCGACCTGGATGTCACGCTGGTGATCAAGGCTTGGCAACCGCGCAAATTGGGGCAGTGAAATGCCAGACAATCGCCTGACACTGCCTTCGCCAGCCAAACTCAATTTGATGCTGCACATCCTGGGGCGCCGCGAAGACGGCTACCACGAACTGCAGACGATGTTTCAGTTTCTCGATTACGGCGACGAAATCACCTATGCCCTGCGCGATGACGGTGTCATCCGACTGCACACCGAATTCCCAGGCGTCCCCCACGACAGCAACCTGATCGTCAAGGCCGCGAAAAAACTTCAGGAGCAGTCCGCTTGCTCGCTGGGCGTCGATATCTGGATCGACAAGATCCTGCCCATGGGCGGTGGTATCGGTGGCGGCAGTTCGAATGCCGCAACGACTTTGCTCGGCCTCAATCACCTGTGGCAATTGGGCTGGGATGAAGATCACCTGGCTGGCCTGGGGTTGACGCTGGGCGCCGACGTCCCGGTTTTCGTACGTGGCCACGCGGCTTTTGCCGAGGGCGTGGGGGAGAAACTGACCCCTGTCGACCCGGAAGAACCGTGGTATCTCGTGCTGGTGCCGCAAGTCTCTGTAAGTACGGCAGAAATTTTTTCAGATCCGTTGTTGACACGTAACACTCCTCCCATTAAAGTGCGCCCCGTTCCCAAGGGAAACAGTCGTAATGACTGCTTGCCGGTGGTAACAAGGCGTTATCCAGAGGTACGTAACGCTTTGAATTTGTTAGGTAAATTTACCGAAGCAAAACTCACCGGAACTGGAAGTTGTGTGTTTGGGGGCTTCCCAAGCAAAGCTGAAGCTGATAAAGTCTCGGCCCTTCTTACAGAGACCCTTACAGGTTTTGTAGCAAAAGGAAGCAACGTTTCGATGTTGCACCGCAAGCTTCAAGGTCTGCTCTAAAGGAACCGATTACTGGGTAATCGTTGCAACAGATACAGGGGCGTCGCCAAGCGGTAAGGCAGCAGGTTTTGATCCTGCCATGCGTTGGTTCGAATCCAGCCGCCCCTGCCATTTTCCTATACTCATCCAGGTTACCCTCAGCCTTCAGGTACTGCGCGTGTCCAAGATGATGGTCTTTACGGGGAACGCTAACCCCGATCTGGCTCGGCGTGTCGTACGTCAGCTGCATATCCCTCTCGGTGACATCTCTGTCGGTAAATTCTCCGATGGCGAAATTACAGCCGAGATCAATGAAAACGTCCGCGGTAAAGACGTCTTCATTATTCAGCCGACTTGCGCTCCGACCAACGATAACCTGATGGAACTGGTAGTGATGGCTGATGCCTTCCGCCGCTCCTCGGCTACTCGTATCACTGCTGTTATTCCTTACTTTGGTTATGCCCGTCAGGATCGCCGTCCGCGTTCCGCACGTGTGGCTATCAGCGCGAAAGTCGTGGCTGACATGCTTACCGTAGTCGGCATCGACCGTGTTCTCACGGTTGATCTGCATGCTGACCAAATCCAGGGTTTCTTCGATATTCCGGTAGATAACATCTACGGCTCCCCGGTTCTGGTGGATGACATCGAAGATCAGCGCTTCGAAAACCTGATGATCGTGTCCCCGGACATTGGTGGCGTCGTGCGTGCACGTGCCGTTGCCAAATCCCTGGGCGTGGATCTCGGGATCATCGACAAACGCCGTGAGAAAGCCAATCACTCTGAAGTGATGCATATCATCGGTGATGTCGAAGGGCGTACCTGTATTCTGGTCGATGACATGGTCGATACCGCCGGCACCCTGTGCCACGCGGCCAAGGCCTTGAAAGAGCATGGCGCTGCCAAGGTTTTCGCCTACTGCACACACCCTGTGCTGTCCGGTCGGGCGATCGAAAACATCGAAAATTCCATGCTGGATGAACTGGTGGTGACTAACACCATCCCGTTGTCCGCTGCTGCACAAGCCTGCTCGCGTATCCGTCAACTGGATATCGCGCCGGTAGTTGCCGAGGCGGTTCGCCGCATCAGCAATGAAGAATCGATCAGCGCGATGTTCCGCTAAGGGCCCTGCCCTTCTCGAAATGTCTCGTTGACGAAAAGCGCCCCGCCCCGGCATTCCTGTCGGGGCGGGGCTTTTTTGCCCATATCGCCTTTAGCGCTGGTCGCAAACGCTGGGGCGAATGTGGTTATTTTGGAGATACAACATGAACGATTTTACCCTGAATGCTGAAGTGCGTTCCGACCTGGGGAAAGGTGCGAGCCGCCGCCTGCGTCGTCTCGCAAGCCTGGTTCCAGCTGTAGTTTACGGTGGCGAAAAAGCCCCTGAATCCATCAGCATGCTGGCCAAAGAAGTTGCCAAACTGCTCGAAAACGAAGCGGCTTACAGCCACATCATCGAGCTGAACGTTGGTGGCACCAAGCAGAACGTCGTGATCAAAGCCCTGCAGCGTCACCCGGCCAAAGGCCACGTGATGCACGCTGACTTCGTACGCGTAGTAGCTGGCCAGAAACTGACCGCTATCGTTCCAGTGCACTTCATCAACGAAGAAGCACCGACCAAGAAAGGCGGCGAAATCTCGCACGTTGTTGCCGAGATCGAAGTTTCCTGCCTGCCGAAAGATCTGCCTGAGTTCATCGAAGTCGACCTGGCTAACGCTGAAATCGGTTCGATCATTCACCTGTCGGACCTCAAGGCTCCTAAAGGCGTTGAGTTCGTGGCCCTGGCACACGGCGATGACAAGGCTGTTGCCAACGTCCACGCTCCACGTGTTGCTCCAGAAGCTGCAGAAGGCGCTGCAGAGTAATTTTACTCTGTACGCCGGAGTGACCGGAAACATCGCGGACTAGAGCATAGCGAGAAAGCGGGCGAGAACGCGGAGTTTACATCATGGTAAATGAGCAATTTTCGTCCACTTTCGCCGCTCTCCCTGATTGCGGCGATGTTATCCACCACTCCAATGAAGGGCCCCTATCGTGACTGCCATCAAACTGATCGTTGGCCTGGGAAATCCAGGCGCTGAATACGAACAGACCCGGCATAACGCAGGGGCCCTTTTTGTTGAGCGCATCGCGAACGCACAAGGCGTGAACCTTGTGGCGGACCGCAAATATTTTGGCCTGACCGGGCGCTATTCGCATCAGGGTCAGGATGTTCGTCTGCTGATTCCCACCACGTACATGAACCGCAGCGGCCAGGCCGTAGCGGCACTCGCCGGTTTCTTCCGCATCACGCCTGAAGAAATCCTCGTGGCGCACGACGAACTCGACCTGCCACCCGGCGTTGCCAAGCTCAAGCAGGGCGGCGGCCATGGCGGTCACAACGGGTTGCGCGACATCATTGCGCAACTGGGCAATCAGAATACCTTTCATCGCTTGCGGCTTGGCATTGGCCACCCGGGCGTTGCCAGTATGGTTTCAAATTTCGTCCTGGGTCGTGCGCCACGCGCTGAACAGGAAAAACTCGATGCCAGCATCGACTTTGCCCTCGGCGTGCTGCCGGATATCCTCGCCGGTGAATGGAACCGCGCGATGAAAAACCTGCACAGCCAGAAGGCCTGACTCTTATCCGAGGGGAAACACCATGGGATTCAATTGCGGCATCGTCGGCCTGCCTAACGTCGGCAAGTCCACCCTGTTCAACGCCCTGACCAAATCCGGGATCGCGGCCGAGAACTTCCCCTTCTGCACCATCGAGCCCAACAGCGGTATCGTGCCGATGCCGGATCCGCGCCTGGATGCCCTGGCAGCCATCGTCAATCCAAAGCGCATCCTGCCGACCACCATGGAGTTCGTCGACATCGCGGGCCTGGTCGCCGGTGCGTCGAAAGGCGAAGGCCTGGGCAACAAGTTTTTGGCCAACATCCGTGAAACCGATGCCATCGCCCACGTGGTCCGCTGCTTCGAAGACGAGAACGTGATTCACGTCTCCAACAGCGTCGACCCGAAACGCGACATCGAAATCATCGACCTGGAACTGATCTTCGCCGACCTCGACAGCTGCGAGAAGCAACTGCAGAAAGTCGCGCGCAACGCCAAGGGCGGTGACAAGGATGCAGTGGTCCAGAAAGGCCTGCTGGAGCAACTGATCGCTCACTTCACCGAAGGCAAGCCAGCGCGCACTCTGATGAAGAACATGGGCGCCGACGAAAAAGCGGTAATCAAGGGCTTCCACCTGCTGACCACCAAGCCGGTCATGTACATCGCCAACGTCGCAGAAGACGGTTTCGAGAACAACCCGCTGCTGGACATCGTCAAAGCCATCGCCGAAGAAGAAGGCGCTGTGGTTGTTCCGGTGTGCAACAAGATCGAAGCGGAAATCGCCGAACTCGATGACGGCGAAGAGAAAGACATGTTCCTCGAAGCCCTGGGCCTCGAAGAGCCTGGCCTGAACCGCGTGATCCGTGCCGGCTACGAAATGCTGCACCTGCAGACCTACTTCACCGCTGGTGTCGAAGAAGTCCGCGCCTGGACCGTCCGCGTCGGTGCCACCGCACCACAAGCCGCTGGCGTGATCCACACCGACTTCGAAAAAGGCTTCATCCGCGCCGAAGTGATCGCCTACAACGACTTCATCCAATACAAGGGCGAAGCCGGTACCAAGGAAGCCGGTAAATGGCGTCTGGAAGGCAAGGACTACATCGTCAAAGACGGCGACGTGATGCACTTCCGCTTCAACGTGTAAGCCATACGCTCACAAAAAAGCCGCGTTTGATACGCGGCTTTTTTGTGAGAAATTCAAAAGATCGCAGCCTTCGGCAGCTCCTACAGATGATCGGCGTAGGAGCTGCCGAAGGCTGCGATTTTTTAGCTCTATGCCCTTTTGGTACGCGGCAGGAAGATCGCCAACACCCCGAACAACGGCAGGAACGAACACAGGTAGTACACGTATTCGATACCGCGAATGTCCGCCAAATGCCCAAGCAGCGCCGCGCCAATCCCGCCGAAGCCGAACATCAAGCCGAAGAATACCCCGGCGATCATCCCGACATTGCCCGGCACCAATTCCTGGGCGTACACCACGATGGCCGAGAACGCCGAGGCGAGGATGAAGCCGATGACCACGCTGAGGATGCTGGTCCAGAACAGGTCGACATGGGGCAGCAGCAGTGTGAAAGGTGCAACACCGAGGATCGAGAACCAGATCACTGCCTTGCGCCCGATCCTGTCGCCAATCGGCCCGCCAAAGAATGTCCCCGCGGCTACTGCGCCGAGAAACAGGAACAGGTGCAGCTGCGAGCTGGCCACCGACAGGTCGAACTTCTCGATCAGGTAGAAGGTGAAGTAGCTGGTGAGGCTGGCCATGTAGAAATACTTGGAGAACACCAGCAATCCGAGCACGACCAACGCGCTGGTCACTCGGCCCTTGGACAGGCCGTGAGTCGCCGCCTGGCCTTGCTTGAGCTTGAACAGGTTCAAGTGGTTGGCGTACCAGCGGCTGATCCGGTAGAGCACGAACAGCGCAAACACCGCGAACAGGCCGAACCACGCCACGTGCCCTTGGCCATAGGGAATGATGATCGCCGCCGCCAGTAACGGGCCGAACGCCGAGCCTGCATTACCGCCGACCTGGAAGGTCGATTGCGCCAGCCCGAAGCGCCCGCCTGAAGCCAGGCGCGCCACGCGGGACGCTTCCGGGTGGAAGGTCGATGAACCGATGCCGATCAAGCCTGCCGCCAGCAGAATCAACGGAAAGCTGCCGACCACCGACATCATCAGAATCCCGACCAGGGTGCAGACCGTCCCCGCCGGCAACAACCACGGCTTGGGATGGCGGTCGGTGTAGTAACCGACCCACGGCTGCAGCAGCGAGGCCGTCAACTGGAACGTCAGGGTGATCAGGCCGACCTGGGTGAAGGTCAGGCCATAGTTGGCCTTGAGCATCGGGTAGATCGACGGCAGCACCGACTGGATCAGGTCGTTGATCAAATGCGCCAGCGCTACCGCGCCGATGATGCGCATCACCAGGGGACTGCTTTGGGGCGTAGTGGACGCCGGCACTGAGCCGGACTGGGCGTTGCTGATAGCCATGGGGGTTTCCGTACAACAGGTGGGTACAAACAGGCAGATGCATCAATGTGCCATTTTTCAGTGCAGCAACGCCATCCCCTTAGCCTGCTAACGACCTCGTTTTTCATCGCCACAACCTTGATGGCGCAAAGCCATGGTCTGAATCTTGCCTTCCTTGTCTGCTTGAACGCGGCCTCCTTACAAAGGAGACCAAGAATGGGAAGTTTCGCCACAGAGTCGGCCTACAGAGCGGACAAGGGTGAACTTTCGAGGCCTTTTAAGAGGGCACGAGTCGGGGGCAACAACCTCCGGCGCACGCCAATGGTGCGTGGTGTCCAGAGGAGTCATGGGGCATGCAGGCTTTTTTATCACCGGGGATCGGGCTGCTGGGGCGCTTCGGCTTCGCACGCAAATTCCAGCTGTTGTTTCTGCTGTTTATCCTGCCGCTGGCCGGCAGCCTGTGGATGATCGGCCAGGACTATCGCGACAAACTCAGCCTGATCTCCGGCGAACGCGCCGGGGTGCGGCAACTGCTGGCGCTTGATGCGCTGGATGACCTGCTCGGCGCCCAGCGTGATCGTGCCGCCCGGTGGCGCGCCACGGAAACCAATCGCCAGCCAACGCCCGCCACCCTCGCCGCGATGGCCGCCTTCGATGCGGTTCAGCCCGCCGTCAGCCAGGCCACTGCCGAGTTGGGCAACGCCCTGCAAAAAGAAAACGCCGAGGGCGAAACCCTGTTGCGTTATCAGGCCCTGCAAACCGCCCTCGATGGCCTCGACTCAAAAAGCCTGAGCAACGTTGGCTGGTGGCCCGATGGCTATGATCGCTTCACCAACGCCTTGAGCGCCCTGCAAGCCTTGCGCGAACAGATCGCCATGGACAATCGCCTGACGCTGGCACCGTGGCTGGAGACTTATTTGCTGACGCAGATTTCCACCCAGCATGCGCCGGACCTGATCGAACGGGTCGGTCGTCTGGCGGCGGTGGGTCAGGCCTCGGTGGTGTCAGGGCAGTTCACCCTGCAAAGCCGTCTGCAACTGCGCGACTTGCGCAGCCGCATCGGCGATGCGCGAGAGCAGTTGGTGAAAACCGCGGGCCTGCTCGAAGCGCGCCTGCCCAGCGCTCTGCAAACCTGGACCGGGCAATATCACGACAGCCTCAAGCACCTGGACGCAGGCCTGAAGGTGCTGGATGACGGCGTGTTCGGCGGCAGCATCAACCTGAAGCCGGATGACTTCGAACGCACTCTGGATGCCCTGCTCTCCGATCTAGCCTCGTTGCGCCAACAATCGCTGGTGTCGCTGGATCAACGCCTGGATTACTACCACGACTCGGCAATCCGCCAGTTCATTGTGGTGGCCGCGGTGCTGGGCTGCCTGCTGTTGGCCGCGCTGTATCTGTTCATCTGCTTGCAGGCCTCGATCCGTCGCAGCGCCCGCGGCATCACGGTGCTGGCCGAGGCCTTGCGCGACGGCAATCTGAGTCTGCAAGTACCGGTTCGGGGACGGGACGAACTGGCGGCCATCAGCACCGCGCTGAACGTCGCCGTGGTTCAACTGCGCACCAGCCTGCAAGGGGTGGATCACGAAACCCTGCAATTGAGTCACGCGGTGCAAACCCTCAATCATCATTCCAGCGACGCCTTGGGCGAAGTCGAAGCCCAGCAGTTGCAGATCAGCCAGATTGCCGCTGCGGCGACGCAACTGGCCGCCACCTCACAAGGGGTGGCCCACAGTTGCGAACAGGCGTCCGGCAGCGCCCAGCACACCCGGCGCATTGCCGCCGACAGCAGCCGCGACAGCCAGCGCACCACCGCGAGCATCCAGCAACTCAATCAACGCCTGAACGACACTGCCGCGGCGCTGGGCCGGGTCAGTGAACAAGGGCAGCAGATTCAACTGGTGGTCGACACCATTCGCGGCGTTGCCGAGCAGACCAATCTGTTGGCCCTCAACGCCGCCATCGAGGCGGCGCGGGCGGGCGAGCAAGGGCGCGGCTTTGCGGTGGTGGCCGATGAGGTGCGCAGCCTGTCGCAACGCACACAATCGTCGACCGCACAGATTGCCGGCACGGTCGACAGCCTGCGCAACACCGTGAATGAGGCGGTCAGCCTGATGCAAGCCGCGTGCAGTCAGGCAGAGAGCGATGCACAAGCGGTCACCGGCCTCGGTGAACGGCTCGGGGAAATCGCCAGTGCGGTGCAGAGCGTCACCGATACCCTGGCGCAAATCGCCACGGCGGTGGAAGAACAGGCCAGTACCGCCGACGAGGTCAGCGGCAATATCCAGCAGGTCGATCAAGCGGCGGTGCGTTTGCTCGAAGGTGCCCGCGCGGTGAATCAGGCCGCGGACACCCTGAGCCACGGCAGCAAGGCCTTAAGTGACAATACCGGGCGCTTCCGCTTGAGTTGAGTCCGCCAGGACTTCTCAGGCGCGGATCACCGCCTCCGGGAAGTCCTGCTCCAGTTCGCTCTTGAGCCAGTCGATAAACCACGCCACGTCCGCCGAGAGCTCGGCGGACGGCGTCAGCACCCGATAACTTTCCAGCTTCACTTGCGCGTCCACCACCCGCACTAGCTTGCCGCTATGGAGTTCTTCGCGCACCAGCACTTCGTTGGCCAGCGCAATGCCCTGCCCGCTCTCGGCCACCGACAGCGCGTGGTCATTGTTGACGTAGAGCATGTCCGAATTGAGGTGGATGTCGAGGTCGTTGGCGGCGAACCACAGGTTCCACCACTCGCCGTCATCGACGTGGATCAGATTGTGTTTTACCAGGTCCCCGGGGCTGTCGATGGGCTCGACGCTGGCCAGATAATCGGGGGAACAGATTGGAAACACCCGAGGACAAATCAGGCTGGTGCGGGAGTGGGCATATTGGCCGTCCAATCCGTAGACGATGCCCAAGTCAGCACTTTTGCCATCCACTTCGGTGAAGGTCGAATTGGGTTCGATGGCGAACTTCAAGCCCGGGCGCAGATGACGCATGGCCTCGATGCGCGGCATCAGCCAGCGCTTGGCGAACCCCGGCACCACCATGATGCGCAGCCAGCGCTCGGCGTGTTTGGGCTGCGCCTCTTTTCCGGCCTCGATGATCAGCTGCAAGGCGGCGGTGATCTTGCGGTGGTACTTCTCCCCCGCCGTCGTCAGGTTGACCCCGCGAGAGGTGCGCTCGAACAGTTGGATGCCCAGCCAGTCTTCCAGCAACTTCACGTGACGGCCGATGGCCGGCTGGGTCACGTGCAGGGCCTTGGAGGCTTCGACATAGCTGCCCAACCGGGCCGCGGCATCAAAGGCACGCACCGCGTTGAGTGGCGGCAAACGGTGGTCAGGCATGGTTTCCGGGCGCCTTCTGCTGTTAAATTTTTTAACAGCCCCTATGTTAAAATTGAAGTTTCGCCCCCGCAACCCCTCGCTGATAATCGATCCACAGCAGAACAAAAAAACAGCTGGTTACAACACCCGAACGCAATCTCGATCCTGCCCAGAAAAATAATATCCATGGCCCGAAGGCACAGCTGTTTTCAGCACGTGCGCAGGCGATGGGGGAATCGGAGGTAACGCATGAATGCCCTGCATTCGCTGCAAACGCTGGCGGTGTCCATCCGCTCAGTGCGCAAAGTCTACGGTGATCCAAAGACTGGCCCGGTGGCGCTGAAAAGCATCGACCTGGACATTCGCGACAACGAGTTCTTTACCCTTCTCGGCCCTTCGGGCTGCGGCAAAACCACGCTCCTGCGGATGATCGCCGGGTTCGAATTCCCGACTGAAGGCGAGATTCTGCTCTACGGCGAAAACATCGCCGACCGCCCACCCTTCCAGCGCCCGGTCAACACGGTGTTCCAGCATTACGCGTTGTTCCCGCACATGACCATCGCCGAGAACCTGGCCTTTGGTCTTGAGTCCCACCCGATGGGCAAAGTCCTGAACAAAACGCAAATGGCCGAACGAGTGCGCGAGATGCTCGCCCTGGTGCAGATGGAGCGCTTTGCCAACCGCAAGCCGGCGCAACTGTCCGGCGGTCAGCAACAGCGCGTGGCCCTCGCTCGTGCATTGGCGCCGCATCCCAAAGTCTTGCTGCTCGACGAACCACTCTCGGCGCTGGACCTCAAGCTGCGCCAGGCCATGCGCGAAGAGCTGAAAACCATTCAGGCTCGCACCGGCATCACCTTCATCTTTGTCACCCACGACCAGGAAGAAGCCCTGACCATGTCCGACCGCATTGCCGTGTTGTCCGAAGGCGAGGTGCAGCAGGTCGGCCGTCCGGAAGACATCTACGAACGCCCGCGCAATCGCTTCGTGGCGGACTTCATCGGTGAAACCAACTTCATCGAAGGCACGGTCACCCGCGTCGAAGACGGCCTGACCTGGTTCTCCGGCCCCGCCGGACATCCGCTGCCTGCACAGCCGTGCAGCGATGTGCGAGTCGGCGCCAACGTCGCATTGTCCGTGCGCCCCGAGCGTTTGCATCTGGTGCCGGGCAATACCGAATGTGCCTTGCCGTGCCGGATCGAAGCGCAGATCTACCTAGGCACCGACCTGCAATACCAGGTCAGCCTGAGCGACGGCTCACGCCTCACCGTGCGCACCCCCAACTGCGTCGACCAGAGCAAACGCTTCGCCGTCGGCAGCCAGGCCGGTCTGTTGTTCGACCAGGGCAGCGCCAGCGTCCTGCACGATTGAGCACGAGGAATTGCCATGCACGCTTTACCGATTGCCAACCCCCTGGAACGTCGGCGGGCCTTCCAGAGCTTTCTCGGTGTCAGCCCCGCGCTGATCGCCATCGGCCTGTTTCTGATCGTGCCGATCCTGATCGTCATCGGCTATTCGCTGATGGAGGCCAACCCCTACGGCGGGGTGAACAAGGTATTCAGCAGTGACGCCTACACCTCGCTGTTGTTCGAGCGGCAACTGGATGACAGCCTGGCCTTCGCCGACTCCTATCTGATCATTGCCCTGCGCTCGATAGGTATCGCCGGGCTGACCACGCTCATCACCCTGTTGATCGGTTTTCCGGTGGCGGTATGGCTGGCCATGCAACCAGCTCATCGTCGCGGCCTGCTGATCTTCCTGATCACCGTGCCGTTCTGGGCCAACCTGTTGATCCGCACCTATGCGTGGATTCTGCTGCTGCGCAACACCGGGGTGATCAACAACAGCCTGATGGGCCTCGGGGTCATCGACCAGCCGCTGCAACTGCTCTACACCGACGGCGCGGTGCTGCTGGGGCTGGTTTATACCTACGCGCCCTTCGTGGTGCTGCCGATCTACGCCACCCTGGAAAAAATGGACATCCGCCTGCTCGAGGCCGCTCAGGACCTCTACGCCGGACGCGTTCGAACCTTGCGCAAGGTGGTGTTACCGATCGCCAAACCAGGAATTCTCGCTGGCGCCATCCTCACCTTCGTGCCTTGCCTGGGCGCGATGATCGCCCCGGAACTGCTCGGCGGCGGCACGCGGATGATGCTCGGCAACCTGATCTTCCGCCAGTTCAGCGATGCGCGTAACTGGCCATTCGGCGCGGCGCTTTCGCTGGTGTTGATGGCGGCGGTGATGTTGGTACTGACGGTTTATGCCTTGCGTGCCGAGCGCCAGCGCATCGCCAAAGGAGGTGCGTGATGATCGGCCTGTTCAAACGCAATACGCTGGGCGTGCAGGACTTCCCCGGCTTCGGCGGCTTCAGTTTCCTGTTCTACCTGTACCTCTACGCACCGATCGTGGTGCTGGTGGTGTTCTCGTTCAACGCCAACCAATCGGCCACGGTGTGGACCGGTTTCAGCATCGACTGGTATCGCGCGGCCTTCGCCAACCAGGCCCTGCGCCAGGCGGCCGGCAACAGCCTGTTGATCGCGGTCTGCGCCAGCATGGTCGCCACGGCCATCGCCACCCTCGCCGCCCTCGGCACCTCACGGGGTGCGAAGTTCAAGGGCCTGCAACTGTCCATGGGCGCGATCATGTTGCCCCTGGTGCTGCCGGAAATCGTGGTCGGCGTCGCCACCCTCGCGCTGTTTTCCACCATCGGCCTGTCCCTGGGCTACGGCAACCTGATCATCGCGCACACGGTGTTCTGTATCCCGTTCGCCTTTCTGCCAATACGGGCACGCCTGAACGACATGGACCTGTCCCTGGAACAGGCCTCGGCCGACCTGTATGCCGGCCCATGGCGGACCTTCCGCAAGGTCACTCTGCCGCTGCTGATGCCGGGGATTTTCTCCGGGCTGATGCTGGCCTTCATCGTGTCGCTGGATAACTTCGTGATCTCGATGATGGTCTCCCAGGCCGGCACCACCACCTTGCCGATCTTCATCTTCGGCCTGTTGCGCATGGGCGTGACACCGGACGTCAACGCCGTCTCGACCCTGATCCTGGGCGTCTCGGTGCTGTTCGTCACGCTCTCTTATCTGCTGGGCAAAAAGAAATCCTGAACCTTCTACGCACTGTGGGGAAATAGCATGAGCAAGTTGATTGCAAGCATCGGCACTTCGTTGTTCCTGACTTTACCGCTGACCATGGCCGGCAGCGTTCAGGCCGCGGAAAAGCTCAACGTGGTGAGCTGGAGCGGTTACTTTTCGCCGGAGATTCTCGCCAGATTCCAGAAGCAGACCGGCATCGAAGTCACCGTCGATTCCTACGATTCCAACGAAACCCTGCTGGCCAAATTGAAACAGGGCGGTGCCGGTTATGACGTGGCGATCCCCTCGCACCAGTTCGTGCCGATCCTGATCAAGGAAAAACTGCTGGAGCGTTTCGACCCGGTCAACGAGCCTTACTACGCCAGCGTCGTCGACAACCTGAAAAAACCCACCTGGGACCCGGAAGGCGCCTACTCTGTGCCGTTCATCTGGGGCACCACCAGCGTGGTGCTCAACACCGAGCGCTACAAGGGCCCCACCGACAGCCTCAAGGCGCTTTACGAGCCGCCGGCCGAACTGCAAGGGCGGATCAACATGTTCGACTCGGTCAGCGACGTGGTGGACATGGCCAGCCTGTACCTGAACATCCCGCTGTGCAGCGAAGATCCGAAGCAGATGCAGCAAATCCTGACCCTGCTCAAGGCGCAGAAACCCTTCGTCAAGACCTACAGTTCCAAGGCCGGCTCGATCCGCGAAAACCTCGCCTCGGGTGAAATCGACATGTCGACCTTCTGGGGCGGCTCGTCGATGCGCGCCCGGGAGATGAAACCGAGCCTGAAGTATCTCTACCCGAAAGAAGGTGTGCTGGCCTGGGTCGACAACATGGTCATCCCGACCGGCAGCAAGAACCCGGCGAACGCCAAGGCCTTCATCGCGTTCCTCAGCCAGCCTGAAAACGCGGCGATGACCCAGAACTTCCTCAAGCACCAGAGCCCGATCAAGGGTGTGGAACCCTTCCTCGATGCGGGCCTGAAGGACGCGCCGGAGCTGCACATTCCCGAAGGCACCAACGTGGTGTTCAGCAAGACCTGCGGCGAAGGCGCGATCCGCCTGGCCGACCGTCTCTGGACCAACCTGATGCGTTGATCTCTACCGCCCCGACGCGATGGCGGGGCGTTTTTCCAGCCGTCTGAAAGGCCGCTTGCAATGAACTCTAATAACATCAGCGAACTGGTCCTGTTGCAGGCCCATGAGCTCGCCGAACGCATCCGCCTGCGCCAGGTTTCCTGCCGGGAAGTGATGCAGACTTATCTTGCCCACATCGAACGCTTCAACCCGCAGGTCAATGCGCTGGTGAGCCTGCAAGCGCCAGAAGACCTGCTGGCCCAGGCGGATATCCGCGACGCCGAACTGGCAAAAGGCCAATACCGTGGCTGGATGCACGGCCTGCCCCACGCCATCAAGGACTTGTCCCTGACCCGTGGCATCCGCACCACGCTAGGTTCGCCGCTGTACAAGGACTTCATCCCCGAGCGCGACGGCATCATGGTCGAGCGGATCAAGGCCGCCGGCGCAATCATCATCGGCAAGAGCAACACCCCGGAATTCGGTCTCGGCTCGCAAAGCTATAACCCGCTATTCGGCGCGACCGGTTGCGCCTACGACCCGAGCAAGACCGCCGGCGGCAGCAGCGGTGGCGCGGCGGCGGCGCTGGCCATGCACCTGGTGCCGGTGGCCGACGGCAGCGACATGATGGGCTCGCTGCGCAACCCGGCCGCCTTCAACAACATCTTCGGCTTCCGTCCGTCACAGGGCCGAGTGCCCTTCGATGACAGCGCTGATCTGTTTATCGATCAGCTCGGCTACGAAGGCCCCATGGCTCGCAGCGTGCGCGATGCAGCGTTGCTGTTGTCGGTACAGGCCGGGGCCGATGCGCGGGCGCCACTGTCCATTGCCGAGCCCGGCAGCGCCTTTGCGGCACCGCTGGATCGAGACTTCAAAGGCACGCGTCTGGGCTGGCTCGGCGACTTCAACGGCTATCTGCCGATGGAAAAAGGCATCCTCTCATTGTGCGAAAAGGCCTTCGGCGACTTCGAAAGCCTGGGATGCCATATCGAGTCCGTACAGTCCGAATTCGCGCCAGAGAAGCTGTGGAGCAGTTGGCGGACGTTGCGTCACTGGATGGTCGCCGGCTCGTTGGGCGCGACCTATGCCGACCCGCAAAAACGTGCGCTGTTGAAACCGGAAGCCTGCTGGGAAGTGGAGAACGGCCTGAAACTCTCGGCCACCGAGGTGTTTGCCGCCTCGGTGACGCGCAGCGACTGGTATCGGGCGATCTCCAGGCTATTCGAAAAATACGACTATCTGCTGCTGCCCAGCGCTCAGGTGTTCCCGTTCGATAAAACCCAAGCGTGGCCCGCCTCCATCGAAGGCGTGACCATGGACACCTATCACCGCTGGATGGAGGTGGTGATTCCCGGCACCTTGTCAGGCTGCCCGGTGGCTAACGTACAGGTCGGCTTCAACGCCAGCGGCCTGCCCATGGGCCTGCAAATCATCGGCAGACACCAGGCCGACTTCGCTGTCCTGCAACTGGCGCACGCGTACGAACAGGCCAGCCGCTGGTTCCAGCGCTGCCCTTCACCGCTGCTCGGAGGGTCGATTTTGCTAAAGAGTTGATAAACGGTTGAAAGCGCAGAGAAATATTTTAGATTTATGCTTGACGCATCCCCGTTACCGGTGAATAATGCGCGCCACTTGGCTACATAGCTCAGTTGGTTAGAGCATAGCATTCATAATGCTGGGGTCCGGGGTTCAAGTCCCTGTGTAGCCACCAAGTACTAAAAACGGCTTACCGCAAGGTAGGCCGTTTTTTTATGCCTCGTTTTTTTATGCCTGTAGGAGCGAGCTTGCTCCTACACCGCTGGCAATGCAGACAACGCCCGCTCCCAGATCTGCCACGTCCGCAGCCAGACCATCGCCTGCCAATCGCTGTCGGCGGGATAGAACTGCTCGAGCAGATTCAGCTTGATCTCGCGCCCTGTTGCGTCATTCGGGTTGCCATGCAGATGCAGCCAGTGATCATCGCGCAGATGACGGTGAACGTCCGGCCCCGGGTAAGTCCCGCACTCAATGACAAACGGCATCAGCCGCACCTGTGGCAGCGCATTGATCAGCGCCTGCGAGGTGTAGCCGGTGGCCGTTGCGGCCACGCCGGTTTCGCTCAGGGTGTCGGCACCGGTTTGCAGGCTGTAGAGCCACGGGCCATAAATCGCCTGCGCATCCGCCAGCGCCGGATAGGCGGACTCGGTGATGGTCAACAACATCGGATGACCGTACTCGCCAGCGCCCGTGTGCAAGTCGAAACACATGGCAACCTCGGCATGGGCCACGTGCTTTTGCACGATCTTGTGCAGCGTGCGGTTTGACCAGCTCGGCGCCAGCCCGCCGAAAAACAGGCCGTCGGGATGAGCATGCTGACCACCCTCGACAATCGACATGACTGCCGGCCAGCCGTGCAGGCGGATCTGCTCGTCGAGCAAGGCATCGGCACGATCACGCTGCGGACCGTGCAACTGCGGGCAGGCATAGATTTCATGCAGGGCGTTGTAGGCCTGGTTGTCCGGCAGCGGGCGCTGGAAATCCAGGTGATTGCGGTTGAGGTCGATGTTGTCTTCATTGACCCGTCGCAACCACGCCATGCCCCAGGGGTTGATGGCATGGATCATGACTACGGCGACATCCGCTGGCAGGGAACGCCTGCCCAACTCCTGCAGCCATTTGATCTGACAGCCCGAGCCATAGAAGCCTTCGACCCCGTGGGTGCCGCTCAGCGCAATCAGCAGGCGCTTGGCGTCCGGATCACCCAATACCGCCACATCCGTGCTCAGGGGCTCACCAAACGGCCCTTTGAGCGGGTGTGGATACTCAGTCAGCGTTGCGCCGGCGCTGGTCGCTGCGGCCAGAAACTGTTCGCGCTGAGAGCGATAACTCGGCTGGGTTGGAAACTCGGTCTGCATGTCTGCCTCTTGTTGATTTTATGGTCTGCCTGTTGGCAACGACCCTACAGAAAACCCCGCCATTGATGAAGGACAAAAACGTCGGTGCCGTGGGACCTGGTTTGCGTCCCTCCCGGTCGGCCGATACAGTCCACTGATCGTAGATCCAACGGACGGAGTACCCCACACGTGTTCTCAACCTTCCCTTTGCGCCGCTATCGCCTGCCAGCTCTGTTTCTGCTCGCCAGCGTCTTGACCCTGACCGCGTGCAACAACGCTTCAGTCCCGACCCTGCCGCTCGCACCGGAAAGCGCCTCCGGTTTGCGCACCGACCTGCGCACCCAACACGCCGAGAAATACATGGCGGCGGCAGCCAACCCGCTGGCGGCCGAAGCCGGGCGGGAGATGCTGCGCCGGGGCGGCTCGGCCATCGACGCGGCGATTGCGATGCAAGCGGTGTTGACGCTAGTCGAGCCACAGTCTTCGGGCATCGGTGGCGGCGCATTGATCGTACTCTGGGATGGCAAAGCCGTGCGCACCTACGACGGCCGTGAAACCGCCCCGGCCGGCGCCACCGAGAAACTTTTCCTGCAAGCCAATGGACAACCGATGGGGTTCACCCAGGCGCAGATTGGCGGTCGCTCAGTGGGCACACCCGGCGTATTGCGCGCCCTGGAACTGGCCCATCAAAAACACGGACGCCTGCCCTGGGCGCAGCTGTTTGAACCGGCCATCCGGCTCGCCGAGCAAGGCTTTGCCATTTCGCCACGCCTGCATCAGTTGATCGCCGCGGATTCGTCCATGCCACGCTCGCCGGAAATGATGGCTTACTTGCGCAATTCCGATGGCAGCCCAAAAGCCGTCGGCACAAACTTGAAGAACCCGGCCCTGGCCGCCGTGTTCGAACATATCGCCCATGAAGGCCCGGATGCCCTGTACAAAGGCCCGGTCGCCGAGGAAATCGCGGCCAAGGTTCAGGGCCACACCAACCCCGGCAGCCTGTCCCTGACCGATCTCGCCAACTACCAGGCCAAGGAGCGCGCACCGCTGTGCACCGACTATAAGCGCTGGCAGGTCTGCGGCATGCCGCCGCCGTCGTCGGGAGGGATCGCCGTGGCGCAGATCCTCGGCACGCTGCAAGCCCTGGAGACTCGCGATAAACGCCTGGCGCTGGCACCGCTGAAGCCGGTCAAGAGCACGGCCCCGGCCGGCATCGAACCCGACCCGCAAGCGGTGCACCTGATCTCCGAAGCCGAACGCCTGGCCTACGCCGACCGAGCTCAGTACGTCGCCGACACAGACTTCGTACCCGTGCCGGTCAAGGGCCTGGTCGACCCGGCCTACCTCGCCAGCCGCGCCGCCCTGATTGGCGAACGCAGCATGGGCACGGCCAAACCCGGCACTCCGCCGGGCATCCGGGTGGCCTATGCGCCGGACCGTTCGCCGCTGCGGATTTCCACCTCGCAAGTGGTGGCCGTCGATGACGCCGGCGGTGCCGTGTCGATGACCACCACCATCGAGTCAGCGTTCGGCTCGCACATCATGGTTCAGGGTTTCATGCTCAACAACGAGATGACCGACTTCTCATTCATCCCCGAGGAAAACGGGCAAAAAGTCGCCAACCGCGTCGAACCCGGCAAACGCCCGCGCTCTTCCATGGCCCCGACCCTGATCTTCGACCGCCAGAGCGGCGAATTCCTCGCCACCGTCGGTTCCCCCGGCGGCTCGCAAATCATCGAATACGTGGCCAAATCCACCATCGGCCTGCTCGACTGGAACCTCGATGCCCAAGCCGCCATTAAACTGCCCAACTTCGGCAGCCGCAACGGCCCGACCGAACTGGAACAGGGGCAGTTCAGCCCGACGCTGGTTCAGGCGCTGAAAGACAAAGGGCACAGCGTGAGCGAAATCGACATGACCAGCGGGACCCAGGCGATTGTTCGGGTCAAGGACGCCCAAGGCAAAGCGTCGCTGACAGGCGGGGCCGATCCGCGGCGTGAGGGGCAAGCGTTGGGGGATTGAGTCGTACGCGGGAATGAGAAAGGGCTTACCGATGGGTAGGCCCTTTTGTTTTATGAGCAAGCGAAAATCAGCCGCTCACTTATCGACTGATCTTCAACCCCTGCCGAACATGGTGCTTTTCCAGCGCCAGCTCGATCAGTCGCGTCACCAGTTCGCTGTAGGTCATGCCAGTGGCCTGCCACAGTTTCGGGTACATGCTGATGCGGGTGAAGCCGGGCAGCGAGTTGATTTCATTGATCAGCACTTCGCCGCTGTCGGTCAGGAACACGTCGACGCGGGCCAGGCCGGAGCAGCCCAGCACCTGGAATGCCTCGACGGCCAGGGCGCGAATGCGCTCGCTGGCCTCGACGCTGATATTGGCCGGCACCACCACTTCAGCCGCCGTGTCGTCGATGTATTTGCTGTCGTAGGAATAGAACCCGCTGCGCACCACGATCTCGCCGCAGCCACTGGCGATGGCGTCTTCATTGCCGAGCACCGCGCACTCAATCTCGCGGCCGCTGACGGCAGATTCGATCAACACCTTGGTATCGAAACTCAAGGCCAACGCCACCGCAGCAATGTACTCAGCCTCGTCGGTGACCTTGCTCACGCCCACGGAAGAGCCCTGATTCGCCGGCTTGACGAACAGCGGCAAACCGAGCCGGGACTGAACCTCGGCAAACCCGGTACCCGCGGCCGTGGCACGGGTCAATGTCACGAACGGCGTCACGGCCAGGCCGGCATCGCGCAGCAGGCGCTTGCTGATGTCCTTGTCCATGCAGACGGCCGAGCCGAGCACATCGGAGCCGACAAACGGCAGATCGGCCATGCGCAGCAAGCCTTGCAGGCAACCGTCTTCCCCGAGGGTGCCGTGGACAATCGGGAAGATCACATCGACGTGGCCGAGCAATTCCTGGCTGGAGGTTTCCACCAGTTGCTGGCTGGCTTTACCCGGCACCACAGCCAGTTCACGATTGGATTGATTGAGGGCGATCAGCGCCGGGTTTTCCTGGTTCAGCAAAAAATTCGAAGGGTCGTTGAGGTGCCAGTGGCCTTGTTTGTCGATGCCGATCAGCACCGGCTCGAAGCGTGAACGATCCAGTGCATCGACGATGTTTTTCGCCGACTGCAACGACACTTCATGCTCGGCCGAACGGCCTCCGAAAATGATCCCCACGCGCAACTTGCTCATGACCTGGCCTCATCCTGACAAATAAAAAACAACCTGTAACGAATGCGTCCCACAGTGCAGTATTTGCCCTTGGTTTTCTAGCGGACAAGCCGCCTTCCGATCAGAAGACAGGGAACCGCTGGCTGGGTTACCGTGTTGCGCATCAAGCTCAAGACAATCATCACCATGACCAAGCGTCCGCCTCGCAATGACTGGTTCCTTCGCGCGCCCGATGTCGGCGGGCTGCAGCGTTTCGAGGCGTTTTTTTCCGGCCATGGCTACGACCTTCACCGCCACGACACCTATGCCATCGGCCACACCCTGGCCGGGGTGCAGAGCTTTCAGTATCGCGGCGGCTGGCGTCACAGTCTGCCCGGCGCAACGATCGTGCTGCACCCGGACGAAGCCCACGATGGCGAGGCCGGCACAGAGTCCGGCTTCCAGTACCGGATGATGTACATCGAACCGGCGCTGATCCAGCAGATGCTCGGCGGGCAAGCGCTGCCATTCATCAAGACCGGGCTGTCGAACGATCCCCGCTTGTTCGCCGCCACGGGCGCGTTGCTGCGCAGCCTGGATTGCCCGCTCGATCCACTGGAAGAACAGGACGCGCTGTTCGATCTGGCGCAAGCCATGAGTACGGTTTCCGGTGCGCCGGGCAAACGCTCGGGTTTTGATTACGTGGCCGCGCAGCGTGCGCGGGAATACATCCACGGCGCTCTGGATCGCACCGTGACCCTGGATGAACTGGCGCAGCACAGTGGTCGGGATCGCTGGAGCCTGTCCCGGGATTTTCGCCTGTTGTTCGGCACCAGCCCCTACCGCTACCTGACCATGCGCCGCCTGGATATGGTCCGCGCACTGCTGATCCAGGGTCAGAGCCTGGTCAGCGCCGCGCTGATCGCAGGCTTCACCGACCAGAGCCACATGACGCGGCAATTCGGCAAAACCTACGGCTTGTCACCGGCCCGCTGGATGAACATGCAGCGCCGTTGAGCCACGCACAATCGTACAAGAAGCGCGTTGAGTCGCTGGCTATCGTGGGTTCACCAACCACTGCGAGAGCTGTTTCATGAACGCTTACGAAAGCCTGAACTTCGCTGAAAAAATCAGCCGGATCGATTCCCACTGGTCGCCCCGGGTCATCGCCGAAATGAACGACTACCAGTTCAAGGTGGTGAAGCTGCTGGGAGACTTCATCTGGCACGACCACCTCGATACCGACGAAACCTTCATCGTTCTGGAAGGCCAGTTACGCATCGATTTTCGCGATGGCCACGTGCTGGTGAACGCCGGGGAAATGTACGTGGTGCCCAAAGGCGTCGAGCACAAGCCCTGTGCCGAGCAGGAGGTAAAACTCCTGCTGATCGAACCCAAGGGTGTACTGAACACCGGCAACGAAGGTGGTGAGCGCACAGCCGAGAATGATGTGTGGATATGAGCGCTGACCGGCTTACACCTGCAAGGTCTTGCCGTCCACCGGCTCGCCAATGGTCAGGAAGTGCCCGCCCGCCACGTGGTGCAAGGTGCGCAAGGCATCTTGCCCTTCGAAGTGCCAGCGGCCTTCGCTGAACACGCGCTCGTCAGCCTGGGCGGCAATCACTTCGGCCAGGAACAGATCGTACTGCTGGGGGTTGTTCGGCTCCGGCAACAGGCGACATTCCAGCCAGGCCACGCAGCCTTCGAGCATCGGCGCATCAACCGACTGACCGGTGAACGTCTGCAAGTCGTAGGTTTCAAACTTGTCGCGCCCCTGGCCCTGGGTCAACTCCAGGCCGGAGGTCGAACCGACGGTCTGCACAATGTCGGCCTGGGCAGCGCACGGGACGTTCAGCACAAAAGTGCCCGAGGCCTCCAGCAACTGGCGAGTCCAGGTGGACTTGTCCAGCACCACGGCAATTTTCGGTGGTTCGAAATCCAGCGGCATGGCCCAGGCTGCCGCCATGATATTGCGCCGGCCACCGTGGGCTGCGCTGACCAGCACGGTCGGGCCATGATTGAGCAGACGATAGGCCCTGGACAAGGGAACCGGACGGCGGTGGGAAGCGCTCATGGAAGTCTGCTCCTGGGGGAAAAGAGCCGATTGTAACGGGATAAAACACGCTGAAATGAAAAGATCGCCGATGGCGATCTTTTCAGGCTTCGGGCAAAACGCTGGACTCAACTCATCAGTTGATTGGCAAACTGCCCCACCGCATTGACCACTTTCTGCGCGCCGTCCTGGATCTCGACAATCACCGTACCCGCTTCCGCCGCCAGTGCCAGGCCCTGTTCGGCCTGGAGCTTGCCGTCGGTCATCAGCGCCACGGCGTTGCGCGCCATGTCCTGGTTCTGGCGTACCACGAGGACGATTTCGTCGGTGGCCTGGCTGGTGCGCGACGCCAGTTGCCGGACTTCATCGGCCACCACGGCAAAGCCCCTACCCTGCTCGCCTGCACGCGCCGCTTCGATGGCCGCGTTGAGCGCCAGCAGGTTGGTCTGCTCGGCAATGCCGCTGATGGTTTTGACGATGGTACCGATCACCAGCGACTGCTCGTTCAAGGCCTCGATGCCATCGCCAGCGGTTTGCATGTGCTTGGCCAGGTCACGCATCACGTCCACGGCCTGGGTCACCACGGCGTTACCGCGCTGGGCGCTTTGGTCGGTTTGCTGCGAGGTGCTGTAGGCGATGTTGGCGGCCTCGGCGACGGCTTGTTCCTGATTGACCTGATCGGTAATCACCGTGGCGAACTTCACCACCTTGTAGAGCCTGTTGTTGGCATCGGCCACTGGGTTGTAGGACGCCTCCAGCCAGACCGTACGACCGTGGCTGTCGACACGCTTGAAACGGTCGGTCACGTACTCGCCCGCGTTCAGGCGACGCCAGAAGTCCTGGTACTCGGCACTGTTGTACTCCTCCGGCAGACAGAAGGTGCGGTGATGTTTGCCTTTGATCTGCGCCAGGCTGTACCCCATGCCACTGAGGAAGCGGTCGTTGGCAGTCAGCACGTTGCCGTTGAGGTCGAATTCGATCACCGCCGTGGAGCGCACCAGTGCGCCGATCAGGTTCTCGTGCTCGCGGGAGGCCTCGATGGTGCGGGTCAGGTCGCTGGAGAAGATCGAAAAATACTTGATCCGCCCATCGGCCGAGCGCACCGGTTGCAGGATCGAACGCAACCAGGCTTCCTGGCCCGTACCGCGCAACAGGCGCACTGCGCCGGCGAAGTGCTCGCCACGGGTCAGCGCGTTTTTGAAACGCTGCTGGAATTCGTCGAACTTCACGTGATCCGGGACGAAGTCGTCGATGTGTCGGCCGATCAGGTCACCGCTCTTGTAGTGCATCTCGCCAAGGAAGTTCTGATTGACCGACTGAACCCGTCCATCGCTGTCGAGAGTCAGTACCAGCATCTCGCTTTCCAGACTTTCCTTCACTTGCTGGAGGCTGGAGAGTTCTTCACGAAGAGCCGACAGCTCCTGCTTCAAGCGTTTATTGAACATGGGAAAGCACCGATGGACGGGGGTAGAAAGCGATACGCAACCTAACCATCGGCCTTGGAAACATTTACTTAAGCGTGTTTCAGGCTTGTCCTGTAAAAATAGTTATGACGCGCACAATCAATGCGCGCCAGCAGTGGAACAGCCTGCGATTCTCGGCATCCGTGCACCGAAATAAGCCGCACTGCCCACACCCACCGCGCCCATCACCGCACTGAACATCACGCAGATCCATGGACTCCATGGCATCAGACCGATCAACAACAGCGGTGTGACACTTGCCCATGCGGCGTAGGCAATGTTGTAGGTGAACGAGATTCCCGAGACGCGAATCCGCGCCGGGAACAGGCTGACCATCACCGATGGCACCGCGCCGACCACCCCGCAGGACAGCCCTGCCACGGCGTAGGCCAGGCCGAGCCAGTCGCCGCCCATGATCAGGCAGCCATACAGCACGCCGATGCCCAGCGGCAGCAGCAGGCTATAGAGCATCACCGTGCGCCAGGCGCCGATGCGGTCGACCAGCAGCCCGGCGAGCACGCAGCCGATGTTCAAGAACACGATGCCCAGTGCGCTCAAGGCGAAGGTATGGCTGGTGGTCATGCCAAAGGTTTTCTGCATCATGGTCGGGGTGATGACCACGAACACCACCACCGCCGAGGTCAGCACACAGGTGAGAATCATCGCCGGCAAAATGGCCAGGCGATGCTCGCGCAAGACCGTGCGCAGCGGCAGTTCGCCGGCCGCCTCGCGCTGCGCCTGCATGGCCATGAACACCGGGGTTTCGTTGAGCCAGCGACGCAGCCAGACGCCAATCACCCCAAACACGCCGCCGAGCAGGAACGGGTAACGCCAGGCGTAATCGAGGATTTCCTCCGGGGTGAATGCCTGCGCCAGAAAGGTCGCGGTCAATGCGCCGATAAGATAGCCGAAGGTCAGCCCCGCCTGCAGGAAACCCAGGGCATAGCCGCGATGGGCGATGGGCGCGTGCTCGGCGACGAATACCCAGGCACTCGGCACTTCGCCCCCCACCGCCGCGCCCTGGAGGATGCGCAGGCCCAACAGCAGCAACGGAGCGAAATAACCGATTTGCGCGTAGGTCGGCATGATCCCGATCAGCAGGCAGGGCAACGCCATCATCAGGATGCTCAGGCTGAAGACTTTCTTGCGCCCCAGACGGTCGGCGAAGTGCGCCATCAGGATGCCGCCCAGCGGTCGCGCCAGGTAACCGGTGACGAAGATCCCGAAGCTTTGCAGCAGGCGCAGCCACTCGGGCATTTCCGGCGGGAAGAACAGCTGACTGAGGGTCAGGGCGAAAAACACGAAGATGATGAAGTCGTATATTTCCAGCGCCCCGCCGAGGGCGGCAAGCCCCAGGGTCTTGTAGTCCGAGCGGCTGAACGGCGCCGCGCGCGAATCGGTGTTGGCAGTCATGTAAAGAACTCTGGCACAGGCAAAAACCAAGGCGCCCATGGTCTACGCAAATGCACCGGCGGACAACCCGTTAGACCAAAGTCCCATAGCCACGAAACAGCCCCGCAAAAATCCTCGGCTTGAATTAATGTTGGCGTCTGTCCAGACGGGCGGTTACTGCCCCGAAGACCACAACAAACATAAAAATCCGAGGTAACCCCCGTGGCCGCTGATATCGAAGATAGCCGCTCCGCCCGCTTTGCCCTGCGCTGCTCAAGTTTTGCCGAACGCTGGTTTCCTGACTCCTGGGTGTTTGCTGCCCTGGCGGTGATTATCGTGGCCTTGGCCACCATGGCGATGGGAGCCAAACCCACCGACGCCGCCATGGCCTTTGGTGATGGCTTCTGGAGCCTGATCCCCTTCACCATGCAGATGGCCTTCGTGGTGATCGGCGGTTATGTGGTCGCCAGTTCGCCGCCAGCGGTGAAACTGATCGACCGTCTGGCGAAGATCCCGAAAAACGGCCGCTCCGCCGTGGCCTGGGTCGCGCTGATCTCGATGGTCGCGTCGCTGCTGAACTGGGGCTTGTCCCTGGTGTTCGGCGGTTTGTTGGTGCGCGCCCTCGCCCGTCGTACCGATCTGAAAATGGACTATCGCGCCGCCGGTGCCGCCGCCTATCTGGGGCTTGGCGCGGTATGGGCCCTGGGCCTGTCGTCGTCCGCAGCACAATTGCAGGCCAACCCGGCGAGCCTGCCGCCGTCGATTCTATCGATCACCGGGGTGATTCCCTTCACCCAGACGATCTTTCTCTGGCAGTCCGGCGTGATGTTGCTGGCCTTGATCGTCATCTCGCTGATCATTGCCTACGCCACTGCCCCTGGCCCGAACTCGGCACGTGATGCCAAGGCCTGCGGTGTCGATCCGAGTTTCAACCTGCCACCGCTGCAACCACGCACCCGCCCCGGCGAATGGCTGGAATACAGCCCGCTGCTGATGATCCTGCTGGTGCTGCTGGCCGGTGGCTGGCTGTTCCACGAGTTCTCGACCAAACCGGCGATCAGTGCGATTTCCGGGCTGAACACCTACAACTTCCTGTTCATCATGCTCGGCGCCCTGTTGCACTGGCGTCCGCGCAGCTTTCTGGACGCCGTGGCCCGTGCGGTGCCGACCACTACCGGCGTGCTGATCCAGTTCCCGCTCTACGGTTCGATCGCGGCGCTGATGACCACGGTCAAGGGCGCCGATGCGCAGACCCTGGCCCATCACATCTCGACCTTTTTCGTCAGCATTGCCTCCCACGACACCTACGCGCTGCTGATGGGCGTGTATTCGGCGATTCTCGGCTTCTTCATCCCGTCCGGTGGCGGCAAGTGGATCATCGAAGCGCCGTACGTGATGCAAGTGGCCAATGACCTGAACTACCATCTGGGCTGGGCGGTGCAGATCTACAACGCCGCCGAAGCCCTGCCCAACCTGATCAACCCGTTCTACATGTTGCCGCTGCTGGGCGTGCTGGGGTTGAAAGCGCGGGACTTGATCGGCTTCTCGTTCGTGCAATTGCTGGTACATACGCCATTGGTGCTAGTGTTGTTATGGGCACTGGGGACGACGCTGGCGTATTTGCCGCCGGTAATGCCGTAACCATAAAAAGGGCCGATATTGATATCGGCCCTTTTTGTTCCGCCCTGTCTGTTTCAGTATCTGCTGGTCTTATACGCTGAAAAGGATCTGAGCATGTTCAAACTCGCGGCACTCACCCTCGCAGCCCTCACTCTGAGCACCACCGCCCACGCCGATGCCAACTTGAAACTGGGCACTACCGAACGCGTTACCCGCCTCTTCGCCTACCCCAACAATTGCAACGTGATCTGCTTTCGCAACTGGACGCTTGAGCAAACCGTCGAGCATTACCTGACCCAGAGCGTGCAGCGCGATGGCTACGGCGACGCGAAGGTTCTGGTCAAAACCGACAATGGTCAGCTCCACGCAGAAATCATCGGCGTGCCCAACGGCTATGAAAAACCTTTGGCAGCGCTGCTCGATGCCGGTGACCTGGCCTATAACGGCGCCAGCAAACTGAATGCCGATGGCAAGTGGGCGTACAGCTGGTATCTGTTCCTGCCGCTGGGCATGGCCCTGGAAAACCGCAAAAGCGTCGAACTGCTGCACTTCCCGCCAGACTATTCGCTGACCCAGGCCCAGGATTACCTGAGGTCCGCCACCACGGATCGCTGGGCCACGCTGCTCACCGCCAATGGCATCCCGGTCGAGCAGACGCCAGGCTTCCAGACCATTGTCGACATCGCCCCTATCGCCGCCCCATCCAACGCCGGCAAGGATCTGGAGGGCGTCTACAGCTACTTCAACGACTACCAGACCACCATGGTCAGGAACGTCAGCCTGCACGCCAGCGGTGAAACATTGCCAATGGTCGCCTTCGGCGCGCCGGTGCGTAACTGGATCCAGCAACAGTACGGGTCGACCGTGAACGTGCTGGGCCTGGCGACGATCAGCCCGAGTGACGGGGTGAATGTGCGGGTGCTGGGTTCCAACCACCCGAGCTACATCTGGTACGCCGCCGATCCGGCGAACTATTCCGGCAATGATGCCAAGGCCAAGGCCGATGCAGCGGGCCTGAAAGTCATGGGCCAGGATTTGAGTGCCGCGTGCTGGCAGGCCGTCATGGGCCGCCAACCGGACAGTAATGCCGATGTCGAGCTGAAAACCTGCACGCAAACCTGGCAAGTGGCCGAGAAGGAAAAAACCTGCACGCTGTTCTACACCTCGATTCGCAACCTGACGCCCGGACAGGCGGCGGCCAAATGCTCGACTGCACCGGTCCAGCTGCAGCTCAAACAGCTCAAGGCGCCAGCGCCAGCCACTGCCCTGCCCGCTCCACCGCTGTAAACCGACTATCGGCAGTCCATCTGTCAGTTATGACAGTAGACCGCCCGCAATATCTGCGAGAGGCTTGGGCCGTACCCCATGTGCTGCGGCGCTGACAGGATCGTCAGCCAATGGAAGTCGCAGCACCCAGCCGACAAGGATCGTTATGAAAGCCAATGCACTGCGCAAGTCTCTCGCACCGCCGCCGCAGGGTGTTTACCCTTTTGCGGAGTTGCCCCTTCACCTCGGATTTCCATCCCTGGCCGATTTCGAGATTCTCTCGAACGACAAAGGCACGCCGATGGCCATAGCAGCGCTGCGCGAGTTTCCCCGCATCAGTCGAATCTGCCGGGTATCGGGGCATTTGCTGCCCTATCGCAGCCGACATACCCGCCAGCTGGCGCCCGATGTTCACGTCTATGACCCGCGCTTCTGCGGGCTGCTGTGCCACTCTTGCGACCCGAACGTGTTTCTGGACATGAGTGAGCTGTGGTTATGGGCGCTGAAGGACATTCAGAAAGGCGACTGGCTGTCGATGGATTACGCTGCGACGGAAGACAAGCTGCTGCGCCAGTTCGCCTGCCGCTGCGGTTCATACAACTGCCGGGGCTGGATCGCCGGCTACGATGAAGCGCCGAACGCCGACGGCCAGCTGTTTTTGCAACAGTGGCGTCGGCAAAGTCCGTGCTGAAGGGCTTTACAGGGGCTCGAACGGACGCAGGCGGTACTGCGGTGGCAGTTGCTCGAAACCGCTAATGGTCGCATTCAGGCTCTTCCAGCGGCCATCCTTGATGCCATAAATGCAGCCGTGGATCGACAGGCTCTGTCCGCGATGCCAGGCGTTTTGCACAATGCTGGTGTGACCGACGTTGGCCACCTGCTGGATCACGTTGAGCTCGCAAAGACGGTCGACCCGTTCTTCTTCGGTGGCCAGTTTGGCCAGTTCTTCGCGCTTTTCGTAATACAGGTCACGAATCGAGCGCAGCCAGCCGTCGATCAGGCCGAACTGACGATCCTGCATCGAGGCGCGCACACCACCGCAGCCATAATGACCGGTGACGAGGATGTGTTTGACCTTGAGCACATCGACCGCGTACTGAATCACCGACAGGCAGTTGAGGTCGGTGTGCAGCACCACGTTGGCCACATTACGGTGTACGAACAGATCGCCCGGCAGCATGCCGACGATCTCGTTGGCCGGCACCCGGGCATCGGAACAACCGATCCACAGAAACTCGGGGGTCTGTTGGCGAGCCAGCTTGGCGAAGAAGTCAGGATCTTCCTCCTTGATCGCAGCGGCCCAACGCTCGTTGTTATCAATCAGATCTTGTAATTCGTTCATGCTTTGAAGCCTCAAGAATGATGCGCAGCTTTGACTGACAACCGTCCGTCGGGGTCACGCGCGAAATGCAGTTGCTCTCCTGATCCGGAACACGGGGCTCCATGCCGGTGGAATTCTCGGTAGCCACGTGGGTCAACCGTAGTAAGGCCTACAGTATGAGGAATTACCATGAATGATTCACGACGTCCGTACGATGCGGTGCAACCGGAGCCCATCGATGACGACGAAGACCGCATAGGCTCGGTGCATGAGCTGGATTTCGATGAAGAAGTGCCCAGCGCCAGAATCGGTGACGAACTGCCGGATGAGGAGCACGAGCAACTGATGCCTCGTCGGCGCGTACGTGAAGCAGGCCTGGCCGGCGCCTCGACCGGGGACCATCAACCTACCGACGATGACCTGAGCCCGGAAACCCTGATCCGTGAAGACGGCGCCCGGGATGCCCATGAGGCGGGCAATGATAGCCGCGCGGATTGGGACCTGAGCATCGTCGATGAGGACGATATTGGCGGTGGCAATGGTCTGGATGAGGCGGAATTGGCGCGGCGCGATCCTCTCGACAAAAAACGTTGAGCTCTACGGACTCAATCCACCAAAGTGCAGGCCATGACCACAGCATCTTCGCGCCCACCCACCGCCGGGTAGTAATCCCGGCGCCGGCCGATCTCGTTGAAACCATAACGCTCGTACAGCTTGAACGCCGCGGTATTGCTGTCGCGCACTTCCAGGAAACACTCCCGGGCGTCGGCCTTGTAGGCAATCGACATCAAATGCTCAAGCAATGTCAGCCCCAGGCCACGGCCCTGGTTTTCCGGCTTGACCGTAATGTTCAGCAGGTGCGCCTCGTCGAGAATGATCTGCACCACACCGTGGCCCACCTGTTGCTGACCTTCGAACATCAGCCAGATCTGATACTTACCCAGGCCATCGAGGAAAATCCCGCGAGTCCAGGGATGGCTGTAGGCCGCGTATTCGATTTTCAGTACAGTTTCCAGGTCCGCCTCGTTCATCGGGCGAAACGATACAGCGTCACTCATTCGATTCTTTCCAGCGCGCCATCAGCCGACGCATGGCTTGCCAGACATCAGCCTTACGCTGTGGCTCATCCATTAATAATTCCAGGCCCGGCACCGCCCAGGCCGAGCCCAGGCCTTCGATCTGCAACTCGCGATTGAACGCATCGGCATCCGCTTCGCCGGCAAATCGCACCGCAGGCAGGCCGATCAGCCACAAGCAGGCGCAGGGCGTTTCTTCCATGCGCACCGAGAGGAAACCTTGCACGAAGTCTCGGGCCGCTTCCGGGCCCTGATCCATCGTGCCTCGCACCAACAGCGGCCAACGCACCGGCTCACCGACGATCTGCGGGCTGTCCGGCAGACCGGCGGCGCGCAACATGTCTTTGAGCAGCAGGTAAGCAGGATCACGACTCTGGAAGGATTCGCCTGTGGGTAACTCCACCAGCAGCAGGCAACGCCCGGCCCGCAACAATTGCAGGGCGAAACGCGGGGGCGGCACGATCGGGGCCTTGACCACGACCGGCGCCTCTTCAGCCTCTTCCACCGGTTTGGCCCCGGTGCGCGTGCTTGCCAGCGATGGGCGCGGCACCTCGATCTTCGCCCGCTCGGCCGGCTTGGCCACAGGCGCCACGGGCGTCTGGGCCACAACAGCGGGCACGACAGGCGCGACCACAACCGGCTCGGGGGTCTCCAGCAGCTCGGGCCGCGACGGTGCGGCAAAGGGCAATTCGGTGCGCGGCAGCCAGTTGACCACCTGCATGGCGGCCAGATAAGCGCGACGACGGGACTCGATAAGCAAAGGTCGGCCACTTGTGGATAACTAAAGTGCGCTGATTCTACCGCCGTTCGCTCAATATCGCTTGCTGTTGATCGATAGCCTCGACCGATGCTCTTTATCGAAAGAATGCGACAGCCCGTCCCGAGATTGAATCGCATTGCCCCCGATGCAGTACAATCGCCGCTTTTAATCGCCAACCAGCCGGCCATTCCGATGATCGAACCCAAGCGCGTCTTGCGCGCCCTCGCTGAACACTGGGCACTTCTGGAGCCACTGTGCGAGCACTTCGACCAAGGCACCCTGAGCCTCAACGAATTGCGTTCACAGTTGGCCGCCCAGCAACTCGACAGTACGCCGCAGGACATCACCAGCCTGCTCGACGTGTGGATTCGCCTCGACATCCTGGTTCCCGTGGCCAAAAGCCCGAACCGTTTCGAGCTCAATGCGCAGATTCACGACTTCCTCGCCTATCTGCGCCGTGAACACCGCCTGGGCCTGTGCCTGGAAATCGAAGCCTACCTGCGCCACCTCGAGCGTCTGGCCGGTTATATCCAGGACGCGTTCGATATCCGCGACGGCAATGACCTGGCCCGCCAGTTGCGCCTGCTCGACATGCGGGTTCGCGACGTACTGAAAAAACTCGATAACGACGAACAGGCACTGGTGGCCGTCGCCGAACGGGCGAAAACCAGCGATCGGCAAATACCGTTGCGCCAGCGTTACGCTGAAGTGCTGGCGACCTGGGACGAATACGTCGAGCCGATGATTGATCTGGTGAACGCCGACGGCGCCTTCGAACAAGGCGTGCGCAAGGTCGAAACCGTCCTGCTGAAGATGCTCAGCGAACAGCAGCGCCTCGGCCACCTGGTCGACGACGACATGCTGCTGCGCACCCACGCACGCATCCTCGAAATGCAGACCAGCGCCCAACTGACCCTGCGTCATGCCCGCGAACTGCTGCTGCCGTTGCGTGAAGAAGCGCGCCGACACAACGCCGTGACCCGTGGCGCGGCACTGGCCCTGTCGATGATCCGCCGCAAAGGCATCGACGCCGTGCCACAAGCGGCCATGCCGATGTTCACTCGCCCGCAAAGCACCTTCCTTGGCAGTGCCAGTCAGGTCGAAGCCTACGTTTATGCGTTGGCCCGCTTCGAACCGAAACCGGCACGTTTCCCCAAGGCTCACAAGACCCAGAAAGGCGAAGCGCCACGGGCACCACGCACCGTTCGGGAAATGCTCGAACGCTGCGAAGACGCCTTGCCGATGCCGGACCTGATGACCTGGCTGCTGGAGCAGGAACCTGACGGCGCCACCGACGAATTGCTGTACTGGTTCTCGCGCCTGTCGCGGGAAAAACGCTTCACGCGCGAGCGTCTGGAGCGTCGCGAATACCATACCCACGAGCATCAGGTCAGCCTGCGCTCCTTCGCCCTGCTCTCGGTCAGCGATGCCACCGAGAATTCTGCGAGCACCCTCTATGGAAGTACTTCGCATGCAACTTGATCTTTCCGAACTGTCCCAGCTGGCGCCGATCTTTCGCGAGCTGTTCAAGGGTTATCACGTCAGCCGCCGCGATCCGGAGCTGTACGCACAGTTGTCGAACTTCCAGGACCAGTACCGCACGCTGTTCAAGGCCCTGGGTTTTGAACTGGTCTGCGACACCCGCGGCTTCTACTACTTTGTGCCGGACCTCGCGGCGGCGGCGGTGAACAAGACCGCCCAGCGTCTGGCGCTGTTCACCTTCATCCTCGTCGAGCACCTGGCCGACCAGGGCCGCGACCCGATCTCCGTGCTCGATGGCGGCAGCCTCGGCCGCGATGAGCTGCCGTCGTTGCTGGAAAAGTACCGCGACCTGTTCATCCAGGCCGAAGTGCAGACCCAGGACGAGCTCGAAGAAAAGATCATGCGACGCATGACCCAGCTCGGTTTCGCCAGCGAAGAAAACGGCATCTACCGTTTCCTGCCGCCGATGCACCGCTTCCTCGATGTGTGCCTGTCGGTGCAGCAGGACCGCGATCTGGCCGCCAGTCTGCACAGCGTCCTGCCGTTGCCGGTGCCGGTGCTGATCAACGAAGACAGCGACGAAAAACTGCTGCAGACCGATGACCCGCTGGATCTCAGCGCCTTTGAGATAGAGAGTGAAGGCGAAAGCGAAGAAGACGCCTTAGCCCGGGCCATTGCCGAAGAACAGGAGCTCGACGCATGAGCAAGGAACGTTACGGCATCCGCCGCTTTGCCCTTTTGAACACCGCCGGCTACAGCCTCGGCCTGTTCCCGCTGGAAGAACCGCTGTCGGTCTACGGCGCGAACAACCTCGGTAAATCCGCCTCGATCAACGCCTTGCAGTTCCCGATCCTGGCGCGCATGTCGGACATGAGCTTCGGCAAGTACAGCCTGGAGCAGTCCCGGCGCTTCTACTTCGCCACCGACACCAGCTACATCCTGGTCGAAGTGAACCTGCCCCACGGTCCCCACGTGATCGGCGTGGTCGGTCGCGGCCCGGGCGGCGGTTTCGGTCACCAGTTCTTTGCCTACGCCGGCAAACTGGACCTGGCCCACTATCAGAAAAACGACACCTGCCTACGTCAGAAAGAACTCTTCACCAACCTTGAACGCGAAGGCCTGAAAGCCTACGAACTCAAGCCGGACGAACTGCGCCGTTTGCTGGTCGGTGGCCACACCTCGATCCCGCTGGACCTGACGCTGATTCCGCTGCGCTCCACCAGCGAGCAGAGCCTGAAGACCTTCCGCGCGCTGTTCATCAACCTGCTGCACATGCGCGAAATCACTGCGGCAAAGCTCAAGCAACTGTTCCTCGATGCCTTCGAACACAGCCTGCGCTCCGGTAGCGTCGATTACATTGCCGCGTGCGAAGAAGCGTTCCGCGATGTACGACGCATGGAGCAGGACTACAACTCGCTGGTCGCCGCCGGCCCGCTGGTCGAAGCCCTGGCCAACGGCGTGAAGCAACGCGACATCCTGCGCGGCAAACTGCACCGGATCTCGCCGTTGCTCGACTCCCTGCTGGGCACTTGGTCGGACTACGCCAGTGCGCGCAAGGAAGAGCTGAGCATTCAGGCCGAGCACTACCGCAATGAGCAGGACGCCCTGCAAAACGACCAGCGCGGCGGCACTCAGGAACTGATGCGCCTGGAGCGGGAAATCACCGGCATCCAGCGCTGGCTCGGCGAACTGTCGGTGCTCAAGCATCGCTTTGCCCTGATCGATGACGTCAAGGTGCTGGAACAGCAACTGCTGGCCGCCAAGGACGCCCACGACGAACTGGCCGGCGCATTGGCGCAATCCCGCCAGTTCAGCGCCGAAGACCTTGACGAGCGCCTGCGCGACCTGGAAAAACGCCTGAAGTCGGTCAGGCAGCAACTCGATCACGCCGATAACAACAGTTACGCCCGTCTGCGCGAAGAATTCTCACAGCAAGACGTCGAACGCCTGATGCGCCTGTTCAACAGCGCACTGTTCAGCCTGCCGCTGGGTGAACACGGCATCACCCTCGACGACGACGGCGAGTGGGTCAAATCCGTGGAGCTGATCCTCGACGGTTTCAAAGGTGAACGCTTCGAAGTGCCGGGGCTGTCCATCGACATCTCGCACATCGAACCTCCGGCATTGCAGGCCCTGGCTGACCGCGCGGCATTGCGCGATCAGAAAGAGCGCCTGGAAAAAGAACTCAAGCAACTGAAAACCCAGCAAGCCGTGGCCGCCGACCGCGCCGCGAGCAAGACCCAGACCGAAGCGCTGTACCAGCAAGTGCTGGATGCACAGAAGGCCCTGGAAGATTTCCGTCGCGCGCAAACCCTGAGCGCCGAAGAAGGCGACAAGCTTGAGCAACTGGCGCAGATGGAAGCCGCGCAAGACGAATTGAAGCGCTCCAGCGATGCCTTCACCGAGCGTGTCCAGCAACTGTCGGCCAAGCTGCAACTGGTCGGTCGGCAGATCGGTGACATGGAAGCCAAGCAACGCACCCTCGACGACGCTCTGCGCCGCCGTCAGTTGCTGCCAGCGGACCTGCCGTTCGGCACACCGTTCATGGACCCGATCGACGACTCCATGGACAACCTGCTGCCGCTGCTCAATGACTATCAGGACAGCTGGCAAGGTCTGCTGCGGGCTGACGGCCAGATCGAAGCGCTGTACGCTCAGGTGCGCCTCAAGGGTGTGGCCAAGTTTGACAGCGAAGACGATATGGAGCGTCGCCTGCAACTGTTGATCAACGCCTATGCGCACCGTACCGATGAAGCCCTGACCCTGGGCAAGGCTCGTCGTGCCGCCGTGACGGACATCGCCCGGACCCTGCGCAACATCCGCAGCGACTACGACAGCCTCGAACACCAGCTGGCACTGTTCAACCGCGAGATCAACAAACGCCAGGTCTCCAACCTGCAAAGCTTCCGTATCGTGCTCGCGCCGAACAAGGAAGCGCTCAAGCACATCGACCAGATCATCCACAGCGCCGGCCAGTACGAGGAAGGCGAAACCCTGTCGGTGTTCGATCTGAGCCAGAGTGCGGAACAGGACAACAAGAACGAAGAGGCCAAGGAATACCTGGCGCGGCTGGTGGCGGCGAACCACAACCAGCTCGGCCTCAAGGACTTGTTCGAACTGGCGTTCGAGATCACCAAGGTCAACGGTCAACCGGTGATCCACACCGACATCGACGGCGCCGCCTCCAACGGCACCACCATGACCATCAAGGCGCTGACCAACATGTACTTGTTGCTGCACTTGATGGACCGTGACCAGGCCGGTCGCGTGCGCCTGCCGTACTACCTCGACGAGGCAGCGGACATCGATGAGAAGAACCAGGCCGCGTTGCTGGAAACCAGCCTGCAACTGGGCTTCGTGCCGATTCTGGCGAGCGTGAAGCCGCAGGTCTGCGCCAGTGTCGCCATCGACCTGGAAGGCGGCAGCGGCCCGGCCGGCATCTACATCGACGAGGCGGACTGGAAGTACATCCGTCGTCACGACCAGGTGAAAGCGACGGTAATTGAACAAGCGGATGAACCGGAGCTGGATGCGGTCTGAGGCTTGAATCGAAGGCGATAAAAAGGCCACGGTCCAATGGATCGCGGCCTTTTTTGTGGGCATTCAAACTATTCAGTAGTCTTGAACCCCATCGCGAGCAGGCTCGCTCCCACATTAGATCGGTGTTGAACACAATCCAGTGTGGGAGCGAGCCTGCTCGCGATGGGGACAGCACTGCCGCCAACAGGTTACTTGCCGAGCGATATCTTCGGCGCCCAACCCAGCCATTCCTCTTCAAACTTGTCGAACAGCGCGAACGTCTGCTCCGGTTGCGCCGGGCCGCCCATGCGCTCACCGTCCGGTGTGGCAAAGGCGACACCGCCCTGAATCATCGTCTCCAGGGATTCAGTGCGCACCGTTGCGCCTTTGAACAGGCCGACATCGAAGTCGAAACCGCTGGTGTTCCAGAACCGCGTGCCGCTGCGTACCAGTGGCGCGTACTTCGGCTCGATCAGGATATGGATCAGGACACGATCAGCGGTCTGGCCCAGTTCATAACCCGTCACCTTGCCCACTGTGATTTCGCGATACGTCACTGGCACGCCGGCCTTCAACGACCCACGACGAGCGGCGCTCAGCACCAGACTCAATCCCGCTTCCTGCCTGGCGGTTTCCGGCGCAGCGACCAAAGCGACAAAGTTCTTCTGCGGTCCCAGATTTTTGGCTGCCGGTTGCACCTCGATGTATTGCCCGGTCACCAGGGTTTCGAGATTGGACGTCTTGATCAGGCCCAGCTCAGGCTTGACCACCCAGAACTGACTGCCGACTCGGGCGATGCGCTCCGGCACTTCGGTAATCCGTGCGGTCAGCAGCACCGATTGCAGGTCGTCACTCAGGTCAACGTCCTCGATCTTGCCGACATCCAGGCCCTTGAAGCGAATCGGCGTGCCCGTACGCAAACCATCGGCGCGGTCTACCTTGATGGTGACTACCTCGCCCTTTTGCGTGGCGTCGTCATGACTGGCGAATAAGCGGAAACGCGGAATGCGCTTCTGTAGCGGCGCCTTGGCTTCCGGGGTTTCAAACGCAATACCGCCGGCCATCAGGCTTTGCAGCGATTCGCTTTTGACTTGAACCCCACCGGTCAGTCCACCCGTGAGCGTGATGCCGCTGGCGTTCCAGAAGCGTGTCGAGGCGTTGACCAGATCCTCGTACTCCTTTTCGATGTGCACGCCGATGATCAGCTGCTTTTTAGTGCGCGAGAACTGATAGCTCTGTACCGAACCGACCTTGACCTGTTTATAGAGAACCGGGCTGCCGACTTCCAGCGAACCAAGGTTTTCGGTGAACAACACCAGGTGCAGGCCCGGTGCACGCAGGTCCAGTGGTGGCGCCTTGGGACGCGCCACGAATTCGCGTTGCGGTGCGGCACCCTTGTCGCCAGGACGCACAGCGATGTAGTTACCTTTGACCAGCGCTTCCAGGCCGGTAATCCCCGCCAGGGAAATAGACGGTTTGACCACCCAGAATTGCGTACCGTCCACCAGGTAATCTTCAGCCAACGGGTCCATCGTCAATTCGGCGGTGGCCCCGGACAGATCGGGATCGACCTTCAGCGCCTTGAGACTGCCGACCTGTATGCCTTTGTACATCACCGGCGTACGACCGGCCTGCAAGCCTTCGAAGTCGCTGAGCTTGACCTTGACCCGGATGCCGGCCGCCGCTGCATCGAAGTCTTCGTAGAGCCTGAATGGCAGGCTGGGGTCGGTAGGCGGGCTGTCCTTGCGATTTTCAGGCGTAGCGAACGCAATACCACCGGCGACGATGCTGGCCAATGACTCGCTGCGCACTTTCACGCCTGACAGATTGGCGTCGATGCTGATGCCGCTGGCGTTCCAGAAACGTGTGTGTTTGCGCACCAGTTTGGCGTAGGTCGGTTCGATGAATACCTTGAGTTCAACCGTGCTCTGGTCCTCGGAGAGCACGTAGCTCTTGATCTGACCCACCTTGATCTGTTTGTAGAACACCGGACTGCCCCGGTTCAGCGAGCCCAGCCGATCAGCCTTGATGGTCAGGTGCAGACCCGGCTGGGCATCGGAGAGCGGTGGCTCTTGAGCCAAGGCCTTGAACTTGCGAACCGGCTCCCCCTCGCCCGGGCTGATCGCAACGTAGTTGCCCGAAACCAGCGTCTCCAGGCCCGTGATACCGGCCAGCGTCACGCTCGGCTTGACCAGCCAGAAACGTGTGCTGGTGCGCAGGTATGGCTCTACGTCCTTGTTCATCTCGATGCTGGCAATAACCCCCTTGGAACTGCCCTCATCATCGAGCTTGAGGCTTTTGACCTTGCCGACTGACATGCCTTTATAGACCACTTCGGTCTTGTTGGCCTGAATGCCTTCGCCACTCTCAAAACGCACCTGAATCTCGATGCCGGTCTCGTTATAGGCACGCCAGCCGAGCCAGCCGCCAATGATCAAGGCGATCAGGGGCAGCACCCAAATGGCAGACCAGTTCGAGGCCGGTCGGGTTTTCGCTACAGGCAAATCAGTCATGGTCGTCGTCCGACTCCGTGTTATCCCAAATCAGTCGGGGATCGAAAGTTACTGCGGCAAGCATCGTCAGAATCACCACAGTGGCGAAGGCGATGGCGCCAAGATTGGCTTCGATGCTGGCAAGCCGCCCAAAATTCACGACCGCCACGAGGATGGCGATCACAAAGATATCGAGCATCGACCAGCGGCCGATGAATTCAATGAAACGGTACATCCAGATACGCTGGCGAGCCGAAAGGGGCTGACGGCGCTGCACGGAAAACAGCAGCAGAGCGATGCCTACCAGCTTGAAGGTGGGCACCAGGATACTGGCGATAAACACCACCGCCGCAATGGGGATCATTCCGTAGTGCACCAACTCGATCACACCCGCCATGATCGTGCTGGGCGCACCTTTGCCCAAGGAGTTCACGGTCATGATCGGCAACAAGTTGGCCGGTATGTAAAGAATGGCGGCGGTAATCAGCAATGCCCAGGTACGCACCAGGCTATTCGGGCTGCGGGCATGCACCAGTGCTCCGCAGCGCGTACAGACTTGCTCATCGGTATCAGCTTCTTGCCTGTTCAATTCATGACATTCCTTGCAAATCAGAATGCCTGCATCAATCGCCCGCATGGGCATCCTCTCCTGATAACGCCTGCCAGATCTGGTGAGGCGACATTACGACCTCCAGCCAGACTTGAATCAGCAACAAACCAATGAAGCACGCCAAGCCGAGACCTACGGTGATTGCTGCCATATCTGCCAGCTTGACGATCGCCACCAGCACGCCCATGAAGTAAACCTCGAGCATCCCCCATTCGCGTATATGGTGATAAATGCGATAGAGCAACAAGCCGTAGCTGCGTCCGACATCGAAACGGATACTCAACAATACGGCCAGTTGGCACAGCAGCTTGAGCAGCGGGATCCCCATGCTGCACAGGAACACGACCACTGAAACGCTTTGCATGCCAGTGTCAAAAAGCGCGATAACACCGCTCCAGACAGTGTCTTGCGAAGATTGCCCGAGCAGATTGAGTTGCATGATGGGTAAAAAGTTCGCCGGAATAAACAACAACAAGGCGGCGATGACCAAGGCAAGACTGCGCTGTACGACGTTGTAGCGATGGGCATAAAGCTCGTAGCCACAGCGCGGGCACAGGGCTTTTTCGCCGTGGGCGAGTTCGGGTTTACGCATGAGCAAGTCACACTCATGGCAGGCAACCAGATTTTCTAGTGGTAATTCTGACAGCTCTTTGGCGTCAACCGAATCCGGCATAAGCGCTCTGACTCTGAAAAAGTTGGACCTATTCTAGTGTCCCGGGATAAAAATAACTGCGCCAATTTGTGCTTGATTGATCGTGCTTTTTCTACGCCAAAAACAAAACCCCTACCTGCATACGCAGATAGGGGTTTTGGAATTTAATCTTGACGATGACCTACTCTCACATGGGGAAACCCCACACTACCATCGGCGATGCATCGTTTCACTGCTGAGTTCGGGATGGGATCAGGTGGTTCCAATGCTCTATGGTCGTCAAGAAATTCGGGTACTGAGTCGTGACCAGATGGCCTCGCTTCAGYAAATTGGGTAKGTGATAGCTTTCGGTGTTTTGYGAGCGTCGAACTTTCGGTTCATTTTCGTCTTCACACACCGCAATCTGATGCTCTTTCGAGTAGTCAAATTGCTTGGGTGTTATATGGTCAAGCCTCACGGGCAATTAGTATTGGTTAGCTCAACGCCTCACAGCGCTTACACACCCAACCTATCAACGTCGTAGTCTTCGACGGCCCTTCAGGGGACTCAAGGTCCCAGTGAGATCTCATCTTGAGGCAAGTTTCCCGCTTAGATGCTTTCAGCGGTTATCTTTTCCGAACATAGCTACCCGGC